>NZ_QAIH01000021.1 GCF_003060895.1 Acidovorax sp. HMWF029 | reverse complement strand
GCGGGTAGGTGCCCCGCAGGGCGCGGTTGAGCAGCGGCTTGTCGATGGACTCGTTGAGTGCAGCCCAGTTTTCCGCATCGATGCCCTCGACGAACAGGTTGGGATCGAAAGTGGGCTTGCTCACCAGGGCCAGGATCTCGCCGTTGCGCGGGTCGATGGCCACCAGCGCGCCCCGGCGGCTGCCATACAGCTCTTCAATGAGCTTTTGCAGCTTGACGTCGATGGACAGCATCACACTGTCACCCGGAGTGGCCGCATGGCTGGACAGCTTGCGCACAGCCCGCCCGCCCGCCGATGTCTCCATCTGCTCGAAGCCGGTCACGCCGTGCAGCGCCGCCTCGAAGCTCTGCTCCACACCGAGCTTGCCGATGTATTCCGTGCCCCGGTAGTTGGCTTCGTCCTCCGAGTCCTGGATGCGCGCCTTCTCGGCCTGGTTGATGCGGCCGATGTAGCCAATGGCGTGCGCCCCCACATCGCCCAGCGGGTAGTTGCGGAACAGCCGCGCCTTGATGTCCACCCCCGGAAAGCGGTAGCGCTGGGCGGTGAAGCGCGCCACCTCCTGGTCGGTCAGGCGGGTGCGAATGGGCAGGGATTCAAAGTTGCGCGACTCGTCCATGAGCCGCTTGAAACGCCGGCGGTCCCGGCTCTGGATATCCACCACCTTGGACAGCGCGTCGATGGTTTCATCCAGCACACCCGCCCGCGACGGCGTGATCTCCAGCGTATAGGCCGAATAGTTAGTCGCCAGCACCACCCCATTGCGGTCCAGGATCAGGCCCCGGTTGGGCACGATGGGCGCGACCGCAGTGCGGTTGCTCTCGGCCTGGGCCGCGAGGTCGTCGTGGCGCACCACCTGAAGAAAAATCAGCCGGGCCACCACCAGGCAGAACGCGGCAAACACCACCAGGCCCACCACCACGGCCCGCAGGCGAAAACGCGATGCGTCGGCTTCGCTGCTGCGCAGTTCGGTCATGTCAGTTGTCCACTCCGCTATGCGCCACCCGCAGCCCATGCAACTGGCGCAGCTCAGGCGAGGGCAGCCGCGCAAGGGCCGCCCCGCCGCGCTGGCGGCGTCCCCCTGCCCGCATTGCGCAGCAATGCGAGAGCGGGGGGAAGGCCCGCAGGGCCTCAGGGGGGTGTTGCGTCATGCTCACAACGGCCGGTTCTGGTCGCTATCGGGCGGGCGGCGCTGGGGCGCCAGCAGCACCCAGCTGGCCAGGGGCCAGAGCAGCGCCTCGATCAGCGGCGCCAGCAGGCTCCACAACCCCGGAAAAATTCCGCCCGCCGCCATGCGCAGCAACAGCTCTACGGCATGGGCCAGCGCAAACAGCGGAAACACCTGCAGCGCCTGCGACGGCACGCTGAACCACAGCAGGCGGCGGTGGATGGCAATAGCACCAAACGACAACACGGTGTACGACAGCGCATGCTGGCCCAGCAGCGCCGACTGGCTCACGTCCATGCACAGGCCCAGCACAAAGGCCGCGCCCATGCCAATGCGCAGCGGCTGGTGCACACCCCAGAAGACCAGCAGCACCATGAGCAGGTCAGGCGTCCAGACGATGCGGCCCAGCGGCAGCATGTTGATGGCCAGGCCCGCGACCAGGCTGAACCACATGAACACCGGGTTCACCGGCATCAGCAGCGGCTCACCGCGCGGCATGATCATGGCGCGTGTCCTTTCATCTTGGGGTGGGGGTGCGGCGGCTCACTTGCGGCCTCCGCGTTTGTTCGAAGGCACCGGGTGCGCCGGTTCGGGGCGCTGCAGCTCGTGCTCGGCCAGCGGCTTGAGCACCACGACATGGCGTGCGCCCTGCACCTGGGCCAGGGGCGCGCAGTAGATGCGGGCAAACGCCGAGTCGGCACGGCGCTCCACCCGTACCACGCGCGCCACGGGCAGGCCCGGGGGGTAGAGACCGTCCACGCCGCTGGTGGTCAGCAAGTCGTCTTCGCGGATGTCGGCATTGGCGGGCATGAAGCGCAGCTCCATGCCACCGCCGTGCCCTGCGACGGGGTCGCCGTAGGCCACACCCCGCACGCCGGTGCGGATGTTCAACACAGGGATCGCCTGGTCGCGGTCCACCAGCAGGGTGACCTCGCTCACCAGCGGAAACACCCGCGTCACCTGGCCCAGCACCCCGGCCTCGTCCATGACGGGTGCGCCCAGTTCCACGCCGCCCAACTGGCCCCTGTCCAGCACCACGCGGCGGGTGTAAGGGTCGGCCGTGTCATAGATCACCTCTGCCGCCTGGGCCGGGGTCTGCAGCCGGTCGCGAAGCTCCAGCAATTTGCGCAGGCGACCGTTTTCCAGGGCCAGCTGATCGGCCTGGTTGGCACGCTGGCCCATCTGGGTCATCGTCTTGCGGGCGGCGTCCAGGTCTTGCTGCGCGGTCTGCAGCGACTGGAAATAGCCGGAGCCCTGGCTGGCAAATTCCACCGGCTTGAGCATGATCCACTGCACCGGGTAGAGCACGGTGGCCACGACCTTGCGCAGCGGGTCGGTGAGATGGAAGCGCGCGTCAGCCACCATGAGGAACAGCGCCAGCGCACTGAACACGGCCAAACGCGACAGGGCCGAAGGGCCCTGTTTGAAGAAAGGAGGAGCGCTGCGCTCTAAAGTACCCAGTGGCATGTGCGGCGCATGCGGTCAGTGAAGTGGTCGCGTGCCTGTGGCATGACAGGCATCCCCGAATTACTCGCTGGTAAAGATGCTGCCCAGGCGGTCCATGCGCTCCAGCGCAATACCGCAACCGCGCACCACACAGGTCAGCGGGTCTTCGGCCACCAGCACGGGCAGGCCAGTTTCTTCGGCCAGCAGGCGGTCCAGGTCGCGCAGCAGCGCGCCGCCGCCCGTCAGCATCATGCCGCGGTCAGCAATGTCGGCGCCCAGCTCGGGGGGGGTTTGTTCCAGCGCGTTCTTCACGGCCGAGACGATCTGATTGAGCGGGTCGGTCAGGGCTTCCAGCACTTCGTTGGAAGAAATGGTGAAGCTGCGTGGCACGCCTTCGGACAGGTTGCGGCCCTTGACTTCCATCTCGCGCACTTCGGAGCCGGGGAAGGCGGAGCCGATGTTCTTCTTGATGGCTTCTGCCGTGGGCTCGCCGATCAGCATGCCGTAGTTGCGGCGGATGTAGCTGATGATGGCCTCGTCGAACTTGTCGCCACCGACGCGGACGCTGCCCTTGTAGACCATGCCGCCCAGCGAGATCACGCCCACTTCGGTGGTGCCGCCACCGATGTCCACCACCATGGAGCCCGAAGCCTCCGAAACCGGCAGACCGGCGCCAATACCAGCTGCCATGGGTTCTTCGATCAGGTAGACCGCTGTGGCGCCCGCTGCCTCGGCCGCGTCCTTGATGGCGCGGCGCTCGACCTGGGTGGAGCCGCAGGGCACGCAGATGATGATGCGCGGGCTGGGGGTGAACAGCGTGCGCGGGTGCACCATCTTGATGAACTGCTTGATCATCTGCTCGGTGATCACGAAGTCGGCGATCACACCGTCCTTCATCGGGCGGATGGCTTCGATGTTGCCGGGCACCTTGCCCAACATGGCCTTGGCCTCGTGGCCTACAGCCTGGATGACTTTTTTACCGTGGGGGCCACCTTCGTGGCGGATGGCGACGACGGAAGGTTCGTCGAGGACGATGCCCTTGTCGCGCGCGAAGATAAGGGTGTTGGCTGTGCCAAGGTCAATGGCAAGGTCGGTGGAGAAGTACCGACGGAAAGCTCCGAACATTCAAAAGTCCTCTCGGGCACGGCATGCGCGTCGGCCTGCCATCGCCAGGTATTTCAGGGGTGTTTATTGGCTTTTTTCACGCAATTGACTCCCATTCCGGGAGCTTTGCGGCAAAGCCGGGATAATACCCCATCCCCTGTGAATAACTCCCTCCGGCGAGCCCCGGATCACAGCTTTACTTCTGGTTTCTCTAGATTCTCCTCCCTATGGCACTGACCCCCCAGGACATCGGCCGCATTGCCAACTTGGCGCGGCTTGAGCTGACACCCTCAGAAAGTGAGCGCATGCTCACGCAGCTCAACGGCTTTTTTGACATCGTGGAACAGATGCGGGCTGTGGATACCTCGGGCGTCACGCCCTTGGCCCACCCCGTGGCCGCCATCCAGGACGTACAGCTGCGCCTGCGCGAAGACCTGGCCAGCGAGCCCAACCAGCGTGAAGCCAACCAGCAAAGCGCCCCCGCCGTCGAACGAGGCCTGTTCCTCGTGCCCAAAGTGATCGAGTAAGAGCCCCGCCGCATGACTTCCACCGCATTGCATGACCTGGGCGTAGCCCAGCTGGCCACCGAGCTGCGCGAACGCCGCGTCTCGGCCGTCGAGGCCGCCCGGCATTTCCTCGCCCGCGCACAGGCCCACCAGAACCTGGGCGCCTACGTGGCCGTGAACCCCGAGATCACCCTGGCCCAGGCCCGCGCCCAAGACGCCGCCATTGCCGCAGGCACCGCAGGCCCCCTGGCGGGCGTGCCGATTGCGCACAAGGACATCTTTGTCACCAAGGATTTCCCCAGCACCGCAGGCTCGAAGATGCTCGCGGGCTACCAGTCGCCCTTTGATGCCACCGTGGTCACCAAGCTGGCCGACGCGGGCGCCGTGACGCTGGGCAAGCTCAACTGCGACGAGTTCGCCATGGGCTCGGCCAACGAGAACTCCGCCGTCGCCCCCGTGGGCTTTGACGCCCCGGCCCCCGTGCGCAACCCCTGGGCCACCGACCGCATCCCCGGAGGCTCGTCCGGCGGCAGCGCCGTGGCCGTGGCCGCACGCCTGGCCCCCGCCGTCACCGGCACCGACACGGGCGGCTCCATCCGCCAGCCCGCCTCGTTCTGCGGCATCACCGGCATCAAGCCCACCTATGGCCGCGCCAGCCGCTACGGGATGATCGCGTTTGCCTCCAGCCTCGACCAAGCAGGCCCCATGGCCCGCAGCGCCGAAGACTGCGCGCTGCTGCTGTCCGCCATGTGCGGCCCCGACCCGGACCGCGACTCGACCAGCCTGGATGTGCCAGCCGAAAACTTCAGCGCCCACCTGAACGACAGCATTGAGGGCCTGCGCATCGGCATCCCCGCCGAGTTCTTTGGCGAAGGCCTGGCGCCTGATGTGCGCGCTGCCGTGGACGGTGCCCTCAAGGAATACGAAAAGCTCGGTGCCAAGCTCGTACCCATCAGCCTGCCGCGCACACAGCTGTCCATCCCGGTCTACTACATCATTGCCCCGGCTGAGGCGTCGTCCAACCTCTCCCGCTTTGACGGCGTGAAGTTCGGCCACCGCGCCAAGGACTACACCGACCTGGTGGACATGTACAAGAAGACCCGCGCCGAAGGTTTTGGCGACGAGGTCAAGCGCCGCATCATGATCGGCGCCTATGTGCTGAGCCACGGCTACTACGACGCCTACTACCTGCAGGCACAGAAGATTCGCCGCATGATCGCCGACGACTTCCAGAACGCGTTCAAGGAATGCGATGTCATCGCCGGCCCCGTGGCCCCCACGGTGGCCTGGAAGCTGGGCGACCACGGCAACGACCCGCTGGCCGACTACCTGGCCGACATCTTCACCCTGCCCGGCTCGCTGGCTGGCCTGCCAGGCATGAGCGTGCCCGCCGGGTTTGGCGAGGGCGGCATGCCCGTGGGACTGCAGTTGCTGGGCAACTACTACCAGGAAGCCCGCCTTCTGAACGCTGCGCACCGCCTGCAGCAAGCCACCGATTTCCACCTCCACCGTCCGGAGGGCTTCTGACATGACCGCCAAACTGATCCATGGGTATGAAGTCGTCATCGGCTTCGAGACCCACACCCAGCTCGCTACCAAGAGCAAAATTTTCAGCCGCGCCGCCACCGCCTTCGGCGCCGAGCCCAACACCCAGGCCTGCGCCGTGGACCTGGCCCTGCCCGGCACACTGCCCGTGATGAACCGCGAAGCCGTGGCCTGCGCTATCAAATTAGGACTGGCCCTCGGCTCCCACATTGCGGAGAAGAGCATTTTTGCGCGCAAAAATTACTTCTACCCTGACCTGCCCAAGGGCTACCAGATCAGCCAGTTCGAGATCCCGGTCGTACAAGGCGGCGAGGTGTCGTTCTTTCTGGGCGACGAAAAGAAGACCGTGCGCCTGGTGCGCGCCCACCTGGAAGAAGACGCGGGCAAGTCGCTGCACGAGGACTTCATCGGCCAGAGCGGCATCGACCTGAACCGCGCAGGCACGCCGCTGCTGGAGATCGTGACCGAACCCGACATGAGCTCGTCCGAAGAAGCCGTGGCCTACGCCAAGGAGCTGCACAAGATCGTCACGTGGATCGGCATCTGCGACGGCAACATGCAGGAAGGCAGCTTCCGCTGCGACGCCAACGTGTCGGTGCGCAAGCCCGGCCAGCCGCTGGGCACCCGCCGCGAGATCAAGAACCTGAACTCGTTCAAGTTCATGCAGCAGGCCATCGACTACGAGATCCGCTGGCAGATCGAACAGATCGAAGACGGCCACGCCATCCAGCAGGCCACCGTGCTGTTCGACCCCGACACGGGCGAGACGCGCGCCATGCGCACCAAAGAAGACGCGGCGGATTACCGCTACTTCCCCGACCCCGACCTGCCTCCGCTACATATTTCAGAGCAGTGGATCGAGGAACAGCGCGCGCAGATGGCCGAATTACCCCGCGTTGTTGCCGCACGTTACGTCAGAGACTACGGTCTGTCGGAATATGACGCGTCTGCTCTTACGCAAAGCAAAGCAACCATGATTTACTTCCAGCAAGTTGTCTTGGGGGCCAGTGCACCGGTATCGCCAAAAATTGCATGCAACTGGATCATGGGCGAGTTGTCGCGGCGACTCAATTCGGATGAAGTTGCCATCGAGGACGCACCCGTAAAACCAGGACAGATGGTTGCGCTACTGACACGCATTGCCGACGGCACCATCTCCAACAACGCGGCCAAGCAGGTGTTCGACGCGTTGTGGACTGGCGAAGGGAAGGACGTGGATGCCGTCATTGAGGCCAAGGGCCTCAAGCAGATGAACGACTCCGGCGCGCTGGAGAAGATCATCGACGAGGTGATTGCTGCTAACGCCGACAACGTGGCCCAGTTCCGCGCGGGCAAGGACAAGGCGTTCAATGCGCTGGTGGGCCAAATCATGAAGGCCAGCAAAGGCAAGGCGAACCCGACGCAGGTGAACGAACTGCTGCGCGCCAAGCTTGCAGGCTGATGGCCCCTGACGGCCTGACGGGCTGAAAGCAGCCACCCACACAAAGGGGCCTCACGGCCCCTTTTGCGTTTGGGCCGTCTGGCGCGCCCCTGGCCTAACGGCTGGTGGCGGGGGTTCCTGTCGCCACACCGGAGGCCGCAGCAGGCAGGCCCTGCGACTCCCACAGCTTGCGCAACTGGGCCAGTTCGGTGTCAAAGCGCTGGTGCACACGCCGTTTTTCCTGGTCCTGTCCGGCAATGAAGCGCTGCTGCTCCGCCATGCTGTCCTCGTTCTCCGCGATCTTGCGGCGCAGCGCCATGGGGGCCTTATTGGGGTCCTTCTTGTAGAACTCCATCTCCACCTCAAACGCCTTGTGCTGCTGCTTGAGTTCTGTGAGGCGTTTTTCTGCGGTGGCAGTCACCGCATCGACCATCTGGATAGCGGCTGCGCGCTCGACATCGTGGCTGGCCTTGTCGGGGTAGCGGGTGGTAAGCACGCGTTCGCGACGGCGTTCCTCCAGTTCACGGCTACGCGCTTCAGCGTCCTTGCGCTGCTGGGCCTCCTGAGCGGCACGCTCCTGCTCGGTGAGCGAGGGACCAATCTGCCGACGCACGATCCCCGAAGGACTCAGCTCCCGCTGCTCGCGGTCCAGGCACTCGGGGATGGGGCGGTCGGCAGTCAACCGTCGGCCATTGCGGTCTATACAGGTGTAGATACCTCCAACTGGCGCCTGTGCCCAAGCAAAATCGGCGGCCAGGGTGGCCAGCAAGACCCCGCCCATGATCCACGCCGATTGACTGCTGCTCAAAGTGTTCTACCCCTCGTTGACGCCATAACGCTGGCGATAGGCCAGGACTTTTTCGTGGTGGAAGCGCATAGCATCCTCCCCGTTTTGCTCCAGGTAGAGCAATAAGTCTGCCAGACGTGCGATGGCGCACACCTGCATGCCCAATTGGTTGCGCACGTACTGCACAGCGCTGTGGTCTACGTCTTGGCCATTCTCTGTGGCTTTTTCCTGGCGGTCCAACGCAATGGCCACCGCGTGGGGCGTAGCGCCTGCCGCCTTGATGATGGCGATGGATTCGCGGGCGGCGGTACCGGCCGACATCACATCGTCCACGATCAGCACCCTGCCCTGCAGCGGCGCGCCCACCAGGGTGCCACCTTCGCCGTGGTCCTTGGCCTCTTTGCGGTTGTAGGCAAAAGGCACGTTGCGGCCCAGCCGCGCCAGCTCCACGGCCACGGTGGCGGCCAGCGGAATGCCTTTGTAGGCGGGGCCGAACACCATGTCGAATTCGATGCCGCTGGCCAGCAGGGCTTTTGCATAGAATTCCGCGAGGCGGCCGATCTTGCGGCCATCGTCGAACAGACCGGCATTGAAAAAATAGGGGCTCAGGCGCCCGGCCTTGGTCTTGAATTCACCAAACCGCAGCACGCCCGATTCAACGGCAAAACGGACAAAATCCTGCGCCAGCTGGTCCTGCTCAGAGGTTTGCGCGCCAACATCCACCATGGGGAAATCCTTGTTCAAATTAACCAGCCTCAATCTCAATGGCATCCGCTCGGCCACCAGCAAAGGCGTGGAAAGCTGGATGGCAGCCACGCGGCCGGATTGTATTTGTGTGCAGGAAGTCAAGGCACAGGCGAGCGACATGGCCAACCGCTTTGAGCGGCTGGCCGACCTGCAGGGCCACTTCCACTTCGCCCAAAAAAAGGGCTACTCCGGTGTGGGGGTGTACACCCGGCACGAGCCTTCCGACATAGTGATTGGCTATGGATCTGAAGAATTCGATGCAGAAGGCCGCTATGTGGAACTGCGCTTTGACACGCCTGCCCGCAAGCTGTCCATCATCAGCGCCTACTTCCCAAGCGGCTCCTCGGGCGAGGAACGCCAGCTGGCCAAGTTCCGCTTTCTGGCCGAGTTCCACCCCCATCTCATGCGCCTGAAGGCCGAGCGCGAATTCATCCTGTGCGGTGACATCAACATTGCGCACCAGCAAATCGACCTCAAAAACTGGCGCAGCAACCAGAAAAACAGTGGTTTTTTGCCCGAAGAACGCGCCTGGATGACAAAGTTGTTGCACACAACTGATGAAGGTGGCGGCATCATCGACGTGTACCGTCAGTTACAACCCACTGCGACCGACACCGCCTATACCTGGTGGAGCAACCGCGGCCAAGCCTATGCCAACAACGTGGGTTGGCGGCTGGACTACCACCTCGCCACCCCTGCGCTGGCGGCGCTGGCACGCACCGAATCCATCTACAAGGGCGAGAAATTCTCAGACCACGCACCCATCACTGTGGACTACGAGTTCCACCTATGACCGCCCCTCTGACCCGATGACCGAAGCCGCCGCCTCCGCACCTCCACCCGCTCACAGTTTTCGCCCCCCCAGTGCAGAGGCCTTGTGGAAGCAGATTTCCACCCCTCACCCAACGGTCGGAAAGGCAAGGCACCTGGGCGAGGCGCTGGTGCATGCAGGGCTGCTGACACTGCCTGCACTGTCCGAAGGGCTACAAGCACAGCAGCTTGAGCGTAGCGGCGGGCAGTACCGGCCCATTGGCCAAATCTTGGTGGACCGTGGGGCCCTGACCCAGGAGCAGCTGCGCAACGTCATCGCCACCTGGCTGGGTGAGTACACGGTGCACCCCGGCGACATCACCCCGGAAGCCTCGGCCCTGGCCCTCATCCCCCGCGCCGTGGCCGAGCGCGAGTCCGTGTTGCCGCTGATTGCACGCGAGGACGCGCTGGTGCTGCTCATGGCCGACCCCTGGGACCGGGTTCTGGTGGACGAGATGCGCTTTCTGACCCAGCGGCGCCTGATCCCGCTGCAGGCCGCACCGGGCACACTGATGCCAGCCATCCACAAGGCCTACCGCACCGCACCTGCCGCGCCGGGCAGCGCCAGCGCAGGTGCCCGCGCCACCTCGCAAGAGCTGCTGACCAACCTGAGCAGTGCCGCGCCGGACGCCGATGCCGAACAGGCCGACGTGATCAGCGAGTCGGACAACACCCTGGTGCGGCTCATCAACTCGGTGATCGACGAAGCCATCAACCACCGCGCCTCCGATATCCATATCGAGACCGAACCCGCCCCGCGCAATGTGCGCGTGCGCCTTCGCATCGACGGCGATCTGGTGCCCTACCTTGAGCTCCCCGCGCGCTACCGGTTTGCCATGGTGGCGCGCATCAAGATCATGGCCAGCATGGACATCTCCGAGCACCGCAAGCCCCAGGACGGCAAGATCGACTTCGCGCGCTTTGGCGGCCCGCCGGTGGAGCTGCGGGTGGTGACCGTGCCCACCTCGCGCGGGCTGGAGGACGTTGTGCTGCGCCTGCTGGCGGGCGCAAAGCCCCTGCCACTGGAGAACATCGGCCTGAGCCAGCCCAACCTGGCGGCACTGCGCTCCGTGGTACAAAAAAGCTATGGCCTGGTGCTGGTGTGCGGCCCGACAGGCTGCGGCAAGACCACCACGCTGCACTCGGTGGTGCGCGACATCAACACCGCCGGCCGCAAGATCTGGACGGCCGAAGATCCCATTGAGATCACCCAGGAGGGCCTGCGCCAAGTGCAGGTGAACCCGCGCATCGGCTGGACATTTGCTGCGGCCATGCGCACCTTCTTGCGCGCAGACCCCGACGTGATCATGATCGGCGAGATGCGCGACGAGGAAACCTCGCGCATCGCCATCGAGGCCTCGCTCACCGGACACCTGGTGCTGTCCACCCTTCACACCAACTCGGCGCCCGAGAGCATTGCACGCCTGCTCGAAATCGGCCTGGACCCGTTCAACTTTTCCGACTCTCTGCTCGCCATCCTGGCACAGCGCCTGGTGCGCCGCCTGTGCACCGCCTGCCGGGCGCCCCAGATCGCCGACATGGATACGCTGATGGGCCTGGCCTCGCAGTACCTGGAAAGTGGCACTGGCAACACGCCCGAAAGCCGCCAGGCGCAGATCGCGCGCTGGCGCCAGCAGTATGGTGGGGCACAGGGCGAACTGCGACTGTGGCGCCATGTGGGCTGCCAACAATGCGACGGCCATGGCTACCACGGGCGACTAGGTATCCATGAGCTGATGATGAGCGACGAGGCCATCCGCCAGCACATCCGCCACCGTGCCCCGGCCTCGGACATCCGTCATTCCGCGCTGGCGGCTGGCATGCGTACCCTGCGCCAGGACGGTATCGACAAGGCGCTGCAGGGCCTGACCGACATGTCCGAGGTGGTCGCAGCCACCAACCTCTAGGGATCCTCTGCACAAATCATCGCGCCGTGTGCATCTGCGGTCTCGGGCGGTCTGCGGCGTTGCAAATACTCGCAATAGCTACGGCTATTGCTGCGTCAATTTTTCCCGTTCAGCGCCTTGCAGCCCCTCCCGATCCGCAGCGCACACTTACCGCTCGATTCGTACGGAGGATCCCTAGCGCTCGGCGCGCCGCAACGCGACACCTTGGCGGCAGAGCGGGCCCCGCAGGGGGGCAGCGGGGATTGAATGCAAACAAATGCAGCCACCTTGGACCGCAAGCGCTCGGCTGGCCGGAAGGCTCACCCAAAAATACCGCAAGCAACGTCAACAATTGTCAAGTTTCCCTATTTGTGGCGTTTTTCCGTTTGGGACCTGCCGAATTTTGTGCTTTCCGCTGCATAGTTACCTTGTGTCCGCCCCCTGCCCCAAGGCCGGGGCTTCGATGAAAGTGAAAGACCCGCACCAGCACTGACCCCTTGCATCGGCGGAAACGGAAGACGTGAAAGTTGTGATGATGTCCAGAACCATGGCTGTCCTGCCCCGCGCAGGCGCCGCCTTGATTTCCCTGATGGCGCTCTGGGCCCAGCATGGGGCACATGCGGGCCTGGTGTGTCCCGGCCCCGAAAGCCGCAGTGTGCTTCAGCTGCGCGCTTCCCAGGGCAGCCCGCCCCAGACCTGCGACCTCAAAGGCCTGGCCAAACTACCCGCCCAGGAGATCGTGGCCACGTTCCCTGACGGGCTGGGCTTGGGGGGGGAGCACCGCTGGCGGGGTGTTTCGCTGCGCCACCTGGTCGAGCAGCTGGGGGGAGGCGAACACAGCCAGATCCTGCTGGCAGCGCTGGACGACTATGCCATTGAAATCCCCTGGAGCGACCTCGTGCGTTTCGACCCCATCCTGGCGTACAGCCGCGACGGTGAGCGCATCAGCATCCGCGACAAGGGGCCGCTGATCCTGATCTACCCGTTTGGCACCCACCCCCAATTGCAGGGGCAGGACTACATCAACCGATCCATCTGGCAGGTCAATGCAGTCACCCTCCGGTAAGCCGCTGCCAGGCCTGGCAGCGAACGCCCCCCTCCCTGGCCAGCCCCGCCAGCACGCCACCTACTGGCTGCTGGCCATGGTGGCGGCCATGGCGCTGGCCACCGCCGCCACCTTGTGGTGGACGCTGCGCCAGACACACGTGCTGGCGCAGCCCCATCAGCAGAACGACCTTTGGTATGTCTCCAGTGTGCACAACGAGCTGGCCCGGGTGAGCCTGCTGGCGCGCAAGGTACGGGCCCGCGAGGCCAGCACACAAGACCTGCATGAACGGCTGGAAGTGCTGCTCAGCACACTCGACACCTCCGGCCGGGGGCCCCGCGTCAGCACCCAGCTGCGCGACGCCCTGCCCGAGGCCGCCCAGGACCTGGACAACCTGCGCCCGCTGGTGGAGCACTGGTCCACCAAGTTGGCCCCCCTCGCCACACAGAACGGCAACACCAAGGCCGCAATCGCTATCACCGCCGACATCGTGCGGCAGTCAGACCCCTTGCTGGACCGCCTGCGCAAGGTGGTCGCCACCGTTCACCTCTTCAGCGCACAGGAGGCCAACCAGGCGCGCCAACAGCTCTACCAGCGTTTTCTGGTGCTCAGTGCTGTGCTGGGCGGGCTGCTGCTGGGCACGGCCCTGCTGACCGGCAAACTGGTGCGCGATACCCGCCTGGCCCGCGCCGCTTCGCAGCAGTTGGCGCTGGCCAACCGCCAGCTCGAAGTGCGGGTGGCCAGCCGCACCCGCAAGATCGAAGAAGGCCGCGCGCTGCTGAGCTTCATACTGAACACCAGCCCCAGCGACGTGGTTCTGGCCGAGGTCGAAAGCGGGCGCGTACATTTCATCAACCGCCAGCTCACCGAACACCTGGGACTCAAGGCTGCGCCAAAGACCCTGTTCCTGCCCGAGCTGCTGCACGATCCCGAAACCCGCGAGCGCTTCACCCAAGCCCTGGACCGCTACGGCCAGGTCGATGCGATGGAAGCCCTGATTGGCGAACACGCGCCCCGCTGGAGCTCGCTGTCGGCCCGCCTGATCGAGGTGGAGGGGCAGCTGGCGCACTTGCTGTGGGGCTTTGACATCAGCGCCCACAAGGCGCTGGAAGGCCAGCTGCGCGAGCTAGCGACACGCGACGCACTCAGCGGGCTGCTCAACCGGAGGGCGTTCCTGGAGCGCAGCACCGCACTGTTCGACCATTGCCGCCGCCACGGCCAGCCCTGCGCCGTGCTCATGATCGACATCGACCACTTCAAACGCATCAACGACCGGCACGGCCACCAGATGGGCGACGTGGCCATCCGCAGCTGCGCGCAGGCCATTGGCAACGTCCTGCGCGACGCCGACCTGCTGGGCCGCCTGGGGGGCGAAGAATTTGCAGCGCTGCTACCCCACGCTACTGCCGACAGCGCCGCCGTGGTGGCCGAACGCATCCGTAGCGCCATGGCGGAGATGAACCTTGAGTCGCCCCAGGGCCAGCCGCTCGCATTTACCATCTCGATCGGTGTGGCCGAAATGGCGGCGCACCACGCGAGCATTGAGCCCCTGCTGGTCGATGCCGACCAGGCGCTGTATCGCGCCAAGGCCACAGGCCGCAACAAAGTGCTTGCCTACGAAGCCGCTATCGGACAACCTTGACCCCACCGACCGTCCTAGACACCATGAGCCTGCGCCTATTGATCGTTGACGACAGCCGCATGTCGCGCCTCATTCTGCAGGGCATGATCCTGCAGACCCACCCCCAATGGACCATCGTGCATGCCAGCAGTGGCGAAGAGGCCCTGCAGCTGGTGCGCGAAAGCCCGGTGGACCTCGTGTCCATGGACTTCAACATGGCCGGTATGAACGGCCTGGAGGCCGCGCTGGAACTGCGCAAGATCCTGCCCACGGTGCCGATCGCTATCGTCACGGCCAACGTGCAGACCGCCGTGCAGGGGCGCATCGAGGAAGCCGGCATGGTGTTCATCGCCAAGCCCATCACCGCCAGCGCAGCCGCCCAGCTCGCAGCGCTGGCAGGAGCCTGACATGACGGTGCAGCTAGATGCCGAACAAATCGACGCACTCAGCGAAATCCTCAACATCGGCGTAGGCAAGGCCGCCGCCGCCATGGGCGCCCTCATGCACGACGAAGTGCTGCTGTCGGTGCCCCATGTGAGCATCTTCACCGTGAGCGAAGCCGCCCAGCAACTGGGGGCCGTGGGCAGCACCATGTACGGCGTGCGCCAGCCGTTTCGCGGCACCTTCAGCGGTGACGCCCTGCTGATCTTCCCCGGCCACAAGAGTCTGGAGATTGTGCGCGTCGTCGCGGGCCAGAGCGCACCCGGCGAAGACCTCAGCGCCATTGAGCAGGATGCGATGACCGAGGTGGGCAACGTCATGCTCAACGCCTGCATCGCCGCGCTGTCCGACCTGCTGGGCAACGAATTCCAGCTCAGCCCCCCCAGCATCGACGTGGGCGACAGCCGCACCATCCTGGGCACCCGCATCCAGAACCACCTGGTGGTTTTCTTGCACATCCGCTTTGAGCTGCTGAGCAGCCAGATCGAGGGGTTTGTGGTATTTGTGCTCAACACCACTTCGCTCGAAGGCCTGCGCGCGGCAGTAAACCAGCTGCTGGGGCGACCTACAGAGTTGGATTGACGCCGGGGCCTGCGTGGCGCGCTGTGCGACACTCACCGCCCCCGTTGCGCCACCCCACTGCGGCTGGCGCGCCCTGGATTTCACCTCCCTGCCGCATGCTCCGCTACCTCACCGTCCCGGTTACCGCCTTCCAGCAGAACTGCTCCCTCGTCTGGTGCGATGCCACCCATCAGGCCGCCGTGATCGACCCCGGGGGCGACCTCGATGTGCTGCTGGCTGAAATCAAGCGCCTGGGCCTTACGCTGTCGCAGATCTGGCTCACGCACGCGCACATCGACCACGCGGGGGGCACGGGCGAGCTGGCCACGCGTTTGGGGTTGCCCATCGTGGGGCCGCACCCGGGCGACCAGTTCTGGATTGACGGGCTGCCGCAGCAAAGCGCGATGTTCGGGTTTCCGCCTGCGCAGCATTTCACGCCCACGCGCTGGCTGGCGGATGGCGACACGGTGCAGATTGGCAACGAGACGCTGGCCGTGCGCCACTGCCCCGGGCACACGCCCGGGCATGTGGTGTTCCATGCGCCGCAGATCGACCGGGCCTTTGTGGGCGATGTGCTGTTTGCGGGCAGCATCGGCCGCACGGATTTCCCGATGGGCAACCACCAGGAGCTGATCGACAGTATCACCCAGCGCCTGTGGCCCATGGGCGACCAGACGGTGTTCATCCCCGGGCATGGGCCAGAGAGCACCTTTGGCCGGGAGCGCAAGAGCAATCCCTACGTGGGCGGCACCTGAAACGGCGTGCCTGCACCCCAGAATTTGTACTTTTTTTGGCTGTTTCCGCCCGCTGGAAAAGCAAAGTTTGCTATTAAATTCGCAGCAAACACCCCCACACTGCAGTCTGGCGCGCCCACCAGGACACGCGCCGATCTCAGGGGCAGGGGCCTCTCTTCGCTTTAAAAATCAAACCTGGCCTACAGGCGCACGGCACGCGATGCGCCCAGGTCAGCGTGAGCTTGGGCACACCAAACTGCGCGCGGCCCCGGTTCACCTGCTGGTGCTGGCCGACGCGGCGCTGCAGCAATAGCCCGCCTTTGTTCAACACAACAACCCCATCCCCAAAAAACGCCAGGGCCATTTGCCCACCACCGAGGCCAGCCGTTACCCGCAGCGCCTGTGCTGCCACTTCACCCGCAAGATCGGCGTGGACCACGGCGAGCACCGGGGTGAGGCCCATTTCCCATGGGGCCTGTGTGTGCAGCGTGCGGACAGCAAAGCCCTGCCCTTTGATTGCCGCGCGAAAGACGGTGCCAGCCTGGCACACGTACAGTTCGCCATCGACTCGCATGTGGAACTGTTTTCCCGCAAGAGCCCCATGGCCGTGGCCTGGCAACCGGTGCAGAACGACTGAGCGGGCCCATGAGGTTCTGCATTCGGCTTAACTGGCTGGCTGCACCCCGTCAGATCCGGTGTTCAATCCAAGGGAGTGCTTTCTAAAATGTGACATTTTGTTAGAGAACGTTGTCGGCAGCAATCTGCCGGCGAGCGTTCGCCAGGCCATGGCACGTTC
>NZ_QAIH01000216.1 GCF_003060895.1 Acidovorax sp. HMWF029 | reverse complement strand
GCCTGCCCCAGCGGCGTGCCACGAAAGCACACATCGCCGCCCGCCACGGGCAACAGGCCGATCATGGCTCGGCCCAGCGTAGTCTTGCCCGAGCCCGAACCGCCCACCACTGCCACCACCTCACCAGGCTGAATGGCCAGCGACACCCCGCGCACCGCGAACTTGGGCGCAGCCTTGGACAGCCAACCCTGGCGCGCCCCGGGGAAACTCACGTGCACGTCCTTCGCCTCGATCAGCGGAGCCTGCACAGGCCGTGCCGGGCGCTGGGCGCTGCGCTGGGGCAGTGCGTCGATGAGGCTTCTGGTATAGGCTTGGCACGGCGCAGTGAGCACACTGCGCACCGGGCCTGCCTCGACGAGGCGGCCTTTTTCGAGCACCACCACCGATTGCGCGTAGCGCGCCACCAGTCCCAGGTCGTGCGTGATGAGCAGCACCGCCGTGCCCTCGGTGCGCGTGAGCTCGGCCATGATCTCCATCACCTCGCGCTGACTCAGCGAATCGAGCGCAGTGGTGGGCTCGTCGGCGATCAGCAAGCGCGGCTTGAGCAGCATGACCGAAGCCAGCATGATGCGCTGGCGCATGCCCCCCGAAAACTGGTGTGGGTAGGCGGCCAAGCAACGCTCGGGGTCGGTGATCTGTACTCGGCGCAGCATGGCGATGGCACGCTCGCGCGCCTGAGCCACGCTCAGCCGCTCATGCAAGCGCAGGCCTTCGAAGAGCTGCTCGGCAATGGTCATCGCGGGGTTGAGTGAGACCATGGGCTCCTGGAACACCATGCCCACATCGCAGCCGCGCAGCGCACGCAGGGCGTTCGCCGACAGGGCCCCCACGTCACGCCCCTGCAGCAGCACACTGCCGCTGCTCTGGCGCACCTGTGGCGGCAGCAGGCCGAGCACTGCGCGCCCGGCCATGGTCTTGCCGCTGCCCGATTCGCCCACCAGGGCCACCACGCCGCTGGCGGGCACGTCGAAGGAGACGGCGTCCAGCAGCGGACGGGCGTGCGGGCCATGCACCGTGAGCTCACGCACGGACAGCAGCGGCAACGGGTTCTTCTCGTTCGTCATGTAGGTTCTTTCCGCCAAGGGGTAGGACAATGGCCGCATCAGTGGTGCTCCATGCGCGGATCAAGCCAATCGCGCAGCGCATCACCCAGCAGATTCACGCCGAGCAGGGTGAGCGCGATGCAGGCGCCAGGCGCAATGCCCAGCCAGGCGGCGGTCTCGATGTAGGGCCGACCCGAGGCCAGCATGTTGCCCCAGGTGGGCGCGGGCGGCGGCACGCCCAGGCCCAGAAAGCTCAGCGCGCTCTCGGCCAGGATGACCCAGCCGAACATGGATGTGGCCAGCACCACCAGGGGCGCCACGCAGTTGGGAAGGATATGCGCGAACACCGTACGCAGGCCGGAGTTGCCGATGACCTCGGAGGCCTCGATGTACTCCTTCTCGCGCAGCGAGAGCACCGAGCCGCGAACCACGCGCACCGCCGTGGGCGCATAGGCCAGGCCCAGCGCGACGATGATGCCCCACTGGTTGGCGCCTACGATGACCATCACCCCCAGGGCCAGCAGGATGCCGGGAAAGGCCAGCATGGCATCGTTGAACACCATCAGCACTCGGTCCAGCCAGCCCCGGAAGTAGCCAGCGACGAGGCCAATTACCACGCCCAGCGCCAGGGCCAGCGCCACGGTGAGAGCGGCCACGACCAGACTGGTGCCGGCCCCGGCCATCAGGCGCGAGAGGATGTCGCGCCCGAACTCGTCGGTGCCCAGCAGGTAGGTGCCCGAGGGCGGCTGCAGCCGCTGGCGCAGTGCTACGCCCATGGGGTTGTACGGCGTCCAGAACACCGACAGCAAGGCCATTGCGCCCACCAGGGACACAAGCACGCCGCCGACCAGGGCATTCGTGCGCAGACGTTGAAGAAAGCGCTTCATCATGACGCGGACACCCGGGGGTCGAACAGGGGATAGCACAGGTCCACCACGAGATTGACAAGTACGTAGATGGCGGCCGTGAACAGCAGGCAGCCCTGCACCACGGGGTAGTCGCGCGCAAAGATCGCATCCACCAGCAGGCGGCCCAGGCCGGGCAGCGTGAACACCGTCTCCAGCACCGCGATGCCCCCCAGCAGGTTGCCCAGCACCAGGCCGATCATGGTCCAGGTGGGAGCGAAGGCGTTGGGCAGCACATGGCGCAACAGAACCCGCCGCTCCGACAAGCCCTTGGCCCGCGCGTGCGTCACATATTCCAGGCGCAGCACCTCCACGGCGCTGGCGCGCGCCATGCGGGTGAGGATGCCGAGCTCGATCAGCGCCAGCGTGATGGTCGGCAGGATCAGGAAGGTCAGCGCCGAGCGCCAGTCCTCGCTGAAGGGCACGTAGCCCACCACCGGCACCAGGCCGAGCTTGAGACCCACGAAGAGCAGCAACAGCAGGCCCAGCCAGAAGCTCGGGATGGACAGAAAGAAGGTGGCTGCTGCCACCACCATGGTGTCGAGCACACTGTTCTGCTTCCAGGCGGCCACGAGGCCGGCGGGCACGGCCAGCAGGGTGGCCAGGGCCACGGCCACGAGCACGATGGCGGCACTCACCTGGAAGCGTTCGAGCAGCAGCGGCAGCACGGCCTCGCCACTGGTGATGGACTGGCCTAGGTCACCCTGCAGCACCCGGCCGAGCCAGAGCGCGAACTGCACGGGGATGGGCCGGTCGAGCCCGAACTGCGCATGCAGGTCGGCCAGTTGCTCGGGCGTGGCGCTGTCGCCCAGGATGAGCAGGGCCGGGTCGCCCGGCACCAGGCGCATGAGCACGAAGACCATCAGGCTCACGATGAACAGGGTGGGCAGCGTCCATAGCAGGCGCCGACCGACGTAAAGCGGAAAGGAGGAACCCATGGTGTGTGTACCAGGTCAGCAGGCCATCGGCTTCACGGGGCGCGCAGCGACACGCCCCAGGCACGCGGCGTGCCCAGTGCCCAACCCTTGTAGCCCTTGGCGTATGAGCGGGCGGCACTGGTGTTCACGGCCGAATACATGAAGATCGCGGGCACGTCCTCGCGCATGCGGGCTTCGAGCTTGTCGAATAGGGCCTGGCGCTGGGCAGCGTCGCTGGTCTCCATGCTCTTGGCCAGCAGCTCGTGGGCCAGGGGTTCGTCCCACACCTTGCGCGGCTGCTTGTCCTTTTGCCCAGTGACCATCTCGTACGAAAGCGCCGGGTCGAGCCGGGCCGAGAAGGTGAAGGCCATGGCCTGATAGTTGCCCTTGTTGTAGCGGTCGAGCAGCGTGGCCCAATCGAGCACTTCCACCTCGGTCTTGATCCCAGCCTCCTGCACCATGGCCTGGGTCAGCACGGCGATGTTGAACACACTGTTGTAGCGCTTGGTGGCCAGGATCTTGATGGGCTCGCCCTTGTAGCCGGCCTCGGCCAGCAGCTTCTTGGCCAGCGCCAGGTTGCGCGGTGGCACCGCAGCCTGCGGCTTCTTGTAGAAGGCACTGGGCGTGGGCACCACCGAGCGGCTGGGCGGGGCGTTGCCCGAAGTGACGGCCGCGACCAGCTCGGGCATGTCCAGCGCGAGCGCGATGGCACGGCGGATGCGCGCGTCCTTGAGCAGCGGGTCGCGCGTCTGGAACAGCAGGCCCTGCACGTTCATGGTGGCCTGGGTCTCCATCAGCACGTCCTTGCGCCCCTTGTACTCGGCCATGTCCTCATCGTTGATGTCGTAGTTCAGGTCGATGCCGCCCGAGAACAGCGCCGCCTTGGCAGCCGACGCATCAGGGATGATGATGAAGCGCACCTTGGGCGTCTCGGCGATCTTGGCGCCGGTGTTGCCGTCGCGCGGGCCGGGCAGCGCCGCGTAGCCGTCGTTGCGCAACAGTTCGATGTACTGGCCGCGTTTCCACTCACCGAGCTTGTAGGGCCCGGTGGCCACGGGCTCACGCCACTTGCCGTCGGCCTCAAGAGAACTGCGGTGGTAGATGCCGGCGCCGCCGCAGTCCACACGCGCCAGCGTCGCCAGGAACAGGGCCGAGGGCTTGTCCAGCGTGTAGACCACGGTGGCGGCATCGGGCGCATCCACCTTGACCACCTTCGTCAGGCCGCGTCCGTCGAACTCCGCCAGACAGCGCCAGTTGTTGGCCGGGGTCATGTAGCGGTTCCAAGCGAAGAGCACGTCATCGGCCGTGAGCGGTGCGCCGTTGTGGAACTTCACGCCCTGGCGCAGCCTGAAGGTGTAGGTCTTGCCGTCGGCCGAGGTGCTGACCGACTGGGCCAGCAGCGGCGCTACCGAGGCGTCCTCGCGGTAGGCAACCAGGCCTTCGAGCACGTGCATCATCACCGCGTCAGTGTTGTTATCGCGGTTAATGCCGGGGTCGGTGGAGCGAATGTCGGCATTCAAACGGATGCGCAGGGTATCGGCCTGCGGCTGGGCCTGGACCTGAGCCAGGCAAACCGTGCAGAAGCCGGCGAGCATGGCCAGGCCTTTGGACAGCCAGCGCGAGGGAGCAGTAGTCATCTCGGAGTCCTTTCTTCGTGGGGCAAGCGGGCGCACTCAGGCCAGCGCCAGGTGGCGTTCCAGGTCCAGGCTGTAGGCCTCAAAGCTACGGCCCAGGGCGGGCAGCATGGCGACTTCCATCTCACCCAGGGCCGGCTCCATCACCACCATGGCCACCGTGGCCGACAGGTTGCTGCTGGAGTTGGGGCGCGGCGGGCGACAGACCGACCACGGTGACTGGAAATCGTCGAACAGCGCGTTCTTGATGTGCTCACGGGTAAGCGCACCGATGTGCGGCTCCACCAGAGCGCGCACGCGCAGGTCACGGTACAGCGAATCCGGCGTATTGACGATGCCCATGTCCTTGATCTTGGAGAGCGCGATGGGGCTCTGGAAGTGGTTGGCATGCACGATGACGCCGCGCTCGGGGTGGATCTGGAAGGTTTCGTCCGGCGCGCACTCGAAGTCAATAGCCACGCCCGTGGCGTGCGAGACCATCACGTTGTTGGACGCCGACTTGGGCGTGCAGTACACGATGCGCATGGCCAGGGCCAGTTGCGCCTGCTCCAGCGCCTTGCGTCGCAGCAGGGCCAGTGGCACGCCAAGCTGGCGGTAGTCGCGGTCGGACTCCAGGTAGTTGGCGGTGATGGAGATGCCTGCAGAATTCATGCCCGAGCGCGCCATGCCACCCGCCTCGGTGAAGGTCAGAATGTCCGGGCCATCGTCGCGCAACACGCGCAGCACCACAGCGGTCTCGGCGCATTCGGCCTTCCAGTCCCAGTTCTGCGCGTGGATCACGCGACCCAAGGCAGTGGCTTCAGGCATGGCGACCACGCCGGTGCAGCCGTCGGGGTCAATCTGCGCTGGCTGGCCCTTGCGGCGCCGGTCGGCGAGCTTGAGGATCTCGGTGCGCGCATTGAGCATCACGATGGCTTCATAAGAAACACCTGCCCCCTCGGCGATGCCGCGCATCTCGTCGAGGTAGGCAGCATCGAAGGCTTCGATGGTGGGCTCGAAGGTCTTCACCAACGTGCCGATCTCGGGCCAGCCGAGTTGGCTGCCTTCGAGCTGGGTGGAGTAATGTGCGATGCCGCGCAGGATGCGCGCCTTGGCCTGTTCGCCATACTGGCGGCCCCGCTCGCGCGGCGTACCGCTGACCTCGATCAACGGGCAGGAAGGAATGGGCTGGTCGGAGCCCCAAGGGAAAGTCTGGTCCATGGCAATGAGTAGAGTGAGCGATCATTGATCGATGTATTGAATTGTATTTTGTAGAATAAAAAACATCAACCGTTTCTAGCTATGGTTTCTACCCCCCTGCATCTGGACCTGGCCGACCGCATCAGCCGCCTCATTCACGAGGACGGCCTGGCGGCCGGTGCGCGGCTCAATGAGAACCAGCTCGCCGAACGCTTGGGTGTCTCGCGCACGCCGGTGCGCGCCGCACTC
>NZ_QAIH01000215.1 GCF_003060895.1 Acidovorax sp. HMWF029 | reverse complement strand
CGCGGCGTGCACACATCTGGAACCAGGAGCCCATGGACCTGAGGCAGGCGCCGCTTGTCTGGGCGCCCGCTGCCGTGCTGGTAGACCGGCCCGCCAAGATCCCGCCCGACGGTACATCCACTGCCACCCTGCCGGACCAGAACCCGCACGGAGCTACACCCGCCACCATCGCCGCACTGGCCCGACCCCGGGCCTCAGCAACCGCCGCGGCGACAGCTACAGCGATGGAGGCGTCGGCGGATAACCTCATTGCCAACCAGCCAGCGGCCCTGCCCGGAGCGCTGCCAGCCGAATCCACCAGTGCCACCTTGGGTGATGGCAACGCTCCCCCCCTTGGTCCACCCTCGCCAGGCGGTGAGACCAGCGAGGCCCAAAGCGACACTGTGGTGGACGGTTTGCTGCAGCTCATCGGCCTGGCGCGGCGCGACCTGCTGATCATCTCGCCCTACTTCGTGCCCGGGCCCGACATGAACCGCGCCTTTGCCTCCGCTCGGGCACGGGGCGTGCGGGTGCGGGTGCTTACCAACTCGCTGGCCTCCAACGATGCGCCCATTGCCCACGCGGGCTACGCGCGCCACCGCCCAACACTGCTGGCCATGGGGGTGGAGTTGTACGAGATGCGCAGCGAACTCACCAGCGTGCTACGCGGCGCGCTGGGGGCGACCGGAAGCATGGGCGCCACCGGGGCCAGCGGCAGCTCTCGCGCCATGCTGCACACCAAACTCCTGATCGTGGACGGCCATCTGCTTGTCATCGGTTCGATGAATCTGGACATTCGCTCTCAGCGACAGAACACCGAGGTGGCACTGCTGATTCGCAGCGCCGAGCTGTCGCGGCGGGCCACAGTGCCCATCGAAACCGCACTGCAAGATGCCGCGTGGCAGGTGCAGCAGACGGACCGGGGCCTGGTATGGCGCGCGCCCCAAGGCAGCGGCCTGCCCCATGCCACCACCGAGCCCGACGCCAGCCTGCCCCTGCGCCTGCTGCTGCAACTGCTGGGACCCCTCGCGCCCGACCACCTGCTGTAAGCCGCGCCATTCCAGACGATCCCTGGCGAATCAAGCGCGCTCTGGTACCCCGGCCTGTTGCGCTGCCACCCAGGCGGTGATCGCACGCTGGTCCGTCATGGTGCGCACATGCTGGTAGGCCAGTTCGGCCTCTACAAACCGCCTGCGCAGCAGGTTGAGCCACTGCTTGAGACGCCCCGCGCGCTGGCGGGGTTCCAGGTCATCGCACACCAGTTGCCAGAAAGCCGCCAGGTGGGGGATCAAATCGACCCAGACCACCGGGTCCGCATCCGGTTGCCCGGCGTCGAATGCACGGATGGCGCGGGCCAGCCCCGGGTCGGCCACCATGCCGCGCCCCAGCATGAGCGCGTCACAGCCCGACACCGCGCGGCAGCGCTGGGCGTCTGCCACCGTCCAGATCTCGCCGTTGGCCACCACTGGTATGGCCACAGCCGCACGGATGGCGGGGATGTGCTCCCAGTACGCGGGCGGGCGGTAGCCGTCGGCCTTGGTACGGGCATGCACCACCAGCTCGGCCGCGCCCCCGGCCTGCATGGCCTGGGCGCACTCGCGCATCAGCCCGTTGTCGTTGAAGCCCAGGCGCATCTTGGCCGACACCGGCAGGTGCGCAGGCACAGCACGGCGCACAGCCCTCACCACGGCGGCAATGCGTTCGGGCTCTTGCAACAGGGCGGCCCCGCCACCGTGGCGGTTGACCACCTTGGCCGGGCAGCCAAAGTTCAGGTCGATCCCCTCAGGACCCAGCGCAGCCAGGCGCGCGGCGTTCTCGGCCATGCTGACCGGGTCGGAGCCCAGCAGCTGCGCCCGCACGGGCACACCGGCCAGCGTGCGGCTGCCGTTGCGCAGTTCGGGCAGGTAGCGCAAGAACACCTTGTCGGGCAGCAGCGTGCCAGTGATGCGGATGAACTCCGACACGCAGCGGTCCACCCCGCCCACGCGCGTGAGCACATCGCGCAGCACAAAATCCAGAAGCCCTTCCATGGGGGCAAGCAGCAGGGTCATCGCATTCGGGGGTGGTACAGGGCCGGGCACACACGGCACAGCCCTAAGAATATGAATAAAAACAGGCTCTCCCGCCTGATGATCATGCCTTTATAGCTATCAAAAAGTGAGCAATCCCCAGTCTATGGCCAAACGCCCAAGGGCGAAGCCCCCGGATTGTGCGACAAAGGGTCATCACGGCGTCATGGCGGGCGGCTGCAATGGCGGGCATTCGTGCCTGAACGGAGTCCCCATGCTGCTGCAAAAGACCGACAAAGCCCGCCAGGAGCTATCGCCCGGCGTGCGCACCCTGAGCCTGCGCGAACGTTCGCTGCTGCTGCTGGCCGACGGCAAACCGCTGTCCGACCTGCAGGCCATGTACAACGGCATCGGCGCACAGATTGTGGACAACCTCATGCGCCAGGGCTACCTGACAGGCCCGGCCGAGTTGCCCGAGACCCAGCCCACGCCGCCCGCCCCAGTGGCCCCCAGCACCAACCCGGCCCTTTCCATCGATCGACCGGAGCCGGGCGAGTCCCTGCGCTCGCTGGCCGGTGCGCGCATGTACCTGTTCGACACCTGCGAGCGGCTGTTTGCCCGCCGCGACCCGGTGCTGGCACAGCATTTTCGCGAGGCCCTGCGCATCGCGCGGGACCGCACCAGCATGCTGGACGTGGGAGATGCCATGTTCGAGGAGGTGGCCCTGGCCGCAGGCGCTGAACGCGCCGCCAGCCTGCGCGAGCGGCTGGAGCAACTGCTGCCACGTGCCCACGGGGCCGCAGCGGGCCTCTATGCCGCCACGCAGCCTGCGCTGCTGGAGGACTGAGGCGCCGCGCCGTCGGTAATGCCTGGTGATGCCTCTGGCGATCTCAGACCGCTGCAGCCAACCGCCAGAGCGAAGTCACCTCCGCCGCCCGCGCCGCATGCAGGGCATCCCCCGCATCGGCCGCCTTGGCATGGACCGGCTTGACATCGTGCCGCCCCCGGACCACCAGGCCTGCTTCGGCAATCCAGCCCAGCAGTTGTTCGCGCGGGCGCAAGCCCAGGTGTTCGGCCAGGTCCGACAGGATCAGCCAGCCCTCGCCCCCAGGCTCCAGGTGCTCGGCCAGACCCGCCAGAAAACCGCGCAGCATGCGGCTGCCTTCATCGTAGACCGCATGTTCAATGGGCGAGCTGGCACGTGCCGGCACCCAGGGCGGGTTGCACACCACCAGCGACGCACGGCCGGGCGGAAACAGGTGGCACTGCAGCAACTCAACCTGGGGCAACACCCCCAGGCGCTGCAGATTGTCTTGCGCGCAGGCCAGGGCCCGAGGATCCTGGTCGGTAGCAACCACCCGCAGTACACCACGGCGCACCAGCACCGCAGACAGCACGCCCGTGCCCACGCCAATGTCAAACGCCAGCGCCTGGCTGGGCAACGGGGTGCTGGCCACAAGGTCCACATACTCGCCCCGCACGGGCGAGAACACGCCGTAGTGCGGATGGATCCGGTTGCGCGGCGCAGCGCCCAGAGCAGGCACCTCCACACCTTTTTTGCGCCACTCATATGCGCCGACAAGACCCAGCAGCTCACGCAGCGTGGCCACACAACGCTCGCCTGTAGCAGGCCCCCAGGCCTGGGTGCAGGCCTCGCGCCAGTCGGGCGCACGGCGCAGTCCAATGCTGTAGTCGCCCTCCAGCGCAATCAGCACCGACGCCAGCACCCTTGCACGCTGCGCCTGGGCCTGGCGGTGCAGGTGAAAAGCCTCGGAGGGCGTAGCCACAGCCGCCTTTTGGGCAGCCTTGGCGGCCGAGCGGCGGTGTTTGCCGGTCTTGGAATCGGTGCGCCGCATGAGCGCCTGCAACAGGTGTCTGGCGTTCTGGAAATCGCCCTGCCACAGCAAGCCCGTGCCTTCACATGCCATGCGATAGGCCGTGTCGGCAGGCAGCGTGTCGTCGGCTGTCACCACCCGGCGCGGCGCCGGGACGCCAGCTTCGGAGCGCCACTGGGCTTGTTGTGTCTGGCCCTGGCGGCTCCATTCAATCATCGTGCGCCTTATGCGTTGATGGGTCGCTTCAGGCGCACTTCTTCGATCTTCACGCCGCCAATCACATTGGTCTTGGCGGTAGAGAGTTCTTGCTTGAAGCCCGCCATTTCGTGGAAACGAATGGCGCGCTCGTTGCGCAGTGGCACCCATGCAGTGACGTTGGTGCAGCCTTCTTCGTGCAAGCCATCGCGGGCCGCATCCCACAGCGCCAGGCCAACGCCCTGGTTCCAGTGGGTGGGAGCTGCATAGATAGCCCAGATTTCACCGGTGGTGGGGCGAGACTTCTCATCACGCGAGCGGTCATAGCCCACAAAGCCGACGATCTTCTCGCCTTCAACCGCCACCTGCACCTGGGGCTCGCAATACTCAATGGCCTCGCGCCAGTAGGCTTGGCGCTTTTCGACCGACGACATGGATTTCAACTGCTCGTCTGGCACCAGCCCTTTGTAGGCCTCTTGGGCAGAGGCGGTGTGGATCTGGGCGATGGCTTTTGCATCGCGAAGCGTGGCGGGACGAACCTGGATACTGGACATGAAAAAACCGAACGAAAACAGAGAATGAAAATGCGAAAGGTCGGCATTGTCGCCGCAAACGGTTTTTTGCCCTCCAGAGCCCCTCGTTTTATCCTCTTCAAACGTTCGACTTCGCTCCCCAAAAAGCGGGCTTTGTGGCATGCGCGGCAGGCGCCCGGCCCTGCTGCACGATGCGGGCCCGGAGCCATGGGCTCCATGGCGTCAGGCCATGGCCATTGACCCCGACAGCGCGGCGCCCACCCCCACCGAGGCCGCAGCGCGCTGAACCATTGCCCGCTTGTTGCGCGGGCGCGGCACATGCACCACCGGCGGAGCGCCGTTAATTGCCGCCAGGCTCAGCACCAGGGTCACTGTGCGGGAGTCCCCCTCCCGCTCGTCGCAAGCGTATGCACGGTAGCTGCCATTGCCCACCCCATGGCTACGGGGCACAGCGTGAAAAGCGACCCGAGCCCCCGTCACCCGGTGGCCACCAAAGGGCAACACCCGCAGGCGTGCGTCGCGATCCAGCGCCAGCCCCAGGTTGCCAGGGCGGTTGATAAGGTCGGTGCGGATGGCGCGCCATGTTTGCCCCTGGTCGGCAGAGAACTGCCAGGCGCCCGCCTGGGCATCCAGGTGCTCGATCACCACACCCGCAGCGGCCGACATGTCCGGGCAGTTCTCTTCCATGATCTGTGCCAGCGTATTGCCCCCGAGGCCCGTGCCCGCAGGTGCGGCTGCAGCCGGTCGTCGCTCCGCCCCCCGCTGGGCAGTTGAAGAAGAGGTAGAGCCGTGGATCAACGCATTGGCAGTCATTGGGGAACCCTTTGAAAACGAAGTCAGACGACGAAGGTTTGCGCATCGGCGGGCACCCAGAGTGCTTTTCAATGCTTGACGGAAAGTCTAGAAAGTGGCCTGTCCCGCGTCCATCGCACAAATAGACTAGCCCGCAACACCCGGTTGTGCGCAATACTTGCCCAATGAGTGCCCTCCAAAGTGCCCGTACGAATGCCCGCCTGCTGCTGGTGGACGACCACGCCCTGTTCCGCACCGGGCTGCGCCTGATCGTGCAGGACCACCCCAGCGTGGGGGCCATTGCAGAAGCAGGCTCGATTGCCGACGCCTGTGCGCTGCAGTCGGCCGACATCGACTTGGTGCTGCTCGACATCCAGTTGCCCGGCATGAGCGGCCTGGACGGCTTGCGTCTGGTGCGCCAGGCGTGCCCCCAGGCCCGCATCGTTCTGGTGTCCGCCAGCGTTGCGCCCGACGCGGTCCACGAGGCGAGGGCACGGGGCGCCCACGGTTTTCTACCCAAGACGGCCAACGCCGAAGACATCCTGGAGGCCATCACCTGCGCGCTGTCGGGCCAGCCCTGCTTCCCAATCAACAGCGGCAACAGCGCAACAACGCGCGGGCCCGATGCGCCATCGCTCACGGCACGCCAGCTTGATGTGCTCTCGCTGCTGTGCACCGGCAAGCCCAACAAGGTGATCGCCCGCGACCTGGGCTTGAGCGAAAACACCGTGCGGGTGCACGTGGCCGCCATCTTTGCGCAACTGGGGGTGAACAGCCGCAGTGCCGCCCTGCTGGCCGCACAGCGCCTGGGCCTGTCCACCCCACAGCTTCATGACTCCCTCTGAGACCACGCCCGGCCCCCCGGGTGCACATCCCCCTACCCGCTGGGGCTGGCCGATCTGGGAGCACGACGAAGTGCTGCGCGAACAGGTGGCGCTGCTGCGGCAGAACTTCCCGATGACGCTGCTGGCATCGCTGGCCACCGCTCTGGGCACCCTGTGGGTGATGGCCCGGGTGGCCGACACCCAGGCCACCACCGTCTGGCTGTCTACCCATGCGCTGGTGATCGCGGGCGTCTATCTCACGCTGCGCAGCATCTCCCCTTTTACCGACCCGGCGCCCCGGGCTGCATCTAAGCTGATTGCCTGCATGGCCGCCATGGGGCTGAGTTGGGGCAGCCTCGGTTACGTGGTGCTGTACTGGGGCACCTCCGACAGCGTGATCTATGCCATTGGCATCATCAGCACCGTGTCCTCAGGTGCACTGGGCTTGGGGGCGCCGCTGTACCGGGCATACGTCACCTACCTCACCTGCGCTATCGGCGGGGTGATGGTGTCTGTGGTGCTTGCCGGAGGGCCTGTGATGTGGCCTGCGCTGTTCCTGACCGGCGTGTACTACGCGCTGACCTGTCTGCAAGCCCGCACAGCTGACCGGGCTACACGGCGCAGCATTGCGCTCAAGCTCGAAAACGAGCGCCTGGTGAACGAGCTGCGCGCAGAGTCCCAGCGCGCCCTGGCCGCGCAAGGGGCCGCAGAGCAAGCTGACCGCGACAAATCGCGCTTTCTGGCAGCGGCCAGCCACGACCTGCGCCAGCCCCTGCATGCCATGGGACTGTTTCTGGAATCGCTTCAGCGCAGCCCGCTCAACGACCACCAGCGCACGGTGCTCCAGCACGCGCACGCGGCCTCGGGTGCTGCGGCCGAAATGCTCACCACCCTGCTGGACTATTCTCGGCTGGAGGCCGGGGTAGTGAAGGTGCGGCCCGAGGCATTTGCCGTACAGCCACTGCTGACGGCACTGGAGCAGGAGTTTGGCACGCAGGCCGACACAGCCGGGCTGGTGTACCGCACCCGCGAGACCTCGGCTGCGGCCTTTGCCGACCGCGCGCTGGTTGGGCTGGTCATGCACAACTTCATCTCCAACGCGCTACGCTACACCACTCAGGGCGGTGTGCTCATTGCATGCCGCACGCGTGGTAAGCGGCTGGCGCTGGAGGTTTGGGACACCGGGGCCGGCATCCCCGAGCACCAGTGGGAGGACATCTTCAAGGAGTTCCACCAGCTCGGCAACCCCGAGCGCGACCGACGCAAGGGTCTGGGCCTGGGCCTGGCCATCGTGCAACGGCTGGCGCGCGAAATGAAGACCTCGGTGGAACTGCGCTCACACCCCGGCAGAGGTTCTGTCTTCCGGCTGTGGCTGGACCGCTGGCAGGGTGCGCTGGAGGACGATGCCAGCCCCAGCCCTTCCGCCCGAAACCTTGTGGGACTGAAGATACTGGCCATCGACGACGACGAGGCGGTGCGCATGGGCATGCAGTCGCTGCTGCAAAGCTGGGGCTGCCAGTGCCTCACGGCCGAGTCCAGCGCCGATGCACTGGAAGCGCTCGATGACGTGACCCCCGACATCATCATCACGGACTTCCGCCTGCGCCACGAAGAGACCGGCAAGCAGGTGCTGCAGGCGCTGCGCACCTACCTGGGCACGCCTGTGCCCGCCATCATCATGACGGGCGACACCTCGCCCCAGCGCCTGCGCGATGCGCAGTCCACCTCGGCCTTGCTGCTGCACAAGCCCGTCTCCACGGGCCAGCTGCGCGATGCCATCGTGCAGCTCATCACCCGCCCCCCGGCCCCGCCGGACCATGGGACCGCAGCGGCACAAGTGCAAGCGCAAGAGGGCCCTGAGAGCGAGCCCCCCGCTGCCACTACAGCCAGCGGCGCAACAAGCCCATGATCTGGTCGAACCGGGCGCCATAGGGCGGGTAGAACAGCGAACCCATCCCCCAGCGCGACTGCACCAGCACCGACTTCTGGTGGCAAAAGCGCAGAAAGCCCTGCTCGCCGTGGTAGGCACCCCAGCCGCTTTCACCCACGCCGCCAAAGGGCAGGTTGTCGTGGGCAATGTGCATCAGCGTGTCGTTAACCGTCACACCGCCACTCACAGTGCGGCGCAGCACGTCATCGCGCACGGCCTTACTGTTGCCGAACCAGTACAGCGCCAGCGGGCGTGGCCCGGCGCTGATATGGGCAATGGCATCGTCGAGCCGCTCATACGAGATCACCGGCAGGATGGGACCAAAAATCTCCTCCTGCATAAGCTGCATCTGCGATGTAGCGCCAAACACCAGCGTGGGCAGCATCTGGCGGCTGGCACCATCGCCCAGCGTGCCTACCGTGTTCACAACGGGTTTGCCTGCAGCAGGGTCGATGGTCTGCAATTCCGCCCCTTGTGTCTGGGCCTGCTGCAGCATGGTGCGCAGGCGCGCATGGTGGCGCGGCGTGATGATGGAGGCGTAGTCGGCGTTGCCTTCGATGGTGGGAAACAGACGGGCCACCGCTGCGCGGTAGGCCTGCGCAAACTCACCCTCGCGGCCGCGCGGCAGCAGCACGTAGTCGGGGGCGATGCAGGTCTGCCCCGCGTTGAGCAGCTTGCCATGGGCGATCTTGAGGGCGGCATCGGCCATGTCGCAGTGGCCATCGATGATGCAGGGCGACTTGCCGCCCAGCTCCAGCGTGGTCGGTGTCAGGTTCTGCGCCGCCGCCTGGGCCACCTTGCGGCCGACGGCGGTCGAGCCGGTGAACACCAGATGGTCGAACGGCAGGGAGGCAAACAGGGCCGACAGGTTGGCATCGCCCTGCACCACACAGAACTCGTCTGGTGAAAAAAACTGTGCCACCAGCAACGCCAGCTGGGCCGAGGTGTGGGGTGTCAGCTCGCTGGGCTTGAGCATCACGCGGTTACCCGCAGCCAGCGCCGTGATGGCGGGTGCCAGGGCCAGCTGCACCGGGTAGTTCCACGGGGCAATCACGCCCACCACGCCCAGTGGCTGGCGCTGGATGTGCGCACTGGCGGGCTGCAGATACAGCGGGGTGCGCACCTTGCGGGGCTTCATCCACTGGGCCAGGTGGCTCAGCGTGTGCGACAACAGCGTGCGCAGAACGAAGAAATCAGCCACTTCGGTCAGGCGCGGCGAACGCATGCCAAAGTCGGCCTGCACTGCCGCCGCCAGCACGGGGCCATGCTCGTCGAGCATTTTGGCGATGCGCAACAGCCGCTCCCGGCGCACGAGCAATGGCACATCCACATGCGCGCGGCTCGCCTGGCGTTGGAGATCGAAACGGGCGTGAATATCGGCGGGGGTCATGTTTGGATCATAGAAGACACCCCGATGGGCGCATCACGCAGAAGGCGGGTGTTCCGCCGATAAAAAAACGCTGGCTGGCACCAGCGTGCAGGAGTGGGCATGGCCCATGGAGCAATGCGCCATCAACGGACTTCGCGGGCCTCCACGTCGGTCACTTGGGCAGCACCCGGCAGGATGCCACCCCGGCGCGACGCGGCGGCCTCGTCACCAGCATCGGAAGGTGCGGCTGCGCCTCGGCGGCCCGAAGACCACCGCTCGGTGGAGCGGAACACCGTGCTAAAGCCGGTGCGCGGATCCACACGCATGGCCCAGGGTGTCACCGGGCGCCCTGTGAGACGCGCCCAGCCTGCGCGCAGCATCCACACCAGGGCCAACACCAAGGCTGCCACCAGCAGGCTGGCAAACAGTACCAACCCCATGGCAATGACCACCACACGCAGCAACAGGCTCACAACGCCCGCAACAAAATCATTCAAACGACACCTCTCCTTCACAATTGGGGAAAAGGATGGCCGCACTGGAGCCCGCCACAACCCCTTCCCACGCCCACATCACCCTTGCGGGGCCACACCGAACTGGAACACGCCCGGCTCCAGCACCGGGTTCACGCTCACAGCGATCACGCTCTTGGGCGGGAACTGCCCTTCCAAGAGCAGCTTGGACAGCGGGTTCTCGATGCGCTGCTGGATCGCCCGCTTGAGCGGCCGCGCACCAAACACCGGATCGAACCCCACCTTGGCCAATTCTGCCAAGGCCGCGTCCGACACCTGCAACTCCAAATCCATCTTGCCCAGCCGGGTTTGCAGCAGTTGCAGCTGGATCTTGGCGATGGACGCGATGTGCTGTGCATCGAGCGCGTGGAACACCACGGTCTCGTCGATGCGGTTCAGGAACTCCGGGCGGAAATGGTTCTTGAGTTCGCCCCACACCGCTTCCTTAATGTCGTCAGAGTCCTCACCCACCATGGCCTGGATCAGATGCGAGCCAATGTTGCTGGTCATCACGATCACCGTGTTCTTGAAGTCCACAGTGCGGCCCTGGCCGTCCGTCAGGCGGCCATCGTCCAGCACCTGCAGCAGCACGTTGAACACGTCGAGGTGGGCCTTTTCCACCTCGTCGAGCAGCAGCACGCTGTAGGGCTTGCGGCGCACAGCTTCGGTGAGATAGCCGCCTTCCTCGTAGCCCACGTAGCCGGGCGGCGCGCCAATCAGGCGGGCGACCGAGTGCTTCTCCATGAACTCGCTCATATCGATGCGGATCAGGTGGTCTTCGCTGTCGAACAGGAAGCCTGCCAGCGCCTTGCATAGCTCGGTTTTGCCAACGCCCGTGGGGCCGAGGAACAAGAAGGAGCCGGTGGGGCGGTTGGGGTCGGACAGGCCCGAGCGCGAGCGGCGGATGGCATTGGCCACCGCAGCAATCGCCTCTTGCTGGCCCACCACGCGCTCGTGCAGCTTAGTCTCCATCTGCAAGAGCTTGTCCTTTTCGCCCTGCATCATCTTGGCCACGGGGATGCCCGTGGCGCGGCTCACCACCTCGGCGATTTCTTCGGCACCGACTTGTGTGCGCAGCAGGCGGCGCGCGGCGGGGGCGCCGTCTTTGCCAGCCTCTTGCGCCTGCGCTTCTTTCAGCTGCTTTTCCAGCTCGGGCAGCTTGCCGTATTGCAGCTCGGCCACCTTGTTGAAGTCGCCCTTGCGGGTGAATTCTTCGATCTGGAATTTGAGCTTGTCGATGGCCTCGCGCACATGCGCGCTGCCCTGCGCCTGGGCTTTTTCGGACTGCCAGATCTCGTCGTAGTCGGCGATTTCCTTTTGCAGCTTGGTGATCTCTTCCTCGATGAGCGCAAAGCGTTTTTGCGAAGATTCGTCCTTCTCGCGGCGCACCGCTTCGCGCTCAATCTGCAGCTGGATCAGGCGGCGGTCGAGCTTGTCCATCACCTCGGGCTTGGAATCCATCTCGATCTTGATCTTGGACGCCGCCTCGTCAATCAGGTCAATCGCCTTGTCGGGCAAAAAGCGGTCGGTGATGTAGCGGTGGCTCAGCTCGGCAGCCGCCACGATGGCGGGGTCGGTGATGTCCACGCCATGGTGCACTTCGTATTTTTCTTGCAGGCCGCGCAGGATGGCGATGGTGGCCTCCACCGTCGGCTCGCCCACCAGAATCTTCTGAAAGCGCCGCTCCAGCGCAGCGTCTTTTTCGATGTACTTGCGGTATTCGTCGAGCGTGGTCGCGCCCACGCAGTGCAGCTCGCCGCGCGCCAGAGCAGGCTTGAGCATGTTGCCCGCGTCCATCGCACCTTCACCCTTGCCCGCGCCCACCATGGTGTGCAGCTCGTCGATGAAGACGATGGTCTGGCCCTCGTCCTTGGCCAGCTCGTTCAGCACGGCTTTCAGGCGCTCCTCGAACTCGCCGCGGAACTTGGCACCCGCCAGCAGCGCGGCCATGTCGAGCGACAGCACGCGCTTGCCCTTGAGGCTTTCAGGCACCTCACCAGCGACGATGCGCTGGGCCAGGCCCTCGACGATGGCGGTCTTGCCCACGCCGGGTTCGCCGATGAGCACGGGGTTGTTCTTGGTGCGGCGCTGCAGCACCTGGATCGCACGGCGGATCTCGTCGTCGCGCCCGATCACCGGGTCCAGCTTGCCGATGCGCGCGCGCTCGGTCAGGTCCAGGCAGTACTTGGCAAGCGCGCCGCGCTGACCCTCGGCCTCGGCGCTGTCCACTTTCTGGCCGCCGCGCACGGCGTCAATGGCGGCCTCCAGGCTCTTGCGCGTGAGGCCGTTGTCCTTGGCAATTTTGGCGGCATCGCCCTTGCTATCGATCACGGCCAGCAAGAACAGCTCGCTCGCGATGAACGGGTCACCGCGTTTGATGGCCTCCTTCTCGGTGGCCTGCAGCACGCGGCCCAGCTCGGGGCCGCCCTGCACCTGTTCGTTGCCTTGCACCTGGGGCAGGCGCTTGACAGCCGCCTCGGCCGCCGTCAGCAGGCCGGGCACGTTGGCGCCCGCGCGCTGCAGCAGCGCCTTGGGGCCGTCGTCCTGCTGCAGCATGGCCAGCAGCACATGCACGGGTTCGATGTAGGCATTGTCATGGCCCAGCGCAATGCTCTGGGCATCGCTCAAGGCTTCCTGGAACTTGGTGGTGAATTTGTCGAGACGCATGGTGGATGTCCTCCGAATTGCAGGACATGTGAGGCAAGATGTGCCTAGTTTCAAGACAGTCCCCCGGCGCCACCCATGGCCTGCTATTGATCTGCGTCAGTGGTTCAACACACCACGCAAGCGCCATTAGCTACTATTTTAATAGCAACAAATACATTACCAGAGCGCGGAGACTGCCAATTCCCCTCAGATTTCCTCGCCTCGACTGGCGGGCATCAGGCCGCGTTGCCCAGCGTGATGCCCCAGCGCGCCAATGCGGCGTCATCGCTCACCCGCGCATCGACCCAGCGGGCGCCCTGGGCGGTTTCTTCCTTCTTCCAGAACGGCGCCTGGGTCTTGAGGTAGTCCATCAAAAACTCGCAGGCCTGAAAACTCTGGCCCCGGTGGGCGCTGGTCACAGCCACCAGCACGATCTGGTCGAGCGGCTGCAGCAGCCCCACGCGGTGGATGACACGGGCGCCGAAGATGTCGAAACGGCGGAAGGCCTCGTCCACCATGGCCTCAATGGATTTTTCAGTCATGCCTGGGTAGTGCTCCAACTCCATGGACGCTACCTGGTCCCCTTCGTTGCGGTCGCGCACCGTGCCCACAAAGCTGCACACCGCGCCCACGCCCTTATTCTCGCGGCGCAGCGCCGCCACTTCGGCGGACAGGTCGAAGTCGTCGAGCTGGATGGAAACGCGGGGCAAAGTCATGGCGGCAGGGCTTTCGGGCAATGAGTCCATCGGGCAGCCGGCGCGCTCATGGCGACCGGTGCAGGCGTGGCGCAGCCAGCAGGGCGCGTTCTTCTTCAACGAACTTGTTCAACTGGGCGAGTGCGGGGGTTGGAGGAAGCTTGGCCAGCAAGGTCTGCAGGCGTGTCACGTCGGACACCGAAGGGGCCACCTTGATCTGCGCGATGGCCGCAGTCAGGTTGCCGCCCTGGATCAGGGCCAGGACCTTGTTGGGCCATTCACTTTTGGGTCTTGCCATGGGATGCTTGGAGTAACTGTACGATTCGCCCGCACTGTACCCGCACTGCCGCCCCCTTTGAACAGGCTCGCACCAACGACCATGGCAACACAAACGATTCAGACCAACCTGTACAAGCTCTACCCCTCGCCCCGCAACACGCACAAGGACGTTTTCGAGCACCAGGTTTTTGTCCCCTATCCCTACGCCATCATCGACCTGGAGGTGATGGAGCTGGCCGGCAAGACCACGCTGTTTGCCGCCTGTCGGCTGTCGGACATGAAGATGGGCCAGCTCGTGAGCTTTGAGCTGGCCTCAGACCAGGCCAAGTTCGAGCGCCTGTTCACCCCGGACTGACAGGCACCATGGACGACGACAACCAGATCCACGTGCCGCCCTCGTTCATGGCGGTGTACACCGACGCCCGAGGGCGCCTCACCGAAAAGGCGAACGGCGTGCGCGCCCGCTACGAGCTGTGCGAAGACCTGGCGGGCCACCTGGTGGAGCATGCGCAGACGCTCTACCACGTGCAGGCCCCATCGGAGGCCGAGATCCTGCGGCGCATCCACGCCGGGCTGTGCACGGCCGAATCGGGCGTGTCGGTGGCCGAGGCCACCTGGATCACCACCCGCCTGGCCGAGCTGCTGAACTGGCCCTGCCCTGAACTGGTGGCGCCCACGCCACAGCCTGCGGTGGAGCCTTGAGGGCCTGTCTGGCTATACTGCGCCCCATGCCCACGCACACACCCTTCGCCATGACTGCCGCATCCGCGGTGGCATTGCAGTGCGTGGTCAAAGCCAAAAAACCAGAGCTCATCTGACCGGAGCTGTGGTTCCGTCCGGATGAGCGACGGAACCACCTGGTAGAGAAACTCCCTTTTTCTTTTCTCTTTTCCCTCCCCGGCATTCCGCGCGCATTCCTTCCGGACGGTTCTTCCCTTGGTCGAACCCTGAAAGGATGTTTCGCATGTCTGCCACCGTTCCCACTCACTCCACGCTATCCCCACAGCCGCTGTTCAGCGGGCTCTGGATCGCCCTGGTCACCCCCTTCAAGGACGGCGCCGTAGACCACCCGGCGCTGGCCGCCCTCACCGCCCGGCTGCGTGCCCAAGGCGTTTCAGGCTTTGTCGCCTGCGGCTCCACAGGCGAGGCCGCTGCGCTGGACAAGGCGGAGCAGTTGGATGTGCTGGAAACGGTGCTCCAGGCCGCTCAGGGCCTGCCCGTGGTGATGGGTGTGTCGGGCTACCACCAGGGCCAGGTGCTGGAACAGGTGCGGACGCTTGCACGCTATCCGATTGCGGGCCTGCTGGTGTCGGCCCCCCACTACATCCGCCCCTCGCAGGAAGGCCTGCTGCACTGGTTCCGCACCCTGGCCGATGCCAGCACGGCACCCGTGCTTATCTACGACATTCCCTACCGCACAGGGGCCATGCTCAGCACCGAAACGCTGCTGACGCTGGCCGCGCATCCGCGCATAGAGGCCATCAAGGACTGTGGCGGCAACCCCGCCAAGACACAGGCCCTGATCAGCGATGGCCGCCTGCAGGTGCTAACGGGTGAAGACGCGCAGATATTCCACACACTGGCCCTGGGCGGCGCAGGCGCCATCTCAGCCAGCGCGCACTGGCAGACGCCGCGCTTCTTGGAACTGATGACGTTGCTGCGCGCAGGCGACCTGGGCGAGGCCCGCCGAGTGTGGCAAGCCCTGCTGCCCTGGATCGAGGTCTGCTTTGCCGAGCCCAACCCGGCGCCGCTGAAGGCCGTGCTGGCCCATGCGGGCGAGATGTGCAATGAACTGCGGGCGCCGATGATGGGCGCCTCGGAGGCTCTGAACCTGCGCCTGCAGGCCCTGGCCTCTACCGGACTCAGCCCCCGGTAACGGGAGGGAAAAACGCCACCTCGGCCCCGTCGGCCAGGGGGGCGGATTCATCGCTCAGGGTCTGGTTGAGCGCCATGCGCACGGCCCGGCCCCGCGCGAGGCTGCTGGCATGGGCACCGCCGCGCGCAATGAGTTCGTCGCGCAGCGCGCCCAGCGTGGCGGCGGCCGTGTCCACCCCCTCCTGCCCGGTGCCGATGGCCTCGCGGATGGAGGCGAAATAGCGGACAGAGATCCTTTTCATCGCCGGGCCGCCCCAAGATGAAAAGCGGCCTCCTCGGGGCTGAGGGGTGCGGCTCTGGTCCTGTCTGCGCAGGACTGGACAGCCCGAAGAGGCGTTGACTCTGGCAACGCCGCGGCCTGCAAGGCCAGCGACCACACGAAGTCGGAAGCGTGGGGGTTAACGTTCATGACAGGAGTTCCGAGAAGGCGATGTACCGCACGGTGTCGCCCGCAGCAATCGTCTGGCCCGCCGGGTTGTCCACCACCCCGTCGCCCCAGGCGGCCGAGGTGAGCACGCCCGAACTCTGGTTGCCGAACAGGTCTAGCCCCCCTGCGGCGTTGTGGCGCACACGCAGAAATTCACGGCGCTTGTCGGCCTTGGGCCACACAAAATCAGCGCGGGCCGCGATGGATTGGGGAGCCACATCGCGCACGCCCTGCAGCCTCAGCACAAAGGGCCGCACCAGCAGTGCAAAGGTCAGAAAGCTGGACACCGGGTTGCCGGGCAGGCCCATGAAATGCGCGGCGCCCCCGTCGCGCGGGATCTGGCCATACGCGAAGGGCTTGCCAGGCTTCATGGCGATCTGCCACAGGTCCAGTGTGCCCAGCGTTTCCACAGCGGGCTTGATGTGGTCTTCCTCGCCCACGCTCACGCCGCCGCTGGTCAGGATCAGGTCGTGCGCGGCGCTCGCGTCGCGCAGGGCTGCGATGGTGGCATCCCGCCGGTCGGGCACGATGCCGAAGTCGGTTACCTCGCAGCCCAGGCGCTGCAGCATGGCGCGCAAGAAGAAACGGTTGCTGTTGTAGATGGCGCCGGGGCGCATCTGCTCGGGCGGCACCTCGCCGGGCATGACCAGTTCATCGCCGGTGGAGAACAGCGCCACGCGCGGGCGGCGGACCACCTGCAGTTCGTGCAGGCCGATGCTGGCCGCCAGGCCCAACTCGGCCGGGGTCAGGCGCGTGCCCGCCGACAGCACCACCGCACCCCGGGTGATATCCTCGCCCGCGCTGCGGATCCACTGGCCGGCCTGGGGGACGGCGTTGATGCGCACCGAACCCAGGCCATCGGCGGTGGCAAGGGCTTCGCAGTCCTCCTGCATCAGGATCGCATCGGCGCCTGCAGGCACAGGCGCGCCGGTGAAGATGCGCGCTGCAGTGCCGGGCTGCAGCGGGTCGCCCGCAATGCCAGCAGGAATGCGCTGTGACACGGGCAACACTCCCCCTGAGGCCGTCACATCGGCGCAGCGCACGGCGTAGCCGTCCATCGAGCTGTTGTCCTGAGGGGGCACCTGCAGCGCCGAAACGCAGTCCTGCGCCAGCACGCGGCCGTCGGCATCGAAGGTGGTGACCGTGTCCGTGCCCCGCAAGGGGGAGGCATGGGCCAACAGGTCGGCCAGCGCCTCGTCCAGCGGTTTCAGGGGTTTGTGGGGGCGGTTCATGCCAGCCCCGCCCCGTACAGCTCGCAGTCGTATTCAAAACGATGCTCGTACTGGATCAGCCAATCCACAACCTGCGCGGGCGCGTTCAGGTCCAGCAATGGCAACTGGGTGGGCACAGGCAGCCCCCCAGGGGCGTCGGTGGCCACGGCCACCACAAAGTCGTCCTCAGGGTAGCGCACGGGTTTGGCCACCTGGCCGGGCTCGGGGGCGCGCCAGACCTCGATCTTGAGCAGGTCGCTGTCCTTGAACCCTTCCACCAGTACCCAGTCCACCCCCTGGTAAAGCTCGGCCAGCAGGTGGTGCACGCTGAGCGTGGCGGGTTGCTCAAACTCGCGCACCAGCATCAGGCGCTTGTCCGACGCAGCCACCACCTCAAAGGCGCCGGCCTCGCGGTGGCGGTAGGTGTCCTTGCCCGGGTGGTCGATGTCGAAACTGTGGTGGGCATGCTTGACCACCGACACGCGCAGCCCACGCAGCCGCAGTTCGGGGATCAGTTGCTCGACCAGTGTGGTCTTGCCACTGCCGGAGAACCCGGCAAAACCGACAACCTTCATCCAGTGCTCCTTGGTTAGCTACATTATTTATAGCTACTAGCGCTTACCAGACGCGCGCCAGGGGCGTTTTTTCTTCAAACACCCCCTCAAAAGAGGGGACGGCCTCAACCCTGCACAGCCGGGGCGCAGTGGCGCTCAATGTAGGCCTTGACCAGCTCCACATCGGCGGGCATGACCTGCACACGCTTGGGCAGGTCTTCGATGCCCGCAAACTTGGCGGGCCGCTCGGGCGCATGGCCCAGGGCCTCGACAATGGTCTCGGCGAACTTGATGGGCAGCGCCGTCTCCAGCACGATCATGGGCACCTTGGGGTCCTGGTGGTGCTCGCGGGCCACCTTCACGCCGTCGGCAGTGTGGGTGTCGATGGTGACGCCGTGGCGCTCGAAGGTGTCCTTGATGGTGGCCAGGCGGTCGGCATGGGTGCTCTTACCGCTTTCAAAGCCGTATTTCTTGGCGGCCTCTGCAAACAAGGGGTCCGCGCTCAGGTCAAAGCGGCCGTAGGTTTGCAGTGCGGCGCTGAACAGGGCCTTGGTGCGCTGGCCGTTGCGGCCCAGCAGGTCAAAAATGAAGCGCTCGAAATTGCTGGCCTTGCTGATGTCCATCGAGGGGCTCGATGTCTCATGCGTGTCGGCACTGCCGCGCACGCGGTACACGCCGGTGCGGAAGAACTCGTCGAGCACATCGTTCTCGTTGGTGGCCACCACCAGCTTGGCAATCGGCAGGCCCATCATGCGCGCCACATGGCCTGCGCACACGTTGCCAAAGTTGCCCGAGGGCACCGTGAAGCTGACCTTCTGGCTATTGGTCTCGGTGGCCTGGATGTAGCCCGCAAAGTAGTACACCACCTGCGCCAACAGGCGCGCCCAGTTGATGGAGTTGACGGTGCCGATCTTGTACTTGTGCTTAAAGGCGTGGTCGTTGGACACGGCCTTGACGATGTCCTGGCAGTCGTCGAACACGCCTTCTATGGCGATGTTGTGGATGTTCTCGTCCTGCAGGCTGAACATCTGCGCCTGCTGGAAGGCGCTCATGCGGCCGTGCGGGCTGGTCATGAACACGCGCACGCCGGCCTTGCCCCGCATCGCGTATTCGGCCGCGCTGCCGGTGTCGCCGCTGGTGGCGCCCAGGATGTTGAGCTGCTCGCCACGGCGGCCCAGTTCGTACTCAAACAGGTTGCCCAGCAGCTGCATCGCCATGTCCTTGAAGGCCAGCGTGGGGCCGTTGGACAGGGCTTCGAGCCACAGGCCATCTTCGAGGTGGCGCAGGGGCACGATCTCGCCCGTGCCAAACACCTCGGCGGTGTAGGTCTTGGCGCAGATGGCCTTGAGGTCCGCAGCGGGGATGTCGTCGATGTACAGCGACAGGATCTGAAACGCCAGCTCGGCGTAGCCTTGCTCGTGGTAAGCCTTGCGCAGCTTGGTCAACGCGGCGCCAGTGATCTTGGGGTACGTCTCGGGCAGGTACAGCCCACCATCGGGTGCCAGGCCTTCGAGCAGGATATCGCAGAACTGCTTGCGGTCTGCGTGGCCGCGTGTGCTGAGGTATTTCATGAGGGTGTTCCGTCGGTGTCGCTCAAAGACTGATGCCGTACACACGGATATCAAGGTAAAAACGTGAGGCGATCAGCAGCAGGAAGCCGCCGATCAGGATTAGCCAGTGCAGTGGCTTGTCCTCGAAATTGTCCGTGCGCTCCAGCAGCACGAAGTACAGCCAGGCCGCCAGAAAACTGCCCATCCCGTTGAGGATGGCCTGCCAGCGCGGCATGGACCCGAACAGGGCCAGCATGACCAGCAGGCCGAACCAGAACGCCAGGTGCCAGCGCGGCAGATCGACATGCGCCATCTTCAGCAGCGCCGACAGCGTGAGGGCGGCAACCAGCGTGGGCATGGCGGGGCGGCATCATGGCGCAGCGTGGCCCATCATCAGTTGAGCTCTTCCTTGCGAATGCGCGTGATGGGAGCCAGCACGGTGGGCAGCGCCTGCATTTGCGCAATGACGGAGTCCATCGTGCCTTCGCGGGTGTCGTGGGTCAGGATGATGAGATCCGTTTGGGTAGAGCCCTCGCCGCCCACTTCGTCAGCCTCGCGCTGCAGGACGGCGTCGATGCTCACGCCCGCCTCGGCTAAAAGGCCGGTCACCTTGGCCAGCACGCCAGCCTGGTCGGCCACGCGCAGGCGCAGGTAGTAGCTGGTGACCACTTCGCTCATGGGCAGCACAGGCAGCTGGTCCATGGCGCCCTGCAGCGTGTTGGACTGGAAGGCGAGGTGCGGCACGCGGTGCTCGGGGTCGGCCGTGTGCAGGCGAGCAATGTCCACCAGGTCGGCAATCACGGCGCTGGCGGTGGGCTCGCTGCCCGCGCCCTTGCCGTAGTAAAGCGTTGTGCCCACGGCATCGCCCTGCACCACCACGGCGTTCATCGCACCTTCGACGTTGGCGATCAGGCGCTTGGAGGGCACCAGGCTCGGGTGCACGCGCAGCTCGATGCCCTTGTCGGCGCGCTTGGTGATACCGAGGAGCTTGATGCGGTAGCCCAGTTGCTCGGCGTACTTGATGTCGGCCGCGCCGAGCTTGGTGATGCCCTCGACATAGGCCTTGTCGAACTGCACCGGAATGCCAAACGCAATCGCGCTCATCAGCGTGACCTTGTGGGCCGCGTCCACGCCTTCGATGTCGAAGGTGGGGTCGGCCTCGGCATAGCCCAGGCGCTGCGCTTCCTTGAGCACCACGTCGAAGTCCAGGCCCTTGCTGCGCATCTCGGACAGGATGAAGTTGGTGGTGCCGTTGATGATGCCGGCAAGCCACTGGATGCGGTTGGCGGTGAGGCCCTCGCGCAGCGCCTTGATGATGGGGATCCCACCGGCCACGGCGGCCTCGAAGGCCACCATCACGCCCTTGGCCGATGCGGCCGCGAAGATCTCGGTGCCGTGCACCGCCAGCAGCGCCTTGTTGGCGGTGACCACATGTTTGCCTGCCGCAATGGCTTCGAGCACCAGCGCGCGGGCGATACCGTAGCCGCCAATCAGCTCGATCACGATGTCGATGTCAGGGTTGGCGATGATGGCGCGGGCGTCGTTAACGACCTGGATGTCAGCACCCACAACCGCCTTGGCGCGCTCCACGTCCAGATCGGCCACCATGGTGATCTGAATGCCGCGGCCAGCGCGGCGGCTGATTTCGTCCTGGTTGCGAGCAAGCACGTTGAACACGCCGCTACCTACGGTGCCGATGCCCAGAAGGCCTACTTGGATGGGTTTCATGGAAGATTTACCAGTCAAAAATGGGGTTTGCGCCTGTCCAGCAAGCGCTAGCAGCTATCAAAAAATGAGTATCAACCGACGCGCCTCAGATCGGTGCCGCAGCGCTTGCGGTACAGCTCAAGGAAACGCGCCACGCGGCCAATGGCGTCGCGCAGGTCGTCTTCGTGCGGCAGGAAAACGATGCGGAAGTGGTCGGGTGCGGCCCAGTTGAAGCCCGTGCCCTGCACCAGCATCACCTTGGTCTCCTGCAGCAGCTCCAGGAAGAACTGCTGGTCGTCCTCAATGGGGTACACGGCCGGGTCCAGACGCGGGAACATGTACAGCGCCGCCTGCGGCTTCACGCAGCTCACGCCGGGAATGGCGGTGATCAGCTCATAGGCCAGGTCGCGCTGCTTGCGCAGGCGACCGCCCTCGCCCACCAACTCATTGATGCTCTGGTAGCCACCCAACGCGGTCTGCACGGCCCACTGGCCGGGCACGTTGGCGCATAGGCGCATGTTAGAGAGCATGTTCAGGCCCTCGATATAGTCCTTGGCGGGCTTCTTGTCGCCCGACACCACCAGCCAGCCCGCGCGGTACCCGCAGGAGCGGTAGCTCTTGGACAGCGAGTTGAAGGTGAGCGTGAGCACATCCTCGCTCAGCGAGCCAATCGCCGTGTGCCTGGCGCCGTCATACAGCACCTTGTCGTACACCTCGTCGGCAAAGATCACCAGACCATGTTCGCGCGCGATAGCGATGATGCCCTTGAGCAGCTCGTCGGAGTACAGCGCGCCCGTGGGGTTGTTGGGGTTGATGACCACAATGCCCTTGGTTCGTGCCGTGATCTTCGCGCGAATGTCGGCCAGATCAGGCATCCAGCCATTGGCTTCGTCGCACAGGTAGTGCACCGGCGTGCCACCAGAGAGGCTGGCCGCCGCCGTCCACAGCGGGTAGTCGGGCGAGGGCAGCAGCAACTCGTCGCCCGTGTCCAGCAGCGCATTCGTGGCCATCACGATGAGTTCGCTGGCACCGTTGCCCAGGTAGATGTCGTCCAGTGCCACGCCCTTGATGCCCTGCTTCTGGGTTTCGTGCATCACGGCCTTGCGCGCGGCAAAAATGCCTTTGCTGTCCGAATAGCCCGCCGAGTTGGGCAGATTGCGGATCATGTCGAGCTGGATCTCTTCGGGCGCATCGAAGCCGAACACGGCCAGGTTGCCGATGTTGAGCTTGATGATCTTGTGCCCGTCTTCCTCCATCTTCTTGGCCGCGTCCATGATCGGCCCCCGGATGTCGTAGCAGACGTTGGCGAGCTTGGCGGATTTTTGGACGGTTTTCATGCGCTGACGGAAAAGCGAAGCGGTGGAAAAGACGGCGAGACAGCGGCAACAAGGCGGCCAGGGCAGCTGGGCATTCGGCGAAACCTATAATTTGACCACAGAACCGGCCCCCTCCCCTCGCGCGCGCCTGCGGCGGCGCCCTGCAGACCGCACCACAGGCACATCCATGAAATTCCAGCCCGACCGCTCGAACGCACAGACCATCAGCGGCTATGGCCCCGGCTGGATCGGCGTGGATGCAGAGAAGATCACCCACAGCGTCATCCTCGGCTCCGGCGGGCTGCGCCAGGCCTGGCCCTGTGCGCGCTTCGAAGACCTGACCCCGGACCACTTCGTGCAACTGGCCACACTGGAGGCCGAGCTGGTGATCCTTGGCAGCGGAACCCGCAACCGCTTTCCGCCCCCCGCCTGGCTGGCACCGCTGATGGCCCGGCGGCTCGGGCTGGAGACCATGGACACGGCAGCGGCCTGCCGCACTTACAACATCCTGGCCGGAGAAGGCCGGAACGTGGTTGCAGCGCTCATTCTGGAGGCCTGAGGGCCTGCCAGCGGCCCCCGCGAAAGGGGTGCAATGCCTATGCAAAGCCTTGCAAAAGTGCGCGCCACCAAAGGCAAGACACACAGTCTTACATTTGGCCGGCAATCGATTTCGGGGTAAAATCACCGGTTGCGGTCGGGGGCACCACCAAGAGCAATAACACACCCCACTCCCCCGGCTTACCAACGACTACATCCTGAGAGATTGAAGTGATATGGCGATCGTTGTCAACAAACCCCTCCCTGAATTTGAAGCCAACGCGACCGGTGGAATCAAGGTTTCCAACACCTCCCACCTTGGCCAGATTCTGGTTCTGTACTTCTATCCCAAGGACAACACGCCTGGCTGCACCACGGAGGCCATGCAATTTCGCGACAAGTACAAAGATTTTGTGAAGGCAGGTGCCGCCGTGTTTGGCGTGTCGCGCGACAACATGAAGTCGCACGACGACTTCAAGGAAAAGCTGGAGTTGCCATTCGAGCTGATCGCCGACACCGAAGAGAAGATGTGCCACATGTTCGGCGTGGTCAAGAACAAGATCATGTATGGCAAGAAGGTCAAGGGCATCGAACGCAGCACCTTCCTGATCGGCCCCGATGGCATCTTGGTCCAGGAGTGGCGCGGCCTCAAGGTACCCGGCCACGTTGACGAAGTTCTCAAGACCGTCAAATCCATCAAGACCCTGAAAAAGGCCGCCTGATCCGCCGCCACCTGCGTACTCGGATCAAGCTCCTGGAGCATCGACGCGACACCCCATCGGTTTTGCCCCGGCAAGACATCCAGAGTGGGCATAATGGATTGATGCTCCTGGCTATCGCGACGTTCACTCCACCCCAAAAAGCCGCCTTGGCCTCCAGGCGGCTTTTTGCTTTCTGACCTGCCTTTCCTCATTTACCGACCGAGGCCCTGCCACCATGCCCCTGCCCCCCGCACCCAGCCGGCGCGCTGCACTCCTCGCGCCAGAAGCCTTTGAAGTCACAGCCCGTCCGCGGGCATCACAAGCCTCAGCCAACGAAGCCATCGCCGAACCCTTGCGCACTACCGCCGCCCCCCGAGCAGGGCGCAAAGCAGGGAGCGCACCACCTGTGGCGTCAGGATCCCCGGTCGCAGCACCGCAAATCCCTGTCGAAACCCATGCCCGCGGCCAGGAACCCGCAAGCGCCCCCACAGCCCGCGCCACCAGCACCCGTAAGGCACGCACGACCAGTGCGGCAGCCACCCCCAGCGCCGCAGCCAACGCCACGGCTCCTCGGAACAAAAAAGCCGCGCCACAGGGCCCGACCAAGCTGTTCGTGCTGGACACCAATGTGTTGCTGCACGACCCCACCAGCCTGTTTCGTTTCGAAGAGCACGACATCTTCCTGCCCATGATCGTGCTGGAAGAGCTGGACGGCCACAAGAAGGGCATGACCGAAGTGGCCCGCAATGGCCGCCAAGCCAGCCGCACGCTCGATGCACTGGCCGCAGCCCAGGGCGCCGACATGGCCAAGGGACTCAAGCTCGACTCCACCGGCCAGCGCGCTGCGGGTGGCCACCTGTTCTTCCAGACTGCGCCGCTCGACTACAGCCTGCCCACCAGCCTGCCCCCCGGCAAGGCCGACAACCAGATCCTGGGCGTGGTGGAAGCCCTGCGCAAGCTGCATGCGCCACGCGAGGTGGTGCTGGTATCCAAAGACATCAACATGCGCGTCAAAGCACGCGCCCTGGGCCTTACCGCCGAGGACTACCAGAACGACAAGACGCTGGAAGATGGCGACCTGCTGTACGCCGGCGTGCTGGCCCTCCCACCCGACTTCTGGACCAAGAGCGGCAAGAACGTGGAAAGCTGGCAGAGCGGCGCCCACACCTATTACCGCATTGGTGGCCCCATCGTTCAGCAGCTGATGATCAACCAGTTTGTGTACTTTGAGGCCCCTGGCGAGCCCAGTCTGTTTGCACGCGTGAGCGAAATACGCGAGAAGACTGCGGTGTTGCAGACCCTCAAAGACTACGGTTCGGCCAAGAATGCCGTGTGGGGCGTGACGACGCGCAACCGCGAGCAGAACTACGCCATGAACCTGCTCATGGACCCGGAGATCGACTTTGTGACGCTGACTGGCACAGCTGGCACCGGCAAGACCCTGCTGGCCCTGGCCGCAGGCCTGACCCAGGTGCTGGACGACCGCCGCTATACCGAGATCATCATGACCCGGGCCACCGTGAGTGTTGGCGAGGACATCGGCTTCCTGCCCGGCACCGAGGAGGAAAAGATGGGCCCATGGATGGGCGCGCTGGACGACAACTTGGAGTTTTTGGCCAAAGGCGATGGCGGCAATGCTGGCGAGTGGGGGCGCGCAGCCACCAACGAGCTGATCCGCAGCCGTATCAAGATCAAAAGCATGAACTTCATGCGCGGGCGCACCTTCCTGAACAAGTACGTGATCATCGACGAGGCGCAGAATCTCACGCCCAAGCAGATGAAGACACTCATCACCCGCGCGGGCCCTGGCACCAAGATCATCTGCATGGGCAACCTCGCGCAGATCGACACGCCCTACCTGACCGAGGGCTCCTCGGGCCTGACCTATGCGGTGGACCGCTTCAAGGGCTGGCCCCACAGCGGGCACATCACTCTTGCAAGGGGTGAGCGTTCGCGTCTGGCGGACTTTGCCAGCGAAGTTCTTTGACATCGCACCAAAAATGAAAAGGCCCCTGCCGCTGGCAGGGGCCTTTTGCTTTTGGGGCGTCCGTCTTTTGCGCGTCAGTAATCGTCGCCGCCACCCATGGCCAGATTTTCGAAACGGGTCTGGTTCTTTTGGAAGAAGAGTTTGACCGTGCCGGTGGGCCCGTTACGCTGCTTGCCGATGATGACCTCGGCCACGTTAGGCTCCTTGGAGTCCTTGTTGTAGTAGTCGTCGCGGTAGATGAACATGATGATGTCCGCGTCCTGCTCGATGGCGCCGGATTCGCGCAGGTCGGACATCATGGGGCGCTTGTCGGTGCGCTGCTCCACCGAGCGGTTGAGCTGGGAGAGCGCGATCACAGGGCATTGCAGTTCCTTGGCCAGCATCTTGAGGCCCCGGGATATCTCGCCCAGCTCGGTCGCACGGTTGTCCGAGCTTGCCGCCGAACCCGAGCCGCTCATGAGCTGCAAATAGTCCACCACAATCAAGCCCAGCTTGCCACACTGGCGCGCCAGTCGGCGCGCGTTGGCACGCAGCTCACCGGGAGACAGGCCAGGGGTTTCGTCAATGTGCAGCGAAACGGTGCGCAGCCGCTCTATGGCCTCGGTCAGGCGCGGCCATTCGTCGTCGGTGAGCTTGCCGGTGCGCAGGTTGCCCTGGTTCACCCGGCCAATCGAGCCCACAATACGCACCGCCAGCTGGGCAGCACCCATTTCCATCGAGAAGATCGCGACAGGCAGGCCTTCATTGAGCGCCACATGTTCGGCAATGTTCACCGCGAACGAAGTCTTGCCCATGGACGGGCGGGCCGCCAGCACGATCATGTCGCCCGCCTGCAGGCCCGAGGTCATGCGGTCCAGGTCGGCGAAACCGGTAGGCACGCCTGTCACGTCGGCCGGGTTGTCGGCCATCTCCTGCACCTTGTCGAGCAGGTCGATCACCAGGTTGTCGAGCGACTGGAAACCTTGCTTGTTGCGCGACCCCTCTTCGCCGATGGCGAAGATCTTGGCCTCGGCCTCGTCCAGAATCCGCTCCACAGTCTTGCCCTGCGGGTTGAAGGCATTGGTGGATATCTCGTCGCTGGCCGTGACCAGCTTGCGCAGGATGGCGCGCTCGCGCACGATCTCCGCGTAACGGCGGATGTTCGTGGCACTGGGAACATACTGCGCCAGACTGTTCAGGTAGGTGAGCCCGCCCATCTCCTGGGCCTTGCCCTGGTTCTTGAGTTGCTCAAACACCGTAATCACGTCGGCGGGCTTGCTGGCATTGATCAGCGCGCCGATGGCCGCGTAGATGGCCTGGTGTTCGTAGCGGTAAAAATCGCCCTCCTTGAGCAAGTCCCCGACCCGGTCCCAGGCATTGTTGTCCAGCAGCAGACCACCCAGCACGCTGGACTCGGCCTCAATGGAGTGCGGCGGCGTGCGCAGCTTGGCGATCTCCTGATCCTCGCTGGGGGATGGCAGCGAGCCCTGTTCATCGAGCGGAGGGAAAACAGCGGACATGGATTTCTCCGGGACAGGTCTAGAAACCGGTTATCCCATGGCGCCAGAGACGACAGCCAGAATGGATAAGCCTGGGGGCAATCTGTGGATGACCGGTGGGCAATCCTGTACAAATGGCCCGATCGAAAACGCGAAAGCCGCCCGGAGGCGGCTTTCGCAGCGAGTCGCGCAGATTATCTACGCGCTGGCGATCAGGCAGTTTCGCCGTAGACCGACACGTTGACTTCCACCACCACGTCGGTGTGCAAAGCCACGCTCACAGCGCTGTCGCTCACGACCTTGATGGGGCCGTTGGGCAGGCGAATTTGCGACTTGGCAACCTTGTAGCCTTGCTTGTTCAGCTCTTCGGCGATGTCGTGGTTGGTCACAGAACCAAACAGACGGCCGTCCACGCCAGCCTTTTGCGTCAGCTTGATGGTCGTGCCACCCAGCTTTTCGCCTTGGGCTTGGGCTTCTGCCAGCTTGGCGGCAGCAGCCTTTTCGAGTTCAGCGCGCTTGGCTTCGAACTCTGCCTTGGCAGCTTCGGTGGCGCGGCGGGCGCGGCCCGAAGGGATCAGGAAGTTGCGGGCGTAGCCGTCTTTGACCTTGACGATTTCACCGAGGTTGCCGAGGTTCACAACCTTGTCGAGCAGGATGATTTGCATGGGTTGTGCTCCTTAGATCTTGTGCTGGTCGCTGTAAGGCACCAGGGCCAGGAAGCGGGCGCGCTTGATGGCGGTGTTCAGCTGACGCTGGAAGATGGCGCGCGTGCCGGTCAGGCGTGCGGGGATGATCTTGCCGTTTTCGGCGATGAAATCGCGCAGCGTATCGACATCCTTGTAGTCGATTTCTTCAACGCCCGTCACCGTGAAGCGGCAGAAGCGCTTGCGCTTGAACAGCAGGGACTGGGTGTTGCGCTTTGGGCGCTTGTCTTTGTTGAACTTCTTGAACGTGGCCATTGCGGACCCCTTGAAAATTAATTTTGTTGAATATCCTGGATGTGCAGCACTGCGGTCTTGCCATTGCGCGGGTTGGCCAGAAATCCGTGGAATGTCCAGAGACTTCCGATGTTCTGCCTTGCCAGACGCTCAGCCATTGCCCCGAAGGCCATGGCTTTGATGGCGGCCCTGACTGCGCGGGGATGTTCTGCCTCGGTTTGCTGCGACTCATGCTCGAGCCGCAGGGTGATGGCAGGCAATCCGGCGGGCGTGTAGCGCAGGGGTTCAGCCTCCGCGATACAGGCGGTCAAGACTACGCGGTTCTCCACTCCAAAAAGGATGGATCAGCGCTCGCCGCGCTCACCGCCGGCAGCTGCGTACTCAGCTTGGCTGGCCTTGCGGGCTTCTTCGCGCTCGACAGTCTTCATCATGGAAGATGGACCCGTGTCGGCCTTCTTCTTCTGAACCGTCAGGTGGCGCAACACGGCGTCGTTGAACTTGAAGGCGTGCTCCAGTTCAGCCATCACGGCCTGGTCGGCTTCGATGTTCACGCACAGGTAGTGGGCCTTGGCCAGCTTGTTGATCAGGTACGCCAGTTGACGACGGCCCCAGTCTTCCACGCGGTGCACCTTGCCACCGCCAGCGGTGATCATGCCCTTGTAGCGCTCCAGCATGGCTGGAACTTGTTCGCTTTGATCCGGATGGATCAACAAAATGATTTCGTAATGACGCATGCAGACTCCTTTTGGGTGAGACCACCCACCGCGTCTAGAAGTGGTGTGGCAAGGGAAAGCCTGCGATTATAGCCCGGCCGCCGCCGCTTGTACACTCAGCGCTTTCTGGCAGCCCTCGGGCACGCACAACAGGCGTCCAACAAAAGACGCCAGATGGCGCCCAAAGGGACGTTCAACCCTTGCAAAAACCGGGGTTGGACCGACTTGCATACCACCACGGCGCCCTGCGCGCAGGGCGCCGTGGTGGTATGCAAGTCGGTCCAACCCCGGTTTTTGCA
>NZ_QAIH01000214.1:48670-54765 GCF_003060895.1 Acidovorax sp. HMWF029 | reverse complement strand
GTGCTGGGGCGGCTGCCGACAGTTGCAGCCAGAAGCAGGAGCCTGCGCCCAGGCGCGACTGCAGGCCATGCTGCGCGCCCATCAGGTCCACGCAGCGTGCCACCACGGCCAGCCCGAGTCCGTGGCCCTCGCGGTTGATGTGCCAGGCGTGCTGAGGGCGGTAGAAGGGCTGGTAGATGCGGGTGCGGTCTTCCAGGGCCACGCCTAAGCCTGTGTCCCACACCTCGATGCGCCAGTGGCCTTGTCGCCGCCGCGCCCCGATGAGCACGCCGCCCTTCGGGGTGTAGCGCAGCGCGTTGTGCACCAGGTTGGACAGCGACTGGCGCAGCAGCGCGGCATCGGCCAGCACGGCTGCGCTCGGTGGTGGCATGTGCAGCCGCAGGCGCAGCCCGCGAGAACGGGCCTCGGCCAGGAATTGGATCTCAAGCTCGTTGAACAATGGGCGAAGCATCAGCGGCTCGGGCCGCACTGCTACCTGGCCGGATTCGATCTTGGACAGGTCGAGCAGCGAGTTGAACATCAGCTGCACCGACTGCAGGCTCAGCCGAAGGTCAGACAGCGGTGCTACCAACGCAGCGTCCTGGTTGCGAACGGCAATTGCTTCGGTGAGCAGGCCCATGGCATGCACGGGCTGGCGCAGGTCGTGCGCGGCGGTGCTCAAAAAGCGATTTTTCTCAGCCAGCGCGACCTCGGCGGCATCGCGTGCTTCACGGTACTGGGCGGACAAGTGTTGGCCTTGTTCCTCAAGCCATACCTGATGCACGAAGAAGTGATGTGCGATGCGTGCCTGGCGGTAGATGATGACTGTGTAAATCAGTGCAATGGGGATGCTGTAGGTCCAGTGCTTGGGCAGAAGCCAGGGGTGCAGTAACAGGGAGGTGCACCAGCCGCTGGCGAAAAAGCGGTGGAATACGCTCAGCATGGGCGTTTGCATGGCCGCATTGGCGGCGATGATTCCGCCACTTTGAGCAACCATCAGCAGGGCGAGTTCATAGTTGGCATTGCCAGCGGCCAGGGCCATCGGTGCAGTGACTCCGGCGCCGTGAGTCAGCGCAATGAGTTCCAGCCGCCGCCTCCAACGCGCCAACAGAGTATTTGCATTGGCTTCCCTCCGCTGCGCTTGGTACGTCTGGCGCATCCTGTACGTGATCGCGGCAAATGCACAGTAGCAGGCCAGCCATGCCCAGAGCCATTGTGCGTCGTGAAACCTCTGGTAGACCACCACAAACAACAGCCCAACGAACGGTCCCGCCAGGATGCTGGCATGCAGCCGTTTGAAGGTGATCTCCATCAAACGGACTTGTCCCTCCGCGCTGACGGCGCGTATTGGGGTTTTGGGAGGCAGGCTGTCCAGGTCGCGCGATGACACCATTGAACGGGGTCGGCCTATGCCGTTTCGGGGGGGCGCAGCACCAGCCGCCGCCCGCGCAGCCGCGTGATCGCCTCCACCCGCGTACGGGCGCCCAGGCGCATCAGGATGGAACTCATGTGCTCCTTGACCGTGCTCTCCGACAGGTTGTACTGCAGCGCAATACGCTTGTTGGGCAGCCCCTGCAGCACCAGTTCCAGAATTTCACCCTGGCGCATGGACAGGCCCAGTTCTGCCGGTGTGACGGGCAGATCGCGGTTGCGCAGAGGCTGGTTGCCGCTGCTGGGCGACTCAAACCAGGCCAGGCCACACAGCAGCGCCTCCACAGCCCGGGCAAAGGTTTCGGGCGGGGCTTGCTTGTGGATGAAGCCATGGGCACCTGCCTGGCGCACCCGCTCCATTACGTTGGGGTCGTCGTCGCCGCTGATTACCGCCAGTGCGCTGCCTGGGCAATGCTGGCGTAGTTCGGCAATCAACCCCAGCGCCGCCCCTTCGGCCAGCCAGAAGTCGATAAGTGCAATGGCGGGTGCACCACGTTCGGCCACCAGGGGCAGCACGTCCTCAGTGCGTCCTGCCACGGCCACCTCCATCAGGGGCAGGCGCGAGCGCAGGAACTCGGCCACGCCGCGTGCTACCAGCGGGTGGTCGTCCAGGACGAGTGCATAGGGTGACGGTGACATGGCCAAGTCGGCGGGGGGGAGCAGGGCTGCAACAGGGGCAAATTCTGCCAAGTGTCGCTCAGGCAGGGTGGCGCGCAAACCCTACCCTGGTAGGGTTCCGCCCAGCGTGTTGCGCTGCGCAGAATCCGCCCTCCATTCACCATCCTGGAGGTTTCCGCACATGGCTTCAACCCGCGCGCCGCGCATCTGGCCCCCCGCACCGTCCACATTCCGCTGGGCTCCCCTTGGCTTGGCCGCCGCACTGCTGGCTGCATGTGGCGGTGGCGACGATGGCAACAACGGCAGCCTGCCCCCCCCGGCCGTGGGGGTATTCAAGGTGGGCGGTGCTGTGGAAGGCCTCGGGGCGGGCAAGACCGTGACCCTGCAGAATCTTGGAACCGATGACCTCACGGTCAGCGCCAACGGCAGCTTCGTGTTCGGCACCAGCATGGACCGGGGCGTGGCCTACGCTGTCACCATCAAGGCGCAACCCGCAGGCCAGCGCTGCACCGTGGCCCAGGGCACGGGCACCGCCACGGCGGATGTGAGCAATGTGCAGGTGCGTTGCGAGAACCTGCCTGCTGCCACCTTCACCGTGGGCGGCGCCGTCACGGGCCTCACCGGCAGCGGGCTGGTGTTGCAGAACAATGGGCGCGACGACCTGGGTGTGGCGGCCAACGGCGGCTTCAGCTTTGCCACGGCGCTGGCCGGTGGCGCCGCCTACGCCGTCACGGTGAAGGCCCAGCCCGGCGGGCAGAGTTGCACCGTGGCCAACGGCACGGGCACCGTGGGCTCGGCCCATGTGACCACGGTGGATGTGCGCTGCGCTACCGCGACAGCCGCCCTGCCCGAAGGCGACTGGAAGCAAGAGCAGTGCTCGCCCTCGGGGCCTGGCCGGTGGACCAGATTGTTGTGGCGCATCTCTCGCCAGGGCGACACCCGTGCGACGGTCACCTTGGGCGGTGTGACTTATGCCGATGCGAGTTGTTCAGGGACTGGCACGGTGACGGCCGCGCAGCCCGGGGCGGGCGGCAGCTTCACCTTTGACCGCACCGAGGCGACCGCCTCCGCCGCAGCCTTCTGGGGCAGCTGGGCCCAGGTGACAGGGCTGACCTCGCGCACCGTGTGGGCGCGCAAAGGGCCTTACCTGTGCCTGCTGGGGGACTCGACACCCACGGTGTTCCCGACGATGGCCAGCGTCGAGAGCTACATGAACACCCTCATTCCCAACAAGATCTGCTACACGCAGAACTGACGGCAGCGGCGTGCCGTCGGCATCGCCACGCACCCGAAGGCCGCCATCGCACCAAGCGATGGCGGCCTTTTTTTGGTGGGCACCTGAAGCGCCCGTCCGTGGTGCCTACTTCGCAAGCTCCAGCGCCGTAGCACTGTCCAGTCGGCCCGACTGCGCAATGCCGCGGTCCTTCTGGAAGGCGCGCAGTGCAGCGGTGGTCTTGCCGCCCATGGCGCCATCGGGTGAGCCCGCGTTGTAGCCCAACTCATTCAGGCGCGCCTGCGCATCGCGCAGCGAAAGCCCGGCGCTCGCAGAACTGTTGGCTGATGACGCGCGGGTGGCGGAGGTCTGTGACGGGGGTGCGGCACCGTCCACCCCCAGTCGCCCGCCACCACCCAGGCCCTGGCCTTTCACTGTCTGGGCGCGGTAGTTACGCAGCGATCGCACCATCTGGTTGAACGCGTCCATGAAGGCGGCGGCAATCACCTTGCCCTCGGCGGTGTTGGAGTAGCCCCCCAGGCGTGCGCCGCCCGAACCCCCCATCAACTGGCCCATGGCGCCAAAGTCTGTCTTGGCCGCGCTGCCCTCCGAGGCTGCCACCTGCACGCCCGAGCGGTTGTCGATGAGGGTGAGCAGAGCGCTGGCTTCCTTGGTGTTCAGGCTGCCGCCGATGGCCGCCAGCAGCCCACCCGCGCGCCCACCGACCAGGCCGCCCAGCGAGGCCGATGCGCCGCCCGCGTTGTGGTTCTGGAAGATGATTTCCGGAGAGAGTCCGTAGTCCGACGCCACCATCTGCCCTTGGCCAAAGTTGCTGCCCTGGCGCATTTCGCCGGACTGCATGAGCGAGCGCTCGCGGGTCATGGCGTTCATGCCAGCGGCGCCTCGCTCTACCACCACAAAGCAGTTGGACTGCTGCACCAGCAGGCGCAACAGATTGGCGGTGGGGGGCAGGCGGTACTGGTCGCGCAGGATGGTGTACCACCCCGCCTGCTGGTTCTCGATGAGTGATACCGTGCCCAGGGCGGATTCGCAGCGCTCCAGTTCGCTGCTGGCGGCATCGGTGGCGGCGCCCGCCGCGCTGCCGGTGGCCACGGTCTTGGCATCGGCGCTGCCCATGCGCATGTTGGTGGTTTCACACCCCGACAACAGCACTGCGGCCATCAAGGCAAGTCCCAGTGCCGACAGGCGTGGAAAACACGCTGCTGGCTGGGCGGGGGCGTAGGCGTGGTGGGAGGCGGATGCGGTTTCGCTGGCAAGGGTGGAAGTCATAGGCCGATCGGGTGGTGGCGTAAAACGCCAGAACAAAAGGCCTTGATCTTTTGCGCTGCCCGCTGCGGCAGCAACCCGACCGAAGAGGGGTTTCGCGCGAACGAAAGCTGTGGTGGGGCCGGTATCAGCCGCCGCCCCGCCGCCGCAGCACCACCGTGATCTGCCCGTTGGTCTCGATCGTCGCCCGCTCCACCTCGTGCAGATGCAGGCAGCCGCTGGCGCGAAGGGCGGCTTCGAGGTCGTCTTTCGATAACAGCTCCTGGCGCATGAGGTCGGCGTTCACCTGGCCTTGCTGAACAAGCACTTGCGGCTTGCCGTCGATCAGCCGCTCCATCCACGCAAAGCGAAAGGTCAGCTGCGCCAGCACCACATGGCATCCGATGAGCGTGGCGGCAGAGATCAGCCCGCCCACCAGCGAGTTGTCGCCCGCAGTCATCGAGTTCTGCACAGCGTTCGACAGGAGCAGCAGCAGCACCAGGTCAAACGGCGCGTACTGCCCGGTCTGGCGCTTGCCCGTGAGGCGCAGGAACACCAGCAGAAACACATAGACCACCACGCCGCGCAGCACGAATCCCCACCACGGCACATTCATATCCCACATTGCAGGGCTCCTTTGTTGCAGGGTTGGCTTGTTTCGCTCGCCAGTCTACGGGGCTGAGCGAAAATCCGCCGCAGTCATCTGCCGCGCAGGCAGCTCCCCCTTCCCGAGAAAGACACCGTTCCATGCAACGCCGCCACCTCCTTCAAACCAGCGCCCTGGGCGCCCTGCTGGGCGCCACCTGGCAGCAGGCCTGGGCCCTGTCGCTGGGCGACCTCTCCAGCGCCGACGCATCCAGCGGGCTCAAGGCGGCGCTGTCGCAGGGCGCGCAGGCGGCCGTGGCCCTGCTGGGGCGCAACGATGGCTTTCTGGGCAACCCCAAGGTGCGCATTGGCCTGCCGGGCTACCTGGAGGATGCCGCCAAGGTGATGAAGTCCCTGGGTCAGGGCAAACGCATTGACGAGCTGGTGGTCTCCATCAACCGCGCGGCAGAAGCCGCCGTGCCCATGGGCCGGGACCTGCTGGTGGGCGCCGTGCAGAGCATGACGGTGACCGATGCCAAGAATATCCTCACCGGGGGCGACACCTCGGTCACCACCTTTTTCGCCGACAAGACCCGCGCACCGCTGGGTCAGCGCTTTTTGCCCGTGGTGAACGAGGCCACGGAAAAGGTGGGGCTCACCCAGAAGTACAACGCCTTTGCAGGCAAGGCCGCCAGCTTTGGCCTGCTCAAGCCCGAAGAGGCGAACCTGGCGCAGTACGTGACCGGCAAGACGCTGGACGGCCTGTACTTCATGATTGGCGAGGAAGAGCGCCGCATCCGCCAGAACCCCGCCGGTGCAGGCAGCGCCATCGTCCGCAAGGTGTTCGGAACGCTGAGATGACCCTTGTCCGTATGAAAGGCATGCCCCTGTGTCTTTGATCCCTCCCGAACCCTGCCCCTGCGGTCGTACCCAGGCCAAGCCCGGCAAAAGCGCCAAGGGGGCGGCGTTGTCGTATGCGGACTGTTGTGGCGGCTACCTCGAC
>NZ_QAIH01000214.1:6221-48660 GCF_003060895.1 Acidovorax sp. HMWF029 | reverse complement strand
GAGCCTCATGCGCTCACGCTACACCGCCTTCGTCCGCGAACGTGGCGACTACCTGCAGGCCACCTGGCACCCCAGCAGCCGCCCGGCAGCACTGGATTTCGAGCCCGGCACCAAGTGGCTGGGGCTGGAAGTGCGCCGCCACCGCCTCACAGGTGACGACCGGGCCGAGGTGGAGTTTGTCGCCCGCTACCGCGTGGGCGGCCGCGCCGTGCGCCTGCACGAAACCAGCCGCTTCGTGCGCGAAGGCGGGCGCTGGTTTTATGTGGATGGCGACATCCATGCCTGAAAATATGAATAAAAATGGCCGTCTGCGCGCGACCATCATGCCTTTTTTGCTATGAAATTTGAAGCGATCCTGTTTGACTGCGACGGTGTGCTGGTGGACAGCGAGCCCATCACCAATGGCGTGCTGCGCGACATGCTCAACGAGGCGGGCTGGGCCATCTCGCACCAGGAGTGCATGGACTACTTCATCGGCCGCACCGTGCGCAGCGCCACCGCCCGCATCGAGGCCGAAACCGGCCGCCCGCTCACGGACGAGTGGATGGCCCACTTTTACGAACGGCGCAACATCGCCCTGAACGAACGCCTGCTGGCCATTGACCACATCCACCCCGCCATTGAACGCGTGCACGCCCACCACGGCGGGCGCATTGCCTGCGCGTCGGGGGCCGACCGCTTCAAGGTCGAAATGCAGCTCGCCAAGGTGGGGCTGATGCCGTACTTTGAAGGCCGCATCTTCAGCGGGCACGAGATGCCCAAGACCAAGCCCGCTCCCGATGTCTACCTGGCTGCAGCGGCCGCGCTGCAGGTCCACCCCACGCGCTGCGCCGTGGTGGAAGACTCCGCCATCGGGGTCACCGCAGGCGTGGCGGCTGGAGCCACGGTGCTGGGCTACGCCCCGCTGGGCGACGGTGCAGCGCTGCGTGCCGCAGGGGCCCAATGCGTCTTCAGCAGCATGGCAGACCTGCCTGGCCTGCTGGGCTGCTGACGGGTGGACCGATTCTCTGACTGCCCAGAGCGACCGCCATACAAGGGACAAAAGGAAAAAAGGAACGACATGCATGTGATGAACCGCAACAGCACGTGTTGGGCGCATTGGGCGCGTTGGTCGCGCGGGATGGCGCTCGGCGTGGCCGCGCTGGTCCTGGCCGGTTGCTCTTCCGTCAAGCCCTGGATCAACGAACCCCTTGCGCCCGAGGACCAGAGCATCCCGGTGCGCAAGTCCGAGCGCGACCCCTCCATCCTCGTGGCCGTAACCCTGTCTGGTGGGGGCGCGCGGGCGGCGGCCTTTGGGTTTGGTGTGCTGACCGAGATGCAGGAAACGCGGTTTGTCTGGAACGGCTCCCCAACCACACTGCTTGACGCTACCGACCTCGTCAGCGGCGTGTCGGGCGGCAGCATTGTGGCGGCCTATTTTGCGGCGCATGGCATTGAGGGCCTGCCGCGCTTCGAGCGCGATTTCCTTCGCCAGAACTTTCAGAACAGCCTCATCACCCAGGCGCTGCGGCCCGGCAGCCTCATTGACCTCACCTCGCCCTGGCTGGGGCGCACCCACCTGCTCGAGCGGCGGCTTGACGAGCTGTATGGCGGCCTTACCTTTGGCGACGTGGAGCGCCGCCCCCGCCACCCGCAACTGTTCATCACAGCCACCGACATGTCGCTGGGCACGGGCTTCGAATTCACGTGGGAGCAGTTCTCGCTGATCTGCTCCGACCTGCGCAAGGTGCCGCTTTCGTTTGCCGTGGCATCGTCATCGGCCGTGCCGTTGCTGCTCAGCCCCATGACGCTCAAGAACTATGCCCACCAGTGCCCCGAGCGCCGCATCACCTCGGACGCCAGCACCCGCGCTGCCACCGGCGACTACCGCGCCCGGCTATACCGCGCGCACGAGCTGAGCTACACCGACGCGCAGCGTAAGCCCTACATCCATCTCGTGGACGGCGGCCTGGCCGACAACCTGGGCGTGCAGCGCCTGCTCGACCGCGCCCTGGCGGGTGGCGGCCTGCGCCGAACCTTCAGCGAGGTGGGTATCCCGCCCCGCACCATCCGCAAGTTGGTGCTCATCACGGTGAATGCCGAGCGCGACCCCTCGGTGGACATCAACCAGAGCGACAAGGTGCCCAACATGGCGCAGGTAGTGGATGCCCTGCTGTTTGGCTCCGGCGCACGCGCCACGCGCGAAACGCAGGAGTTTCTGCGTGACATCACGCGGCAGTGGCAGCAATCGCTCGCTGCAGGCTCGCTGGGCAGCGCCGATGTGTTTGCGCCCGATGCCGAGATCCACGTCATCCCTGTCAACCTGCGCGATGCACCCGACGATGTCGCCCGCCGTCGCCTGCTGCAGGTGCCTACGGCGTTGTCGATCACGTCGGAAGAAGTCACCGACCTCATCGATGCCGGTGGCAGCGTGCTGCGCCATTCGCCTGAGTTCCGGGCGCTGGTGCAATCGCTGCGCGGCCCTGCACAGCAGGCCCCGCATGCACCGCCAGCGGGGCTGCAGGCCAAGGAATAAAGTCGCGCCACGCAGCGTGGTGGGGGCAGAAAATGGACGCGGAGCGGACACCCAAGCCCCATACGCTCAGGGCCGCCCTGTGACGCTCAAGGCCATCAAGGCCGTGTTTCCGGCGCCGGGGTCGTGGGCACGCCCTGTTCCTCTGCTGCCCGCACCTGCACCGTCATCGCCCGCTGGTATCCCGGCCGCTGTTGCAGCCGCTGCCAATAGCCCTGCGTGGCAGGCCCAAACTGCGCATCCAGCCCCAGGTGCTGCGCCAGCAGCAGCGCATACCCCACCGCCACATCCGCCGCCGTGAACCGGCCCGCGCACAGGTAGTCGCTGCGGCTGTGGATCAATGCCGTTTCTACCGCGCGCAGCCGTGCCAGGAACCAGCGGCTGTAGTCTTCCACCACCTGCGGCTGCTGCCGTTCAGCGGGTTCAAAGCGCCCATAGCGCAGCACCAGCGTCTGCGGAAAGGTCAGCGTCGCATCGCTCATGTGCAGCCAGTTCAGGTAGGCGCCATACGCCGGGTGCGTGGGCGCCACATCCAGCCCTGCGTCGGAGTGCGTGGCGGCCAGGTACTGGCACATGGCAGCCGATTCGGTCATGCGCACCTCGCCCTGCACCAGCAGCGGCACCGTGCCCAGCGGGTTTTCGTCCAGAAACCACCGGGCCTTGGCGCGCGGCGGGAAGGGCAGCATGTGGAGCTGATAGGGGAGTTGCAGCTCTTCGAGCATCCACAGGGGGCGGAAGGAGCGGGCGCTGATGCAGTGGTGGAGGTGGAGCATGGGGGTATTTAGCGTGTTCTCGCTCTCAGATCAGACATGTCTCGGCCAATAGTCTGTTGTGCGGGCTATACCGTTGGTATGCGGTTGCTTCTAGCCTTGCGGGTGCGCTAAGCGGTGCCGGTAAGGAACGGCGAAATGACTGTTGAGGCCCACTTGGTAAGCCAGCCGAGCGCCCAGAGAGAAATCGCGATCCCTGCAGCTTCAATCCCTTTACGAAGCAGTGCTTGAGTCCAGTGGTCCCCGCTTCTATTGAAGCGGACGTTTGGAAACAATGCTCCGATTCCCGCTATCGCGCGCTGTTGTAGGTACGTCCAAAGGTTGCTGTAGATCAGAAGCCAGAATGCGAAAGCTACGGCGCGCGGATACTCCAATCCCCCGATGGCTGGCGCTGTGAGCGTTGCAAGCCATAAAGCCAAAAGCACGCCTACCAAGACACCAAGAAGTTGCAACGCTAGAGCAGTCCATTGAGTGCGTACAACAGCTGTCGTTAGATTTTTGCGCCGATTCAACGCCATCTCAAATGCCGAGAATGTTGACTCAACCCAATCTTTCGATTCGCCTCCAATCATGATGTGGGAGGTGGCATTGGGGCTCGCGTCGAGCACGATGTCTATCTGCCCGCCAAGAGTCTGGTTGGTTCGTATACCAATTGGAGATATGGCGCCTAGAACTACTCGCTCAACAGAGCCAGCACCTTTGTAGAAACGCCAAGCTTCTTCCGGAGAGAAGGTTCGGTAGCCTCTACCATCAAAGCGGACTACGTAAACTGGCGTGAGTTTGTGCTCCTCATCCTGCACGGCGTGGTTGTGTGCAGCAACTCGCTCCAGAAAGGTGGAGTGCAACTCGGTAATCGCGTCGTCGCTAATGACCACGTTACGCACCAATACATCGCGCAAGAAACTTGGCATCGAATATTCTCTCTAGTTACATTTCACGGCGATTGAGCTTACCCGAGCTGTTAATCATTCAGAGGTAGCGTCGGTGTTGGCACCTTCCCTTCCCGCCGAAACTCCGCAGGCGACTGTCCCGTCCACCCCCGAAACGCCCGGATAAAACTCTTCTCGTTCTCAAACCCCGCAGCCTCTGCCACCTGCTTGATCGGCCGCTGCGTGCGGTGCAGCAGCTCCACTGCACGCGTGCGGCGCACGTCATCCTTCAGGCCCTGCAGCGTGGCGCCTTCTTCCTTCAACTGCCGGTGCAGCGTGCGGGGCGACACGTGCAGTAGCGCGGCCAGTGATTCGGCGCTGTGCTGGGGCAGGGCATGGGCCGGTTGCCCGGGCAGGGGCGCGGCCAGCAGCTGGCGCACGCGCTGCACCAGCAGGCGGTCGCGGCGGTAGTGCAGCACCGTCAGGGGCAGGGCGTGCTGCAGCATCTGGCGCAGGGCCTGTTCGTCGCGGCGCAGGGGCAGGTGCAGGTAGCGGGCATCAAAGTGGATGGCGGTGCGCGGGGTGCTGAAGGTGACTGGGCCACGGAACAGCACGGCATACGCATCGGCATGGGGTGGCGGGTCAAACGCAAATTCGGCAGCGATGAGGGGGATGCGCGAGTCCACCATCCAGCAGGCCAGGCCATGGGCATTGCGCAGCACGGATACCAGGCAGAACTCGCGCAGCGCGCCCAGGTCGCAGGCCTCGGTGATGGCCAGGGTGGCGGTGTCGCCGCTGGTGGTGAGGTGCAGCACGATGTCGTCCGCCAGCAGACCATGGTGGCGGCACCAGCGGGCCAGGGCGACCTGCAGCGTGGGCGAGCTGATGCTGGCACGCGCCAGCATGCCGTAGCTGCCCCAGGGCAGGCGGCGGCTGAACCAGCCCAGGGCTTCGTCGTCCAGCTCCTGCATGGCGGCGTCGGAGATCTGCTCCATCTGCCAGGCGGTGATGCGGGCGCTGTCGTCCTGCAGCAGTTGCGGCGCAATCTGTGCCTGGGCCAGCGCGCGTTCGGGGTCCAGGCCACGCCGTTCGTAGGCGAGGACAATGGCGCGCACAAAGGCGATGGGCGTGGCGGCGGGGGCTGAAGAAGGCGCAGGCTGGCGGTGGTGAGGGTGGGCAGGCGGTTTCACGCCACAGAGTGTGCCAGCCATGGCACGATTTGCAACCATTGTGTCCACCCTCAGAGGGCGTAGGCTTCTATGCTTGCGGATCGCCGCCCGCAGACCACCCATGGCGCAGGGCGGGATCACAGAGGAGACAAACCCCGTGACGAGCGCAGCCGCAACGAATTTCGCACCGCTGGTGGATAGCCACGCCCGTGGCGCCATCGACGTTCCCCTGATCGAGCAGACCATTGGCGCCTTTTTTGCCGACATGGTGGCCCGTCAGCCCGAGCGCGAGGCGCTGGTGAGCAGGCACCAGGGGCGCCGCTATACCTACGCCCAATTGCAGACCGAGGCACACCGCCTGGCCAGCGCGCTGCTGGGCATGGGGCTCACACCCGGTGACCGCGTCGGCATCTGGTCGCACAACAACGCCGAATGGGTGCTGATGCAGCTGGCCACCGCGCAGGTGGGGCTGGTGCTGGTCAACATCAACCCGGCCTACCGCACCTCCGAGGTGGAATACGCGCTGAACAAGGTGGGCTGCAAGCTGCTGGTGACCATGGCACGCTTCAAGACCAGCGACTACCTGGGCATGCTGCGCGAGCTGGCACCCGAATGGCTGGGCCAGCAGCCGGGCCACCTGCACGCGGCCAAGCTGCCGCAGTTGAAGACGGTGGTGTGGATTGATGACGAAGCCGGGCAGGGCGCCGACGAACCCGGCCTGATGCGCTTTACCGACCTGATGGCACGCGGCAACGCGGCCGACCCGCGCCTGGCAGAAGTCGCCGCCACGCTGAAGGCCACCGACCCCATCAACATCCAGTTCACCAGCGGCACCACGGGCTTCCCCAAGGGCGCCACGCTCACGCACCGCAACATCCTGAACAACGGCTTCTTCATCGGTGAGTGCATGAAGCTCACGCCCGAAGACCGGCTGTGCATCCCCGTGCCGCTGTACCACTGCTTTGGCATGGTGCTGGGCAACCTGGCCTGCCTGACGCACGGCGCCACCATCGTCTATCCCAACGACGGGTTTGACCCGCTCACCGTGTTGCAGACCGTGCAGGACGAGCGCTGCACCGGCCTGCACGGCGTGCCCACCATGTTCATTGCCGAGCTGGACCACCCGCGTTTTGCCGAGTTCAACCTCAGCACCCTGCGCACCGGCATCATGGCCGGATCGCCATGCCCCACCGAGGTGATGAAGCGCGTGGTGGAGCAGATGAATCTGCGCGAGATCACCATCGCCTACGGCATGACCGAGACCAGCCCCGTGAGCTGCCAGAGCAGCACCGACACGCCGCTTGCCAAGCGCGTCTCCACCGTGGGCCAGGTGCAGCCGCACCTGGAGATCAAGATCGTGGACCCCGACACCGGGGCGGTAGTGCCCATCGGCCAGCGCGGCGAGTTCTGCACCAAGGGCTATTCGGTGATGCACGGCTACTGGGGTGACGAAGCCAAGACTCGCGAGGCGATTGACGAGGGCGGCTGGATGCACACCGGTGACCTGGCCACCATGGATGCAGAGGGTTATGTGAACATCGTCGGCCGCATCAAGGACATGGTGATCCGGGGCGGCGAGAACATTTACCCGCGCGAGATCGAAGAATTCTTGTACCGCCACCCGCAGGTGCAGGATGTGCAGGTGGTGGGCGTGCCCGACCAGAAATACGGCGAAGAGCTGTGCGCCTGGATCATCGCCAAGCCGGGCACAAAACCGACGGAAGACGACATCCGCGCCTTTTGCAAGGGCCAGATCGCACACTACAAGGTGCCGCGCTACATCCGCTTTGTCACCAGCTTTCCGATGACGGTGACAGGCAAGATCCAGAAGTTCAAGATCCGCGACGAGATGAAGGACCAGCTCGGTCTGGTCGAAGCCAAGACCGCGTGAAACACCCAAGAAGCACTACAGCATGACCATTCTCGACACCCAACTCAACGCCCGCTCGGCGGACTTCCAGACCAACGCCGCCGCCATGCGCGCGCTGGTGGAGGACCTGCGCGCCCAGCAGGACAAGATTGCCCAGGGCGGCGGCGAAGCGGCCCGCGCCAAACACACCGCCCGCGGCAAGCTGCTGCCGCGCGAGCGCGTGGCCAACCTGCTGGACCCCGGCACTCCCTTCCTGGAGCTGGCCCCGCTGGCCGCGCTCAACATGTACAACAACGACGCACCCGGCGCGGGCCTGATCGCGGGCATCGGCCGCGTGAGCGGGGTGGACTGCATGATCGTGTGCAACGACGCCACGGTGAAGGGCGGCACCTACTACCCCATGACGGTGAAGAAGCACCTGCGCGCCCAAGAGGTGGCCGCGCAGAACCGCCTGCCCTGCATCTACCTGGTGGACTCGGGCGGCGCCAACCTGCCCAACCAGGACGACGTGTTCCCTGACCGCGACCACTTTGGCCGCATCTTTTTCAACCAGGCCAACATGAGTGCCCAGGGCATCGCGCAAATCGCGGTGGTCATGGGTAGCTGCACGGCAGGTGGCGCCTACGTGCCCGCCATGAGCGACGAATCCATCATCGTCAAGAACCAGGGCACGATCTTTCTGGGCGGCCCGCCGCTGGTGAAGGCCGCAACAGGCGAGGTGGTGAGCGCCGAAGACCTGGGCGGTGGCGACGTGCACACCCGACTGTCTGGCGTGGCCGACCACCTGGCGCAGAACGACCTGCACGCACTGCAGCTGGCGCGCACCGCAGTGCGCAATCTGAATAAAAATAAGGCCTCTGCGCCTGCTGATAAAGCCCCGATAGCTCCTAAATTTGTAGCGGATGAGTTGTATGGCGTGATCCCGGTGGACACGCGCAAACCGTTTGATGTGCGCGAGATCATTGCGCGTGTGGTGGACGGCAGCGAGTTCGACGAGTTCAAGGCCCGCTTTGGCAGCACCCTGGTGTGTGGTTTTGCGCGCATCGAGGGCATGCCTGTGGGCATCATCGCCAACAACGGCATCCTGTTCAGCGAGAGCGCGCAAAAAGGCGCGCACTTCATCGAGCTGTGCTGCCAGCGCAAGATCCCGCTGGTGTTTTTGCAGAACATCACCGGCTTCATGGTGGGTCGCAAGTACGAAAACGAAGGTATTGCCCGCCACGGCGCCAAGCTCGTCACGGCCGTGGCGACGGCCAGCGTGCCCAAGTTCACCATCATCATCGGCGGCAGCTTTGGCGCGGGCAACTACGGCATGTGCGGCCGCGCGTACAGCCCCCGCTTCCTGTGGATGTGGCCCAACGCGCGCATCAGCGTGATGGGCGGCGAGCAGGCCGCCAGCGTGCTGGCCACCGTCAAGCGCGACGGCATTGAGGCCAAGGGCGGCCTGTGGAGCATGGAGGAAGAAGAAGCCTTCAAGGCCCCCATCCGCCGCCAGTATGAAGAGCAGGGCCACCCTTACTACGCAACAGCCCGCCTGTGGGACGACGGCGTGATCGACCCGGCTGACACCCGCCGTGTGCTGGCATTGGGCCTGTCTGCCACGCGCAACGCACCGATCGAAGACACCAAGTTTGGTGTGTTCCGCATGTAGTCGCCGCTGTCCAGGAAGTGCCTGCCATGCGCTGCCAAACATCGCTGTATTGCCTTATCGCCAGCCTGCTGCTGACCATGCCTGGCGCTGCGTCTGCGCGCCTGGTGGAGGAGCAGATTGATGTGCCCGTGCGGGTGCGCGACGCATGGGGCAAGGAGTCGGCGCAAAACATCCGCGTGACAGTGTTCTCTGATGATGCCAACCCGCGCCCGGCGCCTATCGCTATCCTCAACCACGGTCGGGCCACCAGCGCAGAAGCGCGTGCGCGCATGGGGCGTGCGCGTTTTGTCGATGCGTCGCGCTATTTTGTTCAGCGCGGCTTTGTTGTTGCGGTGCCCACGCGCGTCGGCTATGGCGTGTCTGGCGGGCCGGATGTGGAAGATACGGGGGTCTGCAACAGCCGCAACTTTGCACCGGGGTTTGCTGCCGCCGCAGACCAGTCGATTGCGACGCTGGCGGTGGTGCGCCAGCGGCCAGATGTGGCGCCCGACCGTGTGCTGGCGGTGGGGCAGTCCTTCGGTGGTGCATCCACCGTGGCGCTGGCGGCTATGAACCCGCCGGGGCTGACGGCGGCCATCAATTTTGCAGGGGGTTCGGGGGGCGATCCGGTGGGGCGGCCGCAAAACCCCTGCTCCTCTGCCCGCCTGGAGAAGGTCTACCGAGACTACGGTGCGCAGGCTCGTGTGCCGATGCTCTGGATCTATACCGAGAACGACCAGTTCTTCGGTCGCCAGTTGCCGCGCGATTGGCATGCGGCCTTTGTGCAGGCCGGTGGTACCGCGAAGTTCGCCCAGCTTCCGCCGCAGGGGGACGACGGGCACTTTCTATTCAGTCAATTCCCCCAGGTGTGGCAACCGCTGGTTTCGGAGTTTCTCGACAGCCATGGCTTTGCTTCGCCAGGTGGCCGGAAGTAACAGAGGCACCAGATCATGGTTTGTGTTTTTCGCTTTTTGTTCTGCATGGCCACCGGGTTCGCCATGGCTGCTGCGCATGCTGCCCCCGCCTTGCAGCGCGTGGACCTGCCTCCGTTGCCCTCCGGCGTGGTGCTGCGCGCACACTGGCTGCCCGCAGAAGGCGGGGATCGCCGCCCGGCGGTGCTAGCACTGCACGGCTGCGGCGGGCTGTACGCCAAGGGGGGTGGTCTGGCCGAGCGTTACCGCGAGACGACCGAGCGTCTGCATGCCGCAGGCTATGCTGTGCTGATGCCCGACAGCTTCGGTTCGCGGGGGCTGCGCGACGTTTGCCAGACCCGATACCGTGATCGCAGCATGAATGTGGCCCAGCGTGTGCAGGACGCGCGTGCAGCGCTGGCCTGGCTGGCGGCCCAGCCGCAGGTGGACACGCGCAGCATCGGTGTGCTGGGCTGGTCCAATGGTGCGACCACTGCATTGAACTTGCTGGAGCAACGCCGCGCCCACCCCGAGCCGGGCGAGCCCGCCATCGCCGGGGCCGCCGTTTTCTACCCTGGCTGTGGCCCGCTGGCCAAGCGCCAGGCGGCGCTGGAGACTGTGCCGCTGCTGATGCTGCTGGGCGCTCTGGACGACTGGACACCTGCCCAGCCCTGCGTGGAATTTGCGCGCAGTCTGCAGGCGCGCGGCGGTGGCGATGACATCACGGTGCAGGTCTACGAGGGCAGCTACCACGGCTTTGACGGCACGACCCCGGTGCGCCTGCGTGCGGATGTGCCCAACGGCACCTCCTCACAGGGCGTACACCAGGGCGGCAACCCCGAAGCACGTGCCAAGTCATTGGCCGCTCTCGATGTTTTCTGGAGCCGGGTGCTGACCACCCGCACTGCGCCATGAGCCCAAGCTGGACGGCGCACTTCGAGCTGCTAGCAGGCTACAACCTGTGGGCCACGGCGCGCTTGCTGGGCGCCGTGGGTGTGCTGCCCGATGCGGACTACCGGCGTGATGTGGGCCTGTACTTCAAAAGCATCCATGGCACGCTCAACCACCTGCTTGTGGGCGAGCAGCTGCTGTGGTTTGTGCGGTTTGCCGAAGGCCGCTCACCCACGGTGGCGCTGGACGCCGAGGTGGAGCCGGGCCGTTCGCAGCTGGACACCCGCCTGCGCGAGGGGGCTGCCCGTTGGGCGCCGCTGATTGCGTCCTTCGCGCCCGAGCGCTGGGGAGGCACGCTGGACTACACCACCATGCGCGGCACGGCGGCATCGCTGCCGTTTGCGGCCACGCTGGCCCATGTGTTCAACCACGGAACACACCACCGGGGGCAGCTCACTGCCGCATTGACTGCCCTGGGTCAGCCCAGTCCCGAGCTGGATTTTGTCTACTTCTTGCAAAACCCGTCCAAGCCATGAACAGCCAGAACCTTTCCATCACCCAGTCCGGCGCGGTGGCGCGCATCACGCTCACCCAGCCCGAGGTGCGCAATGCCTTCAGCGACGAGGTCATCGCCGAGATCACCGCCGCCTTTACAGACGTGGGCGGTCGCCCCGATGTGCGCGCCGTGGTGTTGGCTGCAGAGGGTCCCGCCTTTTGCGCGGGAGCCAACCTCAACTGGATGTGCCGTATGGCCGACTACACGCGCGATGAGAATATCGCCGACGCGGGCAAGCTGGCTGAGATGCTGCGCGTGATCTATGAATGCCCCAAGCCCACGGTGGCCCGCGTGCAGGGCGATGTGTATGCAGGCGGCATGGGCCTGGTGGCCGCTTGCGACATGGCGGTGGCGGTGGACACGGCGGGCTTTTGCCTCAGCGAAGTCAAGTTGGGGCTCATCCCGGCCACCATCAGCCCCTATGTGATCCGCGCCATGGGTGCACGCGCTGCGCACCGCTACTTCCTGACGGCCGAGCGCTTTGGCGCGGCCGAGGCGCTGCGCATCGGCTTTGTGCACGAAATAGTGGCTGCTGACCAGTTGGACGCCAAGGTCGATGAAGTGCTCAAAGCCTTGACTGCCGCCAGCCCCAACGCCGTGCGCGTGTGCAAGAAGCTGGTCATTGACGTAGCCGACCGTGAAATAAATCCGGACCTGGTCGCCGTCACCGTTCAGGGCATCGCCGATATCCGTGCCAGCGATGAAGGTAAAGAAGGCGTGCAATCTTTCCTGAACAAGCGCAAGCCCAATTGGCTGATATGAAACACCCCCTGAGTCGCTGCGCGTCTTCCCCCTCTCTCGCTTCGCGGGAGGGGGACGATGCCCTCGCTGCGGGGCGGCCTTTGCTCGGCATCCCTGGCATGGAGTCGTGGCGGGCTCTCACGTCTGGGGCAAGGCCGGGCTCGGCGGAGGACTGACATGGACACCGTCTGGTTCAACATCGTGCAGTGGCTCCACACGCTGGGGCTGCATGTGGATGGCGGAACGGCGCGCGCTGTGGGCGACGCAGCGGCCAACGCTACCGCGCAGCTCGACATGCCCAGCCTGCTGGCCCTGGCGGCTGCGTTGGGCTGGGCCAGCGGTTTTCGGCTGTATGCCGTGGTGTTCCTGGTTGGCATGATGGGTGTGCTGGGCTGGATGCCTCTGCCCCCTGGCCTTGCCATGCTGCAACACCCGCTGGTGTTGATGGTCAGCGGCTTCATGCTGCTGGTGGAGTTTTTTGCCGACAAGGTGCCTTGGGTGGATAGCGCATGGGACGCCATCCATGCGTTCATCCGCGTACCTGCTGGCGCTGCCTTGGCCTACGGCGTGTTTGGCGCTGACAACGCCACGATGGCGGTGGTGGCGGGGCTGCTGGGCGGCTCGCTGTCGGCCACGGCACTGGCCACCAAGATGACCACGCGGGCCGCAGTCAATACCTCGCCCGAGCCGTTTTCCAACTGGGGCCTGTCGTTCTTTGAAGACGGTCTGGTGGTGGCTGTGGTGTGGCTGGCCACGCAGCATCCGGTGGCGTTTGGTATTGCGCTGTTGGTGATGGTGGCCGTGTCGGTGCTGCTGTTGGTGGTGCTATTCAAGTTTCTGCGCGCGGTAGTGCTGCGTCTTTCCTCTTTCTTTTCTGGTTCTGCCAAGGTGGCCTAAAAATGTTCAACAAGATACTCATTGCAAACCGCGGCGAGATCGCCTGCCGCGTCGCCGCCACGGCCCAGCGCCTGGGCGTGAAGACCGTCGCGGTGTATTCCGACGCCGACGCCAACGCCAAACATGTCGCCGTGTGCGACGAGGCCGTGCACATTGGCGGCAGCGCGCCCAAGGACAGCTACCTGCGCTGGGAGCGCATCATCGAGGCGGCCAAAGCCACGGGCGCGCAGGCCATCCACCCGGGCTACGGTTTTCTGAGCGAGAACGAGGACTTTGCGCAGGCCTGCGCGGCGGCGGGCCTGGTGTTCATTGGCCCGCCTGCCTCGGCCATCAAGGACATGGGGCTCAAGGCCGAGTCCAAGCAGCTCATGGAGAAGGCCGGTGTGCCCCTGGTGCCTGGCTACCACGGCGCAGACCAGGACCCGGCGCTTCTGCAGCGCGAGGCAGACCGCATTGGCTACCCGGTGCTCATCAAGGCCAGCGCGGGCGGCGGTGGCAAGGGCATGCGCGCGGTGGACAAGAGCGAGGACTTTGCCGCTGCACTCGAATCGTGCAAGCGCGAGGCCATCAACAGCTTTGGCGACGATGCGGTGCTGGTCGAAAAATACGTGCAGCGTCCCCGGCACATCGAGATCCAGGTGTTTGGCGACACGCACGGCAACTGCGTGTACCTGTTCGAGCGCGACTGCTCGGTGCAGCGCCGCCACCAGAAGGTGCTGGAAGAAGCCCCCGCCCCAGGCATGACGCCCGAGCTGCGCGCACAGATGGGCGAGGCCGCCGTGGCCGCCGCCAAGGCGGTGAACTACGTGGGCGCGGGTACGGTGGAATTCATTGTCGAGCAGCCGGGCGGGTACGAGCGGCCCGACCAGATGAAGTTCTACTTCATGGAGATGAACACCCGTCTGCAGGTGGAACACCCCGTGACCGAGGCCATCACCGGCCTGGACTTGGTGGAGTGGCAGCTGCGTGTGGCCTCGGGCGAGCCGCTGCCGCTGCAGCAGGAAGACTTGCGCATCACCGGCCACGCCATCGAGGCGCGTATCTGCGCCGAGAACCCCGACAACAACTTCCTGCCCGCCACGGGCGCGCTCAACGTGTATGCGCTGCCCGAGTGCGTGACGTTTGAACGCGGCGCGGTGCGCGTCGATTCCGGCGTGCGCCAGGGCGATGCGATCAGCCCGTTCTACGACTCCATGGTGGCCAAACTCATCGTGCACGGCGACACGCGCGAGCAGGCGCTGGCGCGGCTCGATGAAGCGCTGGCGCAGACCCACATCGTGGGCCTGGCGACCAACGTGCAGTTCCTGCGCCGCGTGGCGAGGACGGATGCGTTTGCGCAAGCCAAGCTCGACACCGCGCTCATCCCGCGCGAGCAGGCCGTGCTGTTCCACCAGGAGCCCGTCGGCCTGGCGCTGGCCGCTGCCGCTGCGGTGGCGCAAACACTGCTGAAGGAGCGCGTGAGCGAAGGCGTGGACCCGTTCAGCCGCCGCGACGGTTTCCACACCCATGGTGTGGTGCAGCGCCGCTTCGAATTTGAGTTTGGCGGCGAGCATGCCAAGGCCTGGCTGTCTTACGAGCGTGGCGGCAGCCTGCTCCTGACGGTGGGTGAAGGGGAAACCGCCGTGGCGGGGCCGCTGGTGTTTGCCGCACAGGCCGATGGCATCGAGCTGCAGTTTGCTGGCCAGCGCACCCGCGCCGCCGTGTATGCGCAGGGCGAGGTGGACCATGTGTTCACCCCGCGTGGCGCCACGCAGATCACCGCCATCGACCTGCTGGCCCATGCGGGCGAGGTCGCGGCCGAAGGGGGGCGCCTGACGGCCCCCATGCCCGGCAAGGTGGTGTCGTTTGCTGTGAAGGCGGGCGACACCGTGGCCAAGGGCCAGCCCCTGGCGGTGATGGAAGCCATGAAGATGGAACACACCATTGCCGCGCCTGCGGATGGTGTGGTGCAGGAGCTGCTTTACGCGCCTGGCGATCAGGTCACCGAAGGGGCTGAACTGCTCAAGCTTTCCGCTGCGTGACAGCAGGCAGCGGCAGGGCGCGGTACGCTCGGCAGCCATGAAAATCACCTTTTGCTGTACCGACACCAAGGCCGAGCCCTGGCTGCAGGGCCTGGCCGCCGCGCTGCCCGGCGCTGAAATTTCCGTGTGGCATCCCGGCGCACCGCAGGCCGATTGCGCCGTGGTCTGGGCGCCGCCCCAGCAGTTCATGGACGAGCAGTCGGGCCTCAAGGCACTGTTCAACATCGGCGCGGGCGTGGATGCGCTGCTCAAGCTGCGCCTGCCACCGGGCGCGCTGGTGGTGCGGCTCGACGATGCGGGCATGGCCGTGCAGATGGCCGAGTACGTGTGCCATGCGGTTATCCGCCACTTCCGCGAGTTCGATGCTTACGAGGCGGACATGACCGCTGGCCGCTGGGGCTACCGCAAGCCGCGCCTGCGCAGCGACTTCCCCATCGGCGTGATGGGCCTGGGCGTGCTCGGCGAGCGCGTGGCCAAGGCGCTGGCGCAATTCGATTTCCCCATCAACGGCTGGAGTCGCAGCGCCAAGGTGATCGAGGGCGTGCGGGCCTTCACCGGCGCAGAGCAGTTCAACGACTTCCTGGCCGCCAGCCGGGTGCTGGTCAACCTGCTGCCGCTCACGCCTGAGACGGTCGACGTGATCAACAAAAACACGCTGGCCCGCCTGTTGCCTGGGGCCTACGTGATCAACGTGGCACGTGGCGCACACTTGGTGGATGCGGACTTGCTGACCGCCATCGAAAGCGGCCAGGTGGCGGGCGCCACGCTGGACGTGTTCCGCACCGAGCCGCTGCCTGCAGGCCATGCTTTCTGGAACCAGCCGCGCATCACCCTCACCCCGCACACTTCGGCGCGCACTTTGCGCGACGAGAGCATCTCCCAGATTGCGCGCAAGATCGCCTCGCTGCAGCGGGGCGAGGTCGTGGCGGGCATCGTCAACCCGGCGCGGGGGTACTGACCTCGCGCCCTTATTTGAATCAGGATTCCTATGACCTCCTCCATCCCCGCCCGCGTGCGCTTGATTGACGTTGGCCCCCGCGACGGCCTGCAGAACGAAAAGATGCCGGTGCCCGCTGCCGTCAAGATCGAACTGGTGCACCGCTTGCAGGCTGCCGGTTTGCAGGAGATTGAGGTCACCAGCTTCGTGAGTCCGAAGTGGGTGCCGCAGATGGCCGACAACCACGAGGTGATGGCGGGCATCGCGCGCCAGAGCGGCGTGGCGTATTCGGTGCTCACGCCCAACCTCAAGGGCTTTGAGGCGGCTGTGCTGGACAAGCCCGGCGAGATCGTCGTCTTTGGCTCCGCCAGCGAGGCCTTCAGCCAGCGCAACATCAATTGCAGCATTGCCGAGAGCATTGAGCGCTTTATTCCGGTGGTTGCCGAGGCCAAACTGGCGGGTATCCGCGTGCGCGGCGCGATGAGTTGCACCGTGGGCTGCCCGTATGAAGGTGAGATTGCCCCAGAACGTGTGGCCTATCTTGCTGGCTTGTTCAAAAGCATTGGCGTAGACCGCGTGGACGTGGCCGACACCATTGGCGTGGGCACGCCGCGCAAGGTGCAGCGTGCCATCGAGGCCACGCTGCAGCACTTTGGCATCGACGATGTGTCGGGCCACTTCCACGACACCTACGGCCAGGCGCTATCCAACACACTGGCGGCACTGGAGCTGGGTGTGTGGAACTACCAGTCTTCTGTGGCGGGTCTGGGCGGCTGCCCCTACGCCAAGGGCGCCACCGGCAATGTGGCGACCGAGGACGTGGTCTACATGCTGCAGGGCATGGGCATCGAGACGGGCATCGACCTTGATAAGCTCATCGATGCGGGCGCGTACATCAGTGATTTTCTCGGCCGCAAACCCAATTCCCGGGCGGCCAATGCGCTGCTCACCAAACGCGCTGGCTGAAACCGCCCGGTGCAGGAGAAAGAACTGTGTGTGGAGCTGAACTGAAAACCCTGCCCGAGGGCGTGCAGCGCGTGGCTGCTGCGCTGGAATCCCTGGGCCACCCCCACCGCCCGCAGATGCTGGATGACGCCGCGCGCACTGCGCAGCAGGCGGCCGATGCGTTGGGCATTGCCGTGGGGCAGATCGCCAAGAGCATCATTTTCCGCCGCAAGAGCGACGATGTGGCCGTGCTGGTGGTCACATCGGGCGACCGGCGCGTGGATGAGAAGAAGGTGGAGGCCCATGTGGGCGGCAAGATTGGCCGCGCCGATGCCGAGTTTGTGAAAAGCCGCACGGGTTTTTCCATCGGCGGTGTATCGCCCGTGGCCCATGCCACCGCGCCCGTCACGCTGATCGATCAGGACCTGCTGCGTTTTGAGGTGGTGTGGGCGGCCGCAGGGCACCCGCACGGCGTGTTTGCTCTGCACCCCAGCGACCTGCAGCGGCTGACGGGTGCACCGGTGGTGGATGTAGTGCAGGCTCCAGCAGTGGTATGAATGCTATAGATTTGCTAGCTGATCGCGCGTATCAGTTGCGCGCAGACGGCCATTTTGACCCTAAAAATACAGAGCCGGTGCCATCGCCCTGCATCTCGGTGTGCCGCATGTCGCCCGACCGCAGCCACTGCGAAGGCTGCTTTCGCACGCTGGACGAGATCCGCCTCTGGTCGCGCGCAGACGGCAGCTTGCGCCGGGGCATCTGGGAGCAACTGCTGGGCCGTGCGGGCATTCCACTCCAGCCCGTGAAGCAGCAAGAGGAGTCGTCGCCGTGAAGCACATCACCTTCTATCTGGACTTTGTTTCGCCCTATGCATGGCTGGCGTTCGAGCGCCTGCCCGAGGCCCTGGTGGACCTGAGCTACAGCGTGGAATACCGCCCGGTGCTGCTGGGCGCGCTGCTGCAGCAGCATGCCAACCCCGGCCCGGCGGGCATTGCGCCCAAGCGTGCCTGGACCTACCGCCACGTGACCTGGCTGGGCCACGCGCAGGGCACGCCACTGCAGATGCCCGCGCGCCACCCGTTCAACCCGTTGCCCCTGCTGCGCCAGGCGCTGGCCTGCAGCGACGATGGCTCCATCAACCGCTATGTGGCGGGCACTGTGCTGCGCCATGTGTGGCAGGGCGGGCACGATGCGCTGGACCCCGAACGCCTTGCCGCACTGGCGGCCGATCTGGCCGAGCAGATCCGCCCCGGGCAGGACGCGAGCAGCGATGGCCCCAAGGCGCTGCTGCGCGCCAACACTGAGGCCGCGCAGGCAGCGGGCGTGTTTGGCGTGCCTGCGTTTGGGGTGGACGGCAAGGTCTTCTGGGGGCTCGACAGCCTGCCCATGCTGCGCGCCTATCTGGAGGGCGACGCTTGGTTTGATGGAGCGGGCTGGAATGCTGTCAGTCAGCTCCCATCGGGTTTACCCGCGAAGTCCTGAGCTGTTTCCGGATGCTGAAAGAGGTGCTGCGGGTTTCACCCTAAGTTGTCAGAGAGCGGTCAGTTTGATGAAAGCTCTTGTTGGTTTCGCGTCAGAGCGTGGTCAGTGCAATCTCCAAGAATGCGTGCAGCCCGCCGCAGTGCGGTCTGAATAACCAATAGGAGACTCACACATGGCAACCGTTCATCCCGCACCGCGGCCGATGTCAGCCGAAGAGCGAAAGGTCATCTTCGCATCTTCGCTCGGCACCGTTTTCGAGTGGTACGACTTTTACCTGTACGGCTCGCTCGCAGCCATCATCGCCAAGCAGTTCTTCTCGGGCCTGGACCCGCAAGCCGCGTTCATTTTTGCGCTGCTGGCTTTTGCTGCGGGCTTCATCGTGCGTCCATTCGGTGCGCTGGTGTTTGGCCGCCTCGGGGACATGATTGGTCGCAAGTACACCTTCCTGGTGACCATCCTTCTGATGGGTGCATCGACATTCATCGTCGGTATCCTGCCCAACTACGCCACGATCGGTGTTGCAGCCCCCATCATCCTGATCGTCCTGCGCATGCTGCAGGGTCTGGCCCTCGGTGGTGAGTACGGCGGTGCGGCCACCTACGTGGCAGAACACTCGCCCCATGGCCGTCGCGGTGCCTACACGGCTTGGATCCAAACCACGGCAACGCTGGGCCTGTTCCTGTCGCTGATGGTTATCCTGGGTACCCGCACCATCATTGGTGAGGCTGCCTTTGCCGATTGGGGCTGGCGCGTTCCGTTCATCCTGTCGATCGTGATGCTGGGCATTTCGGTCTACATCCGTTTGTCGATGAACGAATCCCCTGCCTTCCAGAAGATGAAGGCTGAGGGCAAGACCTCCAAGGCCCCGCTGACCGAAGCCTTCGGCCAGTGGAAGAACATGAAGATCGTGCTGCTGGCCCTGTTCGGCCTGGTGGCGGGTCAGGCTGTGGTCTGGTATTCGGGTCAGTTCTACGCGCTGTTCTTCCTGACCAGCGTGCTGCGTGTCGACGGCGCCACGGCCAACATCCTGGTGGCTTTGTCGCTCCTCATCGGTACACCGTTCTTCGTGATCTTCGGTACGCTGTCGGACAAGATCGGCCGCAAACCGATCATCCTGGCCGGTATGGCGCTGGCCGTGGTGACTTACTTCCCGCTGTTCAGCATGCTGACAAACGCCGCGAACCCTGACCTCGCAGCGGCCCAGGCCAAGAACAAGATCGTCGTGACGGCACCTGCTGGTGACTGCTCGTTCCAGGGCAACCCCGTGGCGCGCGAAATCGACTTCACCAAGTCCTGCGACATCGCCAAGCGCTTCCTGGCTCAGAACTCGGTGAGCTACGAGAACGTGACTGCCACGGCCGCTGGCCCCTCGACCGTGACGATCGGCGACAAGGTCATCGCCGCGCCCACGGCCAAGGTCGTGAACAGCAAGTTCGACGAGGAAAGTGTCAAGAGCATCGCCGCCTTCAAGAAGGAAGTGTCAGAGGCACTGAAGGCTGCCGGCTACCCCTCCAAGGCCGACCCCGCCAAGATGGACAAGGTCATGATCGTGGTGATCCTCACGATCCTGGTGATCTATGTGACCATGGTGTACGGCCCTATTGCTGCCATGCTGGTGGAAATGTTCCCGACCCGCATTCGTTACACCTCTATGTCGCTGCCGTATCACATCGGTAACGGCTGGTTCGGTGGCCTGATGCCTACGATCGCGTTTGCGATGGTTGCCCAGAACGGCAACATGTATCACGGCCTGTGGTACCCCGTCGTGATCGCTAGTGCCACGTTTGTGATCGGCCTCATCTTCGTACGGGAAACCAAGAACAACGACATCTACGCAAACGACTGAGCCGGTTGAATGCAGCGTCCCGACCAGACGGTCGGGGCATTTAATCAAAGGCCTTCTGTGACCGGAAGGCCTTTCTTTAAGTGAACCTTAATTACGGAGAATTGCCATGTGGAAAATTGCGGTCGGTTTCATCGTGTTTGCGGCGCTGGCCATGTTTGTGATCATCAAGGGCGGCAGCAACCTGGATATGGGTGGCGAAAAGCACGGTACTGACACCTCGCACACACCAGCCTCCGGTGCGTCGGCTGCGGCCCCAACCGCACCCGCACCCGCTGCCACGACGGCTGCACCTGCCGCTGCGACGCCTGCATCCGGCGCCAGCGAAGCCAAGTAATCTCCGCGCATGCGCAACCCGTCACATACCTGAGCCCCTGGGGCGCAAGTAACACACAGCCCGCCCAGCGCGCTGCAGACCACAAGACCCGCTTCCCGGGGCATGGGTGTGCGCGGCACGGGCGACTGTGCCGAGTTGGTTTGTTCGACTGCGGTCCAGTGCTCAGCGCCATTGACGGGGTCTGCTGCCTGCGCCGGGCAGGCCCTCAGCGCTTGAAACGCCCGTCGCTCCCGATGATGGAAAGATCGGCAAACACCAGGCCACTGTGGTCGGTGGGGCTGTAGCTCAGTTCCACCCCGCCCAGGTCCCATTTCTTGATGCTTTCCAGCCCGGCGTGCAGCTTGGCACGGTCAGGCTTGGGGCCTGCACGCTTAAGGCCTTCCACCAGGACCTTGGCGCTCACAAACCCCTCCACCATGGCCGGGGTGAGGTCGGAAATGTTCTTGGCCCGCGCCAGTTCCATTGCCTCCTTGACGACGGGGTAGTTGAGCGAGCGTTCCGACGGAAAAACCTGCGTGACCACCACACCCCGGGCGTGGTCACCCAGCAGTTTCACGAAGCCGCCCGAGGCGTTGTTGGACAGCGTAACGATTTGCCCGTTGACGCCAGCAGCACGCAGTGCCTTGATGCCGTCTACCACTGCCGCACCGGTGCCAATGAAGACCACAGCCTGCGGCTGCTTTTGCGCCACCCGGGGCGCTATCGCGCTGTAGTCGGGCTTGGCGCGGTCAAACTTTTCAATAAAAAGGGCGTCCAGCTGGTTGGCCTTGAACCCGGATTGCGCACCCGCGAGGCCATCGGCGCCAAACGTGTCGTCCACATGCACAACGCCAATGCGTTTGATGCCCAGAGTGTGGAGGTGGGTGATGGCCTTTTCCACCTCGCGTTGGTAGGGGGCCCGCACGTTGAAGACGTATTTGGGTACGGGCTGGTGCAGCACCATGGCCCCGGTGGATGGGCCGACCAGTGGCACACCGTGTTGCTCCAGCAGCGGCATGATGCCCTGCGTGTGGGGCGTGCCGCGCGTCATGAACAGGCCTACCACGCCTTTTTCCTCGATCAGCGTCTTGGTGTTTTGTTGTGTGAGCTTGGGGTCGAACTTGTCGTCCAGAGAGATCACTTCGACCTTTTGACCCCCCACGCCGCCTTTGGCATTGATGTGGTCGATGTACAGTGCCGCGCCTTGCATGGACTCGGCTACCGTGGCTGCTGCCGAACCGGTGATGCCTACGCTTTGGCCGATGAGTAGCTGGGCGTGTGCGGAGCCGATCCCGAGGGCGGCCAATAGAGTGCAGAGCGTGCTGGCTCGGCCAATGATCTTCATGGGTTGTCTCCTGCGTATGGAGTGCCCGAGTGTAGGCACGGCCACCGGCGGGGCAACTGTAAAAACGCGTAGGCGACTGGGGCTGGCAGAGGCCCATGGAGGCGCTGCCAGACCCGGGGTTTTAACGTCTGAACTTGCCGTCCGTTCCGATGATGGACAGGTCCGCGAAGTCCAGGCCCGTGTGGTCATCCGGGCCGTAGTTCACTTCCAGTCCTCCCAGGTCGAACTTCTTGATGCTCTCCAGTGCGGCGTGGATCTTGTCGCGACCGGGCTTGGGGCCGGCGCGCTTGAGGCCCTCCACAAGCACCTTGGCGGCGGCAAAGCCTTCCAGCATGGCGGGGCTGATTTCTGTCAGGCCCTTGGCCTTCGCCAGCTCCTGGGCCTCCTTGACCATGGGGAAGGTCACGGCGCGTTCGTTGGGGTAGACCTGGGTCACGATCACGCCACGCGCATTGGTACCAAGGCTTTTGATAAAGCCGCCCGAGGCGTTGTTGGAGAGCGTCACGAGCTGCGCCGCAGAGCCTGCGGTGCGCAGGGCATTGCCAGCATCCACCACCGCCGAGCCCGAAGCCACCATCAGCACCGCTTGGGTGTCGGCCTTGGCGATCTTGGCGGCAATGGGGGGGAAGTCGGGTTTGGCGCGATCGAACTTTTCCACCACCACCGGCGTGAGCTTGGCAGAGGCCAGACCCTTCTGGGCACCTGCAATGCCATCGGCACCAAAACTGTCATCGGCGTATACCAGCGCAATCCGTGTAATGCCCATGGAGGCCAGGTGGGTCATGGCCTTCTCGGCCTCACGTTGGTAAGTTGCCCGCACATTGAAGATGTACTTGCGTACCGGCTGGTGCAGCACCATGGCGCCAGTGGAGGGTGCTACCAGTGCCACCCCATGTTTTTCGAGCAGCGGAATGATGGCCTCGGTGTGCGGAGTGCCGCGTGTGAGGAACATGGCCGCCACGTTCTGCTCCTCGATCAATTTGCGCGCGTTTTCGGCGGCGAGCTTGGGGTCGAACTTGTCGTCGAGCGAGGTGAGCTCTATCTTCTGTCCGTTCACACCACCCTTGGCATTGATGGCGTCAATGTATAGCCGGGCACCGTCCGTGGTCTCCTTCACCCCGGCTGCCACCTGGCCGGAAAACCCGGCGGTCTGGCCGATCAGGATCTGGGCATGGCTGGTACCGCCCACGGAAAGGGCCAGGGCCAGACCGGCCCACAGTGTTTGCCATTGCTTCATGGCTGTCTCCTCTTGCTGGTGTCTTGTCGTCGGGGTGAGCTAGGGCGCGTCACCGTTGAATTCCCCCATGCTAAAGCCAGCAAGCCAGCCAGGCCACGCAGTGCTAGGCGCCCCGAGGGCTGCGTAGATTGGCTACACAAGCGGAGGGCAACGACGCAATGCTTGGCCTGGGTGGCTTTCCCTTCGGGCTGGCTGCGCAATGCGGATTCTGCTTTGTCGCGTGGCCTGCCCACAAACAACTCTATAGGCGCCACCCCGCTTCGCGCATCCATCCGCATTGCGCGGCCTGCGCGTGGGGGAGTTGAATGGTGACACGCCCTGGCCAGTCTAAACGCATGCCCCGCAAGAGCCAAAGGGATTTATCCGGGTGAAAAACCCTTTGATGCGTGGGTTTTGTGCGTTGTCAAACTCCGTCGCACCGCCCTGCGGGGGTAATCGCCTGGGGCACACGCAGTGCACCGGTCGTCCCTAGAATGTTCCGCCTCACCCTCGAAAAAGACTGCTTCCATGACCCAGGGACTGATCCGTATCCGCGGCGCACGCCAGCACAACCTCAAGAACCTGGATCTGGACATCCGCACCGGCGAACTCACGGTGGTCACGGGCCCGAGCGGCTCGGGCAAATCCAGCCTGGTGTTTGACACGCTGTATGCCGAGGGCCAGCGCCGTTACGTGGAGACCTTCAGCGCCTACGCCCGCCAGTTCCTCGACCGCATGGACAAGCCCGCCGTGGACAAGGTCGAAGGTGTGCCCCCGGCCATTGCCATCGACCAGACCAACCCCGTGCGCTCCAGCCGCTCCACCGTGGGCACGATGACGGAGTTGAACGACCACCTGAAGCTGCTATTTGCGCGTGCAGGCCAGTTGTTCGACAAGCAGACGGCGCAGCCCGTGCGGCACGACACGCCGGAAACCATCTACGCCGAATTGCAGCAGCGCAGTGCAGCGGCGGGCGATCCGCGCATCGTGTTGACATTCCCTGTGGAATTGCCCGCCAACACCAGCGCAGAGCAAGTCGAGCAATGGTTGTCCGCCAGCGGCTTCACCAAGGTGCAAGCCGAGCGCGAAGAGGCCAGGCCCACGGGGCCGCGCACGAGCGCCGCGCCGGGCCGCCCCAAGCAAGCGAGCGCCCCCGCGGGGGGCAGCGAACCACACGCAGTGGGGAGCGTGGGGGCCGTGAAGGTGCTCGATGTGGTGGCCGACCGCTTTCGTCTGGGCAATGCGGAGAAGGCGCGGGTGATTGAGGCCATCGAGGTCGCGCTCAAGCGCGGCACGGGTCGCCTGAATGTCTATGTCATCCCACAGGCCGTTCAGCCTGAGCCTGTCGAAGGCAGGGACAGCGTTTCGACAAGCTCAATGCGAACGGAGGCAGCAGCACTCACGCCGGAACTCTGGCGCTTCTCTACCGGCCTGCACTGCCCAGACAGCGACCTGCGCTACAGCGACCCCATCCCCTCGGCCTTCTCGTTCAACTCCGCCGTGGGCGCCTGCGATAGCTGCCGGGGTTTTGGCCGTGTGATCGGCGTGGACTATGGCCTCGTCATCCCCAACGACAAACTCACGCTGCGCGCCGGTGCCATCAAGACCATCCAGACCCCCGCATGGCAAGAGGCGCAGGACGACCTCATGCGCCATGCCGAGGCAGCAGGCATCCCGCGCGACACGCCCTGGTACAAGCTCACCGACGACCAGAAGAAATGGGTCATCCACGGCGCGCCCGGCTACAAGGACGGCCAGTGGAGCAAGCAGTGGTACGGCATCAAGCGCTTCTTCGAATACCTGGAGAGCAAGGCCTACAAGATGCACATCCGCGTGCTCTTGTCCAAGTACCGCAGCTACACGCCGTGCCCCACCTGCGCGGGCGCGCGGCTCAAGACCGAAAGCCTGCTCTGGCGCATGGGCCGCAAGGAAGATGCGGATGCGGTGCTGGAGCCGGGCAAACGCTTCATGCCAGAGGGTGTGCAGTGGTCACGCGAGCAACTCGAAGCGCTCCCCGGCCTGTGCCTGCACGACCTGATGCTGCTGCCTATCGACCGCTTGCGCGCGTTCTTTGCGCGCATGCAGTTGCCCGTTGGGGATGACGCGAAGGGTGGCGATGCGCAAGCGCTCAAACTGCTGCACGAAGAAATCACCACGCGCCTCAAGTACCTGTGTGACGTGGGCATTGGCTACCTCACGCTCGACCGGCAAAGCCGCACCCTGAGCGGCGGCGAGGTGCAGCGCATCAACCTCACCACCGCACTGGGCACCAGCCTGGTCAACACGCTGTTCGTGCTGGACGAGCCCAGCATCGGCCTTCACCCGCGCGACATGCACCGCATCACCGAGGCCATGCTGCGCCTGCGCGATGCGGGCAACACGCTGGTGGTGGTGGAGCACGACCCGGCTGTGATGCTCGCGGCCGACCGCATGATCGACATGGGCCCCGGCCCGGGCCGACTGGGCGGTCAGATCGTGTTTGACGGCACCACGGCAGATTTGCGCAAGGCCGACACGCTCACAGGCGCTTACCTGGGGGGGCGCAAGCAGGTGGGTTTTGGCTTCAAGCGCATGGTGACGGAATCAACCCCCCGCCTCATCCTCGAAGGTGCACGCGAGCACAACCTGCAGAACGTGTCGGTCGAGTTCCCGCTGCAGCGCCTGGTCACGGTCACTGGCGTCAGCGGCTCGGGCAAGTCCAGCTTGATCCAGGACGTGCTAGCCCCCGCGCTGCTGCGCCACTTCGGCAAGGCCACCGACACGCCCGGCGCACACGACCGCCTGTTGGGCGCCGACCACCTGTCGGACGTGGTGTTTGTCGATCAATCCCCCATCGGCAAGACGGCCCGCTCCAACCCCGTGAGCTACGTGGGCGCTTGGGACAGCATCCGCGAACTCTTTGCCGTGGCGCCGCTGTCCAAACAGCGCAGCTACACCGCCGCCAAATTCAGCTTCAACAGCGGCGATGGGCGCTGCCCGACCTGCGGAGGCTCGGGCTTCGAGCATGTGGAGATGCAGTTCCTGTCGGACGTGTACCTGCGCTGCCCGGACTGCGACGGCAAGCGCTACCGCCCTGAGATTTTGGAAATCACCATCGAGCGCGGCGGGCGGACACTGAATGTGGCGGATGTTCTGGCCCTGACCGTGGCCGAGGCCGCCGCAGTGTTTGCCAATGACCGCGACGTGATCCGCGCGCTGCAGCCCATCGTGGATGTGGGGCTCGAATACGTGGCGCTGGGCCAGCCCGTGCCGACGCTGAGTGGTGGTGAAGCGCAGCGCCTCAAGCTCGCAGGCTTCCTGGCAGAAGCTGCCAAAACCGCCGCCAAATCCCGCCAGGCTGTGGCGCGCAAAGGCACGCTGTTCCTGTTCGACGAGCCCACCACCGGCCTGCACTTTGACGACATCGCGAAGCTCATGCGTGCGCTGCGCAAGCTCATTGATGTGGGGCACTCGCTCATCGTCATCGAGCACAACCTCGATGTGATTCGCGCCAGCGACTGGCTCATCGACCTGGGCCCTGAAGGCGGCTACGCGGGTGGACTGATCGTTGCCGAGGGCACGCCCGAAGACGTGCGCGCCCACGCCACCTCGCACACCGGGCAGGCGCTGCGCGACTACGAGCTGGCGCTGGGCGTGGGCGGCCATTCGGTGCACGAAAAGGCTGCTGTGCTACGAAAAAAGGAGCTGCTTGGGCAGGAGGGGCGCGCGCAGGAGGCCAAAAATGCCATTGAAATCGTCAATGCGAAGGAGCACAACCTCAAGAACCTGAGCGTGGACATCCCGCGTGGCAAGTTCAATGTGGTCACAGGCGTGAGTGGCTCGGGCAAGTCCACGCTGGCGTTCGACATCCTGTTCAACGAGGGCCAACGGCGTTACCTCGAATCGCTCAATGCCTATGCGCGTTCCATCGTGCAGCCCGCTGGTAGGCCTGAGGTGGATGCGGTGTACGGCATTCCGCCCACCGTCGCCATCGAGCAGCGCCTGTCGCGCGGCGGGCGTAAGTCCACCGTGGGCACCACCACCGAGGTGTGGCACTTTCTGCGCCTGCTGTACGTCAAGCTGGGCACGCAGCACTGCATCCACGACGGCGCCGCCGTTCAGCCGCAAACGCCCGAGAGTATTGCCGCCCAATTGCTCACGCAGTTCCGGGGGCAGCACATCGGCCTGCTCGCGCCGCTGGTGATGAACCGCAAGGGCGTGTACACCGAGCTGGCCGACTGGGCCCGTCCGCGCGGCTACACGCACCTGCGGGTGGACGGTAACTTCTTGCCCACCACCAACTTCCCGCGCATCGACCGCTTCAAGGAACACACCATCGAGCTGCCCGTGGCAAGCCTCGATGTGTCGCCCGAGAACGAAGCGCAACTGCGCACAGCGCTGGCCGATGCGCTTACGCACGGCAAGGGCGTGGTGCATGTTCTCTCTGGCATCACAGGCCTGCGTGAAGCCATGGAGGGCGGCCAGCCCACGGCGGGCATTGGCACGCTGCAGGCGTTCTCCACCAAGCGCGCCTGCCCCGTGTGCGCGACGAGTTATGCCGAGCTGGATCCGCGCCTGTTCAGCTACAACAGCAAACACGGCTGGTGCCCCGACTGCGTGGGCACGGGTGTCAAGCTCACCAAAGACCAGCGCAAGGTGTTTGACGACTCGGTGCAGGGCGACAAGGAAAAAGGCCGCGAGCAGACCTTTGCCGAGCCCGAGGTGGAAGACTTGGCCGACACGGCCTGCCCCACCTGCAGCGGCACGCGGCTGAACGTCACGGCCCGCGCTGTGAAGTTTGCGGGCGTGGGCATCACCGACATTGCCGCGCTGTCCGTCACGGACGTGCGCCGCTGGGTGGAGACCCTGCGCGTGGAGGGTGGCATGACAGCCCGTGAGGCCGACATCGCCCGCGACCTGGTGCCCGAGATCCAGAGCCGCCTCGAATTTCTGGAAGAAGTGGGCCTGGGCTACCTCACGCTCGACCGTGGCGCGCCCACGCTCAGCGGCGGCGAGGCCCAGCGCATTCGCCTGGCCGCGCAGCTGGGCAGCAACCTGCAAGGCGTGTGCTACGTGCTCGACGAGCCCACCATCGGCCTGCACGCACGCGACAACCAGATCCTGCTCAACGCCCTGCACAAGCTGGGCGACAAGGGCAACACGCTGGTGGTGGTGGAGCACGACGAGGACACCATCCGCCGTGCCGACCACATCATCGACATTGGCCCGAGCGCTGGCAAACGCGGCGGGCGCCTGGTGGCGCAGGGCAGCGTGGCCGACATCACGGGCGCCGAAGATTCGCAAACCGGCCGCTACCTGTTGCACGCGATGAAGCACCCGCTGCAGCTGCGCCGCAGCATGGCGCCCGGCGAGGTCAGCGCCGAGGCCACGGCGGCCTTTGCGCAGGTCGAGGCGGCAGCACCCACGGGCCGCCAAAGCGCAGCCGTGAAGAAGCGCGCAGCTCAGGCTGCATCGCTGGCGGCGGATGCGCTGACCGAGGCCAAGGAGCGCGCTGCGATGCGCTGGCTCACCGTGCATGGCGCGCAGTTGCACAACCTGCAGAACGTGACCGCCACCGTGCCGTTGCACCGTCTGGTGGCGGTGACGGGCGTGAGCGGCTCAGGCAAGTCCACGCTGGCGCGCGATGTGCTGCTCGCCAACGTGCAGGCCTGGGTGCAGCAGCGCAGTACCAAGGCCGGGCGCGATGCGATGGATGCAGGCAAGGCGCCGCCCTTGGTCGGTTGCACGGGCCTGTCGGGCTTCGAGAGCATTGACCGCGTTCTGGAAGTGGACCAGACGCCGATTGGCAAAACGCCGCGCAGTTGCCCCGCCACCTACATCGGCTTCTGGGACACCATCCGCAAGCTGTTTGCAGAAACGCTGGAGGCCAAGGCGCGCGGTTATGCGGCCGGGCGCTTTTCCTTCAACACCGGCGAAGGCCGCTGCCCCAGCTGCGAAGGCGCGGGCGTGCGCACCATCGAGATGAGCTTCTTGCCCGATGTGAAGGTGCCCTGCGAAACCTGCCACGGCGCCCGCTTCAACCCCGAAACGCTGGCCGTGACCTGGCGCGGCAAGAGCATTGGCGACGTGCTGCAGATGGAGGTGGACGAGGCCGTGGGCTTCTTCGCCACCATGCCCAGCATTGCGCACCCGCTGCAGCTCTTGCAGGACGTGGGCCTGGGCTACCTCACGCTGGGCCAGCCCTCGCCGACGCTGAGCGGTGGCGAGGCGCAACGCATCAAGCTGGTGACCGAGCTGACCAAGGTGCGCGACGAGGTCGGCCGCCGGGGCCAGAAAGCACCGCACACGCTGTATGTGCTGGACGAGCCCACCGTGGGGCTGCACATGGCCGACGTGGACAAGCTCATCCGCGTGCTGCACCGCTTGGTCGATGGCGGGCATAGCGTGATCGTGATCGAACACGACCTGGATGTGATCGCCGAGGCCGACTGGATTCTGGACCTGGGGCCCGAAGGTGGTGGTGCAGGGGGGCGGATCGTGGCGGCGGCTACGCCTGAAGACGTGGTGGCGGCGGGCACGCACACGGGCAAAGCCCTGGCGCCGGTGCTGGCGCGCTGAGGCATGTGGGGGTTGTGAGGGGCTGAGGGCCGGTGGCTGGTGCGAGCCTGGGGGATGGTGCACAGCCCTGTCGGCCACCTGTCCTACGCAGTGCGCGGAACATGGCGCACGCGCTGCATGGGGAGGGCTTCCTACGATGGATTGCAGGGGATTGGCTCCCTACCTTTCATCCACATACAAGGACGCCCATCACCATGAACGCTTTCAATTTCCTCAAGACCTGTACTGCGCTGGCGGCCACCTCGGTGCTGCTGGTTGCCTGCGGCGGTGGCAATGACGACGACCCGACACCCAGCAACGAGCCCGGTGTGCTGACCGTGAGCAGCGCCACGGTGGACGGCCTCAATGGCGTGTATGGCAACGGAGCGCTCAACCTCACCGAGGTAGACAAGAAGAACCCCGTGGGCTCGGTGCCGGAGTTGTGCACCTTCCGCTTTGACGGCGCCAACAAGATGGGCTCGTCCGCCACGGCCTTCGGCGATCTCCGTTACCGCCCCGACACCACCAGCCTGCACCAGGTGTTCCTGACCTTTGACGGCAAGGAATACGGCAGTGGCGAACCCTCCGACACTGCCGTGGTGCGCGAAAGCGACCAGGTGCGGATCACCGGCAAGACGTTGACAGCCAGCGACGGCTCGGGGGCCACGCTGCGCGTGAGCGGCATCGTGCCGATGCGGCCCAACAGGCCGTCGGGCTGCTGAGGGAGTCTTGTGTGTGCTGCCTGCGGCGGGCATAGAGCCTCCACGCCACCTGCGGCGCTGAGGCCCGTGTGACGGCACAATGGATGTTGCTGCGCGCTGCCTTTGTGCGCTCAGCGCGCTTGAGCACCCATCCACCATGCCTGACCCTCTTTCCGCGCACGCCTCGGTGGTCTGGCTACACCCCGAGGCCCCCGCCAAGCCCGCCGAGGGCGCGCCCTGCAACGGCTGCGGCCTGTGCTGCCTGGCGGAGCCCTGCCCGTTGGGCGTGCTGGTGTCGCGCCGCCGCCGGGGCGCCTGCGTGGCCCTGCGCTGGAGCGAGACGGACCAGCGCTACTGGTGCGGCATGGTGGCCGACCCGGCCGAGGTGACGGGGCTCGCCCACCCCTGGGCGGTACGCGCCATGTCGGCGCTGGCGAGGCGCTGGATTGCAGCGGGCATTGGCTGCGATGCGCGGCTGGACGTGCAGGCGGTTCCGCCTGGTCAATGAGTCTATTTGCTCCTGTTTTGATAGCTTTTGGCGCTTTATTGACAGGCGATGGCGGCTGTTTTTGTTCGGATCTTATCCGCGAAGCGCATAGACAGGCCGGTAGCCAGCCCCTTGCGCGCAGCGCGTGGCGGAGCGCACGGGCGTGGTTTGCTCAGCGGGTTCGGCAGAGCACCGGAGTCACCAAAATGCGCAGAAAATTGCCGTTCTGCCAGTTTCCCCGCCCACCATGACCAAGCTCGACGACACCGATCGCGAAATCATCAGCATCTTGCGCGCCGACGCCCGCACCCCGGTGGCCACGCTGGCGCAAAAGCTGCGCGTATCGCGCGGCACCGTGCAGAACCGCCTGCATAAGATGGAAGAGAGTGGCGTCATCACCGGCTACACCGTGCGCCTGCGGCCCGACTCCGAGCCGCAGCGCATCCGCGCCTGGATGAGCATTGCCGTGGAGGGCAATGCCGCCCCCGCTGTGATCCACGCGCTGCGCGGTGAGCCCACGGTGGGCACGCTGCACACCACCAATGGCCGCTGGGACATCGTGGCCGAGGTGCGCGCCGAGAGCCTGGAAGGGTTTGACGCGGCGCTGGGTCGCATCCGCCTCACGCCGGGCATTGCGAACACTGAAACCAGCATCTTGTTGTCCACCTACAAGGCTTGATGCGGCTCTGCTGGCGGCTCTCCTGGCACATGGGCGACAGCGGCTAGGGGGTTTCCGCATGCCCTCGCAGCGTGGCCTGCAGTCCAATGGAGAAGTCTTTGTTTTTGCTTTTTCAGGAGCCCCGCCATGCAACGTCGCCAGATCATCCAATGGGGAGCCGCCAGCCTGGCTGCCCCCGCATTCCTGGCACAGGCCCAGAGCTTTCCCAACAAGCCCATCAAGCTGGTCATCGCCTTTCCGGCCGGTGGCCCCACCGACATCACCATGCGCGCGCTGGCCGACAACACCAGCAAGATCCTGGGCCAGCCCGTGATCGTGGAGAACAAGCCCGGCGCGGGTGGCACCTTGCCTGCCCAGGCGCTGCAGACGGTTCCCGCCGATGGCTACACAGTGGCGCAGATCCCGTTGGGTGTGTTCCGTCTGCCCTACACCACCAAGATCAACTGGGACCCGGTCAAGGACATCAGCTACGTGCTCAATGTCACCGGCTATGCGTTTGGTCTGGTAGTGCCTGCCGACTCGCCGCTCAAGACCTGGACGCACTTCGTGGCCTGGGCCAAGGCCAACCCTGGCAAGCTCAGCTACGGCTCCACCGGCACCATGACCAGCCCGCACCTCACGATGGAGCTGATTGCGCAGAAGCTGGGACTCGAACTCCTGCACGTGCCCTACAAGGGCAGCGCCGACCTCATGCAGTCCATCCTGGGCGGGCAGATCATGGCGGCGGCCGACTCCACCGGCTTTGCGCCGCAGGTCGAGGCTGGCAAGCTGCGCGTGCTCAACACCTGGGGGGCGGAGCGCCTGGCCAAGTTTCCGGACGCGCCTACGCTCAAGGAGCTGGGGCTCGACCTGGTGCAGAACTCGCCGTTTGGCATTGGTGCGCCCAAGGGCACACCCGATGCTGTGGTCAAGCGCCTGCACGATGCCTTCAAGCAGGCCATGGAGCAAGACAGCTACAAAACCGCCCTGGCGCGCTACGACATGGTGCCCATGTACATGAGCACATCGGCTTACAAGAAGTTTGCAGCAGACACCTTTGCACGAGAGAAGGCACTGGTGGAAAAGCTGGGGCTTGCAAAACCGGTGTGAAGCTGACCCTGGGGAGGGGTATTGCCCGTTCCGTGTGATGATCCGCAGCATTGAACGGAACTCACACACGATATGGCATCCCCCTCCGACAGCATCAGCATGGCCCTGTTCTGCGACTTTGAAAACGTTGCGCTGGGCGTGCGCGATGCGCAGTACGAAAAGTTTGACATCAAGCCCATCCTGGAGCGCCTGCTGCTCAAGGGCTCCATCGTCGTCAAGAAGGCCTATTGCGACTGGGAGCGGTACAAGGGCTTCAAGGCCACCATGCACGAGGCGAATTTCGAACTGATCGAAATCCCCCATGTGCGCCAGTCCGGCAAAAATTCGGCCGACATCCGCCTGGTGGTGGATGCGCTAGACCTTTGCTACACCAAGTCGCACGTCAACACTTTCGTCATCATCAGTGGCGATTCGGACTTTTCGCCGCTGGTGTCCAAGCTGCGCGAGAACAACAAGCAGGTGATCGGTGTGGGCGTCAAGCAGTCCACGTCCGATCTGCTGATCGCCAACTGCGACGAGTTCATCTTTTACGACGACCTGGTCCGCGAAAACCAGCGCGCCCAGGCCCGACGTCAGAGCCCTGGCAGCAATCCGCCACCTGCGCCCCGTCGCAGCCCCGAGGAGGAGCGCAGCCGCAAGGAAAGCCAGGATGCGCGCCGCACCCAGGGCGTGGAACTGGCCGCGGAAACGTTTGAGGCCCTGCTGCTCGAGCGCGGCGACAGCGGCAAGATCTGGGCCTCGGTGCTCAAGGAGGCCATCAAGCGCCGCAAGCCCGATTTCAGCGAGGGCAGGTATGGCTTCCGCACCTTTGGCAATTTGCTGGAAGAAGCGCAGGCGCGTGGTCTGCTGGAGTTTGGGCGCGATGAAAAGTCGGGGGCGTATGTGTACCGCAGCCATGGCGTGCCCAGCGCAGCAGCGATGCCCGCACGGTCTGAGAGCGTGGGGGAGCGCCCCAGCCAGGGCGGGGCTACGCGGCATGACTTTCATGCGGTAGCTACAGCGACTGACTTGCGTTCTGACGGTGGCGAAGGGCAGGGCGCGTCAGCCAGGGGCAGGGGCCGTCGCAGTGAGGTGGCTGATCGCTCAGATGTTCGCCCAACGCCACGCAACGAGCTGCGCAGTGATCTGCACCACGAGCCGCAGGATTTCGAGCAGGCCGATGCGCCCCCAGAGCGCCCGGCCAGCCGCTATTTCAACCAGTCCGTGGCCGTCGGGGCCGCGTTGCAGGAGCCAGTGGCCGACACCGCTCCTGTGCAGGATGCACGCCTAGACGCAGAGGATGGCGCGGGTGCTTCGGTGCAAGGTCATTCCGCCCAGCACGACGGCGCTGATGCCGCAGCTCCTCGCCGCAGCCGTGCTCGCAGTGGGGATGATGCCAAGTCTGGCGCCACCCCACGGAGCACCAGTCGCAAGACCGTTGCGCCCCGTGTGCGTGGAGTGCGTGCCGCTACGGAAGCGGGCGATGCTGAGGGGGCCCCGTCTCTGGCAGCGACTATTCAGCAGCAGTCAGCCACCGATGCGGAGGGCACGGAGCCCGCCAAGGCGCCCGCTGCGCGCCCGCGCAGCCGAGCCCGCAAACCGTCCGAAAAACTTGCCGAATGAGAGTCTTCTAGCCGCTGTGGTAGCTGAGTGCCGCGGCGTGAGCCTCTCTCGCACTTCTTCAGCCGGGGCGTGCAACCCGCCTGCTCCACCCCCCGCGCAGCTCATTTGCCAAGCCTCGTCTTGGCGGGATCGATCCTATGGCCGCCTAAGACAAGCACATCCCACAGGCTCCGTGGCTGGGGCTCAGTCGGGGCGTGGGTCGTACATTCTGCGGCAGGCCTGACTCGCTGCATCGTCTCGGCCACTGCGTTCCTGGACCTGAATCACAAAACGGCATATGGCGCTGCCGCCCCGGGGCTACTGCAGGGGCTGTGCGAAGGCTCCTGCCACGCACTGCCCGGCTATGACCGGGAAGGCCCACACCAGTCGCTCCGGCTTGCTCTGGGCACTATGGGCTTGGATGCCCGCACGCTGGTCGGGGTACTGCAGCCCTTGCGAGCTTTTTACGCCAGATACGGAAATCGTTCTCAAGGCGCTGCTTCGGCAGCGCAGTGCGTTGAAATCAATCGCTATCAAATATGTAGCTGTGTGGGAACGTCCAGCGCGCGGAAAGCCCTGTTATTCTCCAGTTTCTTCGGTGAATCCGGGCGCTGATAGTCTTTCCGCTGTCTTATCGGCCCGCCAGGATCGCCCGCGCAACCTCGGCAAACCCCGCACCCCGTTCGCCCTGCGTCACAAAACGCGGCAGGTGCGTGAGCTGCGGAACGAAACGCGCGATATTGGCCACGCCCACGCTGTGTGTGAAGTGCTGGAACATCGCCTGGTCATTGCCCGAGTCGCCCACAAACACCCAGCGGTCCAACTCCTGTGCCAGATCGCGGTTCAGCAGCTCGCGCACGATCCAGTTTGCGCCCTGCCATTTGTTGAAGTCGCCAAAGCAGCCGTGGATGTGGATGCTGCTCACCGTGGTCAGCATGCCCGCCTGCTGCAGCAGGGTCAGCACCTGCTGCACGGTCTCGGGCGAGTGCCGGTCGAACTCGGCGTAGTCAAACGCCAGATCGGTCTCGCGCCCGGCGCTGTCGCGGCTCAGGGCCACACTGGGCAACTTGGTTGCCACGGTGGCGGCGATCTCTCGCATGCGCGCCCTGTTTGCACTGCGCGTGGCGTAGTCCTGCTGGTACAGCTTGGCCAGCGGCTTTTGCGGGTCGGTATCCCGGGCAAATGCCACGGCCCCGTTTTCCGCCACCATTGCATCCACGGGCCAGCCCATACCTGCAGACCCGGTCATGAAGGGTTCACACCAGCCAATCGGCCGCCCAGTGATGGGGATGACCGTGAGACCTGCCGCTTTCAGGTCGGCCAGCGCCTGCAGTGCGTCGGGCGTGATAGCGCCTTCGGTGGTGAGGGTATCGTCGATGTCGGTGAATATGCCATGTAGTCTCTGCGGTGAGACCCAAGTGTTAAATGGACGGATAGAGCGAAGCAAGGTTGTCATTCTTTTGGCGTATTGATCGGCGCTTGGCGGAGATCTGTGAACCATATTGCTGGTTCTGCGGCTTCAGTTCTGCACGTCTACGGCGCAGTCACTAGCAGTGCTCCCTGCGCAGCCCGAGGTACGTTGGCCTGAGTGCGCGTGTCCAGGTGTGTGGGGGGATATCCCTTCGCGATGGCTGGCAGCATGACTAATGGCAATGTGAAAAAAGGCAGCAGGTAGCGATACTCCCCTGCGATCGAAAACACAAAAACCCCGCCCCATTGGATGATCATAGGAATACTGATCAGTAATAAGCCTGCGTCGGCGCGACGCATCCCTCGGATGCTGGCCCAGGCTAAGAGCATGAAGCCCAACCAAGGTGTCCAAAGCAACCACCGCCAAGCGTAACTTTTCGCGTGCACTTTTTTTAGGAAGTGCTCCAGTTGATCCAAATGCCACAGTCGGTATGAGGACTGTGATGACACCCGGGGCAGCACATTGGTTGCGTACGACGACGCAGGAAACCCGCCCTGTGCCAGGGCGGCAGATACGAACACATTGACCCGACTGGCGATGAAGTCGGGCAGGTTCTGCCACAGGTTGTAGGTCCAGAACTCGCGGACTACGGTTTGTTTGTCCATGTCCGACAAAGCTCCCAGCTGCGGGCCGTCTGGGTGGAAGACCAGCATATCCCAATACGCTGGGTCTCTGTACTGTTGAATCTTCTCAATGGGGTGTTTGCGGCTCAAGGCTTCCACACTTGCGGGGGAAACCTTGGGCTTTTGCAGTACCCACGGGTCATTCATGTGAGGGTACAACGCCCATAGTTCGTTCATCGCCCGCTTTTGAAGGAAGCCCGCCGTTTCAAAGGCTGCGAGGGGGAACTGGGTTTCCTGTGTGGTTGACTTATGCACTTGGCTGCCAGCGAAAACGGCAGCAGACCACACTGAAACGATGATAAGTGTCCACAGGCGGCTGCGTGCATCAAGCCACCAACAGGCGATCACCACAGGGGCCAGGAAGACTAGACCATTGGGTCGCAGGAACGCAGCGAAAGGTAGTGCCACAGCCACCATGAGTAAGCTAGCGCTGGATGCCGCCCTGCGTTGTACGCACAGCCAGACCTCGAACAGCAAGGCCGCAGAAGCGACAGCGAATAGCCCATCGGGGTATAGCGTGCCCATGAAGTACACCATGTGGGGAGCTAGCGCGATGGCCAGCAGCCCAAACAGAAGCGTCTTATGTAAACGCTGCGTCCAGCACCAAGCTAGGATGCGGGCCAGCATTCCAGCGCAGAGTACCAGTGCGGAGCCCACCGGAACTTCGACACGCCCTGTCCACCCGTATAGCCATTTGACAAAGTAGTACCAGACAACCGTTTTGCCGGATCGAAAGGCATCTGGGTTTTGTACTTCCTGCAATATGGCTACGCTGTCTTCGCCCAGCACGCCAGGCCAGAATGCCATCAGCCAAACAGCATAAGCACCGGTCAGCAGTGCCCATAACATAAAGAATGGCGCGGGGCCTTGGCGCAGGGGGGGGCTTGATGCCAGGATGGTGGATGCCACACTCACACCTCAGGACTCATCGGCAGGTGGTTTGGATATCGAACGGCTCAGGGGCTCTGTGGGGATGTTGCTTACGTCGTAGTGGAGGAATGCAATCAGGCACTGAATACCAATCATGATGGGCAGAGCCGCCAGCATGACGGTGCCACTGGTGGCAGGATGATTGGAGTTTGTGCTGTTAAGCCAATGCACACTGCCAAAAACTGATCCCGAAAGTACAAGTAGCGTGCCAAAGAGGCTGTAGAGACTGCCCACATTGAAATCGCGTACCAAGTAGTTGTAAACATATCGACGCCACAGGCGTGCCGCGTGCTTCCTCAAAAACTCTGGCAATACTATGCCGATCTGGAGGTTTGACTCCTCATCTGCATAGACAGAGTCCATGGGAATATCTTTAACCACAGCACGCAATGTGTTGAGGCGAAATAACATGTCGGTCTCGAAGAAGTAGCGCTTCTCCAGCCGTTCTAAAGGCAACTCAGCCAGCACGCAGGTGCGAGCGGCGGTGTATCCATTGGTGGGGTCCATGATGTTCCAGTACCCGCAGCTGAGCTTGGTCATAAAGGACAACACTGCATTGCCGAACAACCGAACAGGCGGCATGCCCTGCACGGATTCTGGGCGGAAGAAGCGATTCCCCTTGGTGTAGTCGGCTTCTCCGCGCAGCAGCGGGCGGACAAACTGGGGCAGCAGGGTCGGGTTCATTTGCCCGTCGCCATCAATCTTCACCACGATGTCCATGCCGTCGGCAATGGCTGCTTTGTAAGCGGTGACGATGGCCCCACCCACGCCCCGGTTCTCTGGGTTGAACAGAACTTTGACACGGGAGTCTTGGTTGTGTGCGCCGATGAAGCGGCCACTGCCCTCTGGGCAGGCGTCATCGACGGCGTAGATGGTGTGAACTTCTGGGCCGATGGCGGCAATCACTCCGAGTACGTGTTGGGTGACTTTGTAGCAGGGGATCGCGACGGCGATACGCATAAACAGTCCTTAGCTCGATGATGCCAGAGCGACGCCAGCCAAAATGAGTGCGCCTCCTGCTAGCGTGCGCCAGTGCAGTGGCTCACCAAGGAACATCCATGCCAAGGTTGGAACGATCAAAAATGCCAGCCCCATGAAGGGGTAGGCGAGGTGCAGCGGTGCATTGCGTAGAACCCAGACCCAGGCCAGCGTGGTGAAACCATACAAAAGCAGCGACGCAAGGAGCCAGCCGTTTTGCAAAAGGTTGGACAACGTCAGGGGGACAAGCATTGCCGCAGCGGCTTTCTTGAACATCAGTTGACCAACGCTGATGGCCAGCACGCAAGCTAGTGTGTACAGGATGAGAAGCTTAGGCATGTGCTGGTTGGGGCTTGGTATGTATGACGGGAAGCAAAACCAATGGCGCGGTGAAAAATGCCAGCAGGTACCGATATTCCCCTGCGATAGAAAAACTGAAGACAGCGGCCAATTGCAGCCCAAACACGAGGCATACCACCAGGCCGGCGTGATCGCGCCTGCGCCATGTCGTCACAAGGCCCAGCACGATCAGCCACAGCCCAACCCATGGGGTCCAAAAGATCGTGCGATGCTTGATTGTGAAATCGAACCAGCCCACCAGGGTGTGGTGGGTCTTGCCATTGCGAAAGAGAATTTTGGAGCTGGCCTGGGTGTGTGGCAAGATGTTTTCGGCGTTGTTAGGGCCAGCTATCCCTCCGTTGGCGAAAGCAGCGTAGAGAAAAATATTCACGCGGCTTGCCGCAAAGGCCGGGAAGTTGTGCCACAAGTTGTAGGTAAAAAACTCGCGAATGATGATTGTTTTGGCTTCTTCGGGCAGTGCCAACATATCTGGCCCTTCAGGGAAGAAGACCAGCGGATCCCAGTAGTAGTGGTCGTAGAAGCGCTGGATGTGACCGAGGTCTTTGCCCCCAGCCGTCAATGCCTGCACGGTTTCTTTGCTGACCCTTGGCTCGTTACGTTCCCACAGGCCCATGGGGCGATGCTCCAGAAAGCCAACGGTTTCGTACACGGCCAGCGGAAAAACGGAGCCAATGGGTGTTCGGTACTTGAATTGTGAGTGGGCAACCAGGGCGATGAGGCACCAGGGCAGCACCAATATCCCAAGCCTCCAGCGGCCTGCGTTGGGCAATGCCAAGGCAAGGACAACCAGCGCTATCGCGTTGAGGAGTCCATTGGGGCGGGAAAATAGTGCAAAGGGAACGGTGAGCAGTAGCATCCAGCAGGCGGTGCCGTCTAGTCTGCGTTCGCGGTAGCTGCGCCACACCTCAAACAGCATCCCTGCTGTTGCAATAGCGTAGATACCATCAGAGTACAGACTACTGGCGTAGTAAACCACGCTTGGTGCCAAGGCCACCCCCAGCAGGCTGTACCAAAAGCTTTTGCGCATGCCCTGGTCCAGCATCCAGTTGAGCATGCGTGCGCACACCAGCGCGCAGACCAGCAATTGGCAGATGATGGGTATTTCTACCAGCCGCCAGGGCCCATACAAACTCAGCACCCACAGGTACCAAAACGCTGGTTTACCGGCTTGGAACTCCCGGTTAGAGTCAACTTCTTTGATGACAGCCAAGCTGTCTTGGCCTAGAACGCCGGGCCAGCTGGCCACCATCCAAAGAGCATACAGAAAGCAGAGCAGGGCCAATAGAAGGCCAAATCGCTTGCGAGATGCCATCGGAAGTGCTGCCATCATTGTCTGCGGGGCTTCAGTTTCAGTGCGACTTTTTCAATTCCGTGCCACGACACATAGGCCAGTGCGATGGTGATTGCCGATGCCAGTGTCAGGGTGCCAAAGAACCCCAGTTCTGGCCAGAGAAAATGGATTACGGTCTGCTGTGCGGGGTAGGCAATCAAGTAGATTCCGTAGGACGGATCGCCCCAGCGACCAAAGCGCCTGACCACTGCGGTCGAGCGGGTGCCGATATAGAGCACCAACAGGGGCAACAGCAGGAGCAAAGCTGTGTGGTGCCAGCCACTGACCCAAAGCGCTGCAGCGCCTGTGCAGGCGATAAAGAGCCAAGCCGCTGGGCGACGCTCCCATTGAGACTGCAGGAGGTAAAGCGCAGAGCCCGCAAGGAAGTAGGCGCTGAGTTCGCGCCCATAGTTCATCTTGCCCGTGACGTCCGCATTGCCTTTGGCCATGAACCAGACTAGGTAAGCTGCGATCAGGATCATCCAGACGCTCCTGAACCGCATCAAACCCAGCAGCCCCGCAAGTGCCATCACCACATAGCAACGCACTTCCAGTGGAATGGTCCATAGGGAGCCGTTGACGCCCCTGGGGTATGGGTTGCTTTCGAAGACGCCTGGTAGTACGTAGTGCACATCCAGCTTGAGGTTCAGCAGGTAGTCCAGCGTGGCCCGGTGCTTCCAGTACTCCATCAGCGGCAGGCTGGTAACCCATGCGCCCAGGCCATAGGCGGTCACCACCACCACCACGGTGAGTGCAGGCCATATGCGAAGGATGCGCCGTTGGGCAAACCGCAAAGCGCTGGGGTCGTTGTACCAGCTTGACGTTACCAAGTAGCCGCTGATGACGAAAAAAACGATGACTGCAGTCCCTCCCCAGCTGTGGAGTCCTAGAAACGAGGGCTCAGCCTGTGCCGTGAGTGCGTAGTGATGGCTGACTAGTACGGCCAGGGCCGCTGCGATACGGATCGCATCAAAGTTGTTTCCAGGGTGGGTAGCTGCTGCTGATAGGTTTGTCGTGGTTTGCGTTGGGCTTGGCATGGTTCAACCACCCACTTGCAGCGCCAACCCCGCATGCTCTCGCAGCGGATGGAAATGAATCTTCGGGAACCTTTCCTGCGCCAGCCGCACGTCATAGGGCGAGGTGCATAGGTACGCGAGCGTATCCGCCGCGTCGTGCGCCAGCCGCAGCGGGTAGGCATCCGTGAATGCGCGCAGGTCGGCCGCGTTGTCGGCAGTGATCCAGCGCGCGCCGGTGTACTGGCAACCTTCCAGGCGCACGTCGGCGTCGTACTCGGCCTTGAGGCGGTGTTGCACCACTTCAAACTGCAGTTGGCCCACGGCGCCTAGCAGCATGTTGCCGCCTGCGTCGGGCTTGAAGACCTGGATGGCGCCTTCTTCGCCCAGCTGGGCCAGGCCTTGTTGCAGCTGCTTGGTGCGCAGCGGGTTCTTGAGTACCACGGTCATGAACATCTCGGGCGCGAAGAACGGCAGGCCGGTGAACTGCAGGTTGGCGCCGTCGGTGATGGTGTCGCCCAGCTGCACGCCGCCGTGCGTCGTGAAGCCGATGATGTCGCCTGCGTAGGCTTCTTCCACCGCCTCGCGGCGCTGGGACATGAACGTTACGACCGAGGTGGGGCGCAGTTCCTTGGCGGTGCGCTGCACCTTGAGCTTCATGCCCGGCGTGTACTTGCCGCTCGCCACGCGCACAAAGGCGATGCGGTCCCGGTGGTTGGCATCCATGTTGGCTTGCACTTTGAACACGACGCCGGAGAAGCCCTCGTCTTCGGGCTGGATGGTTTTGACCACGGGCTGTTTGTTGACTTCGAGCGTGCTGATGCGGGGGCCGGGGGGCGGGGCCATGTCCACCAGCGCATCGAGCACCTCCATCACCCCGAAGTTGTTCACCCCAGAGCCGAAGAACACGGGGGTGAGCTTGCCGGCCAGGAAGGCTTCATGGTCCCATGCGGGGGATGCGCCCACGGCCAGCTCCATGCTCTCCAGCGCGGCGTCGAACTCGGCGCCAAAGCGAGCGCGCAGCGTGGCTTCGTCGGTCAGGGGAATGGATTCAAAGTCCTGCGGGCGGCGCTCGCTGCCGGACTCGAACACCGTCATGGTTTTGGTGCGCAGGTTGATGATGCCGCCGAAGCTTTTGCCCTGGCCTACAGGCCAGGTCATGGGGCAGCAGGGCATGCCCAGTTCGCGCTCCACCTCGTCCATGATGTCCAGTGGGTCGCGCACTTCGCGGTCCATTTTGTTCACGAAGGTGATGATGGGCGTATCGCGCTGGCGGCAGACCTCAATCAGGCGGCGGGTCTGTGCTTCCACACCGTTGGCAGCGTCGATCACCATCAGGGCCGAATCGACGGCGGTGAGCACGCGGTAGGTGTCTTCCGAGAAGTCCTTGTGGCCGGGTGTGTCGAGCAGGTTGATCACATGCTCGCGGTACAGCATCTGCATCACCGACGAGGCCACCGAGATGCCGCGCTGCTTTTCAATCTCCATCCAGTCGGAGGTGGCGTGGCGGCTGGCCTTGCGGCCCTTCACGGCGCCCGCGATCTGGATTGCGCCCGAGAACAGCAGCAGCTTTTCCGTCAGCGTCGTTTTACCGGCGTCGGGGTGGGAGATGATGGCAAAGGTGCGGCGGCGCCGGGTTTCGGGGGCGTAGGACACGGGGGGATTCCAAGAGGGCTAGGGCCCGCTGCGGCAAGGGCTGCGGCAGTGGGCGCGACAGGCGCGGGGCGCCGAATCGCGGG
>NZ_QAIH01000214.1:0-6211 GCF_003060895.1 Acidovorax sp. HMWF029 | reverse complement strand
ATTTTACCGGGCGGGCGCTCTGGAATCCCCGCAGCAGGTATCAGCCTGCGGGGGTCTGCGTGTGGCGGGCGTACATCTTCTGCATGCCACCGATCCAGCGTTCGTAGTCCTGCCCCTTGTTGCGGAAGTACTGCGCCACCTCGGGGTGGGGCAGCACCAGGAAGCGGCCGTCCAACATGGCGGCCAGCACGTCGCCTGCCACCTGCTCGGGCGGCAGGATGCCGTCGTGCGAGGCAGATCCGCCGTCGCCCGTGACCATGGCGGTCCGCACCGACTGCGGGCATAGGCAGGCCACGTCCACGCCCTTGCGGCCATAGGCGATGCGCAGCCATTCTGCAAAGGCCACGGCCGCGTGTTTGGTGACGGCATAGGGAGCAGATTCGACAATGGTCAGCAGCCCGGCGGCCGAGGCTGTGACCAGGAAGAAGCCCTCGCCGCGCTCCACCATCTCGGGCACCACGGCGCGCGCGGCCCACACATGGGCCATGCCGTGGATGTTCCACATGGCGTCCCACAGCGGGTCTTCGAGTTCGATGCCGCCCGGGCGGCCCAGGATGCCCGCGTTGGAGATATAGGCGTCCACGTGGCCAAAGCGGTCGCGGGTGGTGGCCACCAGGGCCTGGATGTCGGCCTCTTTCGATACGTCGCAGCGCACGGCCAGGCCACCGATCTCGTCGGCCACCGCCTGGGCAGCCTCCAGGTACAGGTCAGCCACGACCACGGCGCGGGCGCCCTCCTGCGCAAAACGCCGCGCGATGCTGCGGCCGATGCCGCTGGCGCCGCCGGTGACGATGACGACCTTGTCCTTGGGGTCCATGTGGTGCTCCTTGATGGCGCTTTTGAAAGAGCACCAGTGTCAGGGGCTCCGCCAACCCCGGCAGCCGCACAGGTGACATGGGTGGTTGGCATGTTGCCGAGGTGAAGGAGCAATGGCGAGTGAGAGCGGGGCGGCCCCACCCGCAGCCCGGGGATATTTCCCCGCCGGGCACTTGCTTTTATAATTCGCCGATCCGAGGAGCGTTGCAGCGTCCCCAGCACAGGCGGGGCGTGAGGCTCGGAACCATCTACCCGCAACGACGCTCATCCACTTCTCGTGTGGTGAGCTTTGTCACTCCCCCGACCAGTGGTTTTTCAAACATGCTTTGGAGCACACCACCATGAACGCACGCGTCAACGCCCCGGTCAACACCGACTGCATCATTGCCGACATCGGCCTGGCCGATTGGGGCCGCAAGGAGATCCGCATCGCCGAAACGGAGATGCCTGGTCTGATGGCCATCCGCGAAGAATTCGCAGCCAAGCAGTCGCTCAAGGGCGCCCGCATCACCGGCAGCCTGCACATGACGATCCAGACCGCCGTGCTGATCGAGACTTTGCAAGCCCTGGGCGCCGATGTGCGCTGGGCCTCGTGCAACATCTTCTCCACGCAGGACCATGCCGCCGCCGCCATTGCCGCCACGGGCACGCCCGTGTTCGCCGTCAAGGGCGAGACCCTGGCCGAATACTGGGACTACACCCACCGCATTTTTGACTTTGGCGCCAAGGGCACCGCAGGCGAAGGTCCCAACCTGATCCTGGACGACGGCGGTGACGCCACGCTGCTGATGCACCTGGGCAAGAAGGCCGAGAAAGACGCCTCCGTGCTGGCCAATCCGGGCAGCGAAGAAGAGCGCATCCTGTTCGCCGCCATCAAGGCCAAGCTGGCCGAAGACAGCACCTGGTACAGCCGCAAGAGCGCAGAGATCATTGGCGTGACCGAAGAGACCACCACCGGCGTGCACCGCTTGAAGGAAATGTCGGCCAAGGGCTCGCTGATGTTCCGCGCGATCAACGTGAACGACTCGGTCACCAAGAGCAAGTTTGACAACCTGTATGGCTGCCGCGAATCTCTGGTGGACGGCATCAAGCGCGCCACCGATGTGATGATCGCGGGCAAGGTGGCCGTGGTGGCGGGTTATGGCGACGTGGGCAAGGGCAGCGCCCAGGCGCTGCGCGCCCTGAGCGCCCAGGTGTGGGTGACCGAGATCGACCCGATCAACGCGCTGCAGGCCGCGATGGAAGGCTTCAAGGTCGTGACCATGGAATGGGCCGCCGACAAGGCCGACATCTTCGTGACCACCACGGGCAACCGCGACGTGATCACCTATGACCACATGGCGGCGATGAAGGACCAGTCCATCGTTTGCAACATCGGCCACTTCGACAACGAAATCCAGGTCGCCAAGCTCGAAGAAAACTGCCAGTGGGAAGAGATCAAGCCCCAGGTGGACCATGTAATTTTCCCTGATGGCAAGCGCATCATCCTGCTGGCCAAGGGCCGTCTGGTGAACCTGGGCTGCGGCACGGGCCACCCCAGCTTCGTGATGTCCAACTCGTTCGCCAACCAGACCATCGCCCAGATCGAGCTGTTCACCCACAGCGACTACTATGAAAACGGCAAGGTCTACGTGCTGCCCAAGCACCTCGATGAAAAGGTGGCGCGCCTGCACCTGAAGAAGGTGGGCGCCATGCTGACCGAGCTGAGCGACGACCAGGCCGCCTACATTGGCGTGCCCAAGCAAGGCCCTTACAAGCCCGATACCTACCGCTACTGAGCGAACCAGGCGGGAGAGGGGGAATGCCCCCTCTCCATGGGCTTGACGCCCTGTGCGCTGCCGGGCGCTTCCATGCGGGGCTGTTTGCTATATAAATCATAGCTGTAAACGCATGATGGTCGCGCGGGAACGGCTTTTTTTATTCATAAAAGGATGGGCGCCATGCGCGCAGATGTGTTTTTGGTGGAGCGGGGGCATGCCGCCACCCGCTCGCAGGCCCAGCGCCTGATTGCGTCGGGTGTCGAATGGCGCCTGTCGCCGCTCGCGCCCTGGCAGAAGGTGGCGAAGAATGGCGACGACATCCCGGCCATCGCCGAGGTGCAGCTGCTCGACGGCGCCGAGGCCAAGTACATCTCGCGCGGCGGGCTCAAGCTCGAAGGCGCGCTCGATGCCCTGGGCCTGAAGGTGCAGGGGCTGCGCTGCCTGGATGTGGGGCAGAGCACCGGTGGTTTCACCGACTGCCTGCTGCAGCGCGGCGCGGCGCAGGTGATTGGCGTGGACGTGGGCCACGACCAGCTGCACGAGCGGCTGCGCAGCGACCTGCGGGTGGTGTGTGTCGAGGGCGTGAACGCGCGCTCGCTGACGGCCGAGGCGTTGCAGCAGGCCTGCGAACTGGCGCTCTCGGAAGTCATCGAGCTGGAAGAAGACAACGAGACCCAGCCCGAAGCCCCCTACAGCTGGATGCGCAACGGCGGCCAGGTGGACGAGGACTACGACGACAGCGACGATGCCAAGGAAAAGGACATCGAAGCCTTCAAGGCCGAACGCGCCGAGCTGGCCAAGGCGCGCGCGCAGGGCACGCTGCCGGTGGAGCGCCGCCGCCGCGCGGACCGTGTCGATGTGGACATCACGCCCGAATTTGACCTAGTGACGGGCGACCTGTCGTTCATCTCGCTCACGCTGGTGCTGCCCGCACTGGTGCCGCTGCTGGCGCCGCAGGGCGACCTGGTCATGCTGGTCAAGCCGCAGTTCGAGCTGCAGCCCGGCCAGGTGGGCAAGGGCGGTATCGTGCGCGACGAGGCCTTGTACGCCGTGGTCGAGCAACGCATCCGCGACTGCTGCGCTACCGTGGGCCTGAGCGTGCTGGCATGGCTTGACAGTTCCATCCAGGGTGGCGACGGCAACCGAGAGTTTTTTATCCATGCAAGGAGGGCTGCATGAATGCTGCCAATGCACAGGGCATCGGTTTCCCTGTGAGTTTTGAGTTCTTCCCGCCCAAGACGCCCGAAGGCGCCGACAAGCTGCGCGTGGCCCGCCAGCAGCTGTATGCGCTGCACCCGGATTTCTGTTCGGTGACCTATGGTGCTGGCGGCTCCACGCAAGAGGGCACCTTCGGCACCGTGCGCGAGATCCTGGCCGAAGGGGTGAGCGCCGCGTCGCACTTCTCCTGCATCGGGGCAACGCGCCAATCGGTGCGCGAGCAGCTCGCCACGCTCAAGGCCATGGGCGTCAAGCGCCTGGTGGCGCTGCGCGGCGACCTGCCCAGCGGCTATGGCGCGGGAGGCGAGTTCCACTATGCGAGCGACCTGGTGGCCTTCATCCGCGCCGAGACGGGGCGCGACTTCCACATCGAAGTGGCGGCCTACCCGGAAGTGCATCCGCAGGCGCGTTCGCCCGAGGCCGATCTCGAGGCCTATGTGGCCAAGGTGCAGGCCGGGGCCGACTCGGCTATCACCCAGTATTTCTACAACAGCGATGCGTACTTCCGTTTTATTGAAGATACGCAGCGCCTGGGCGCTGAGGTGCCGGTGGTGCCGGGCATCATGCCGATCGGCAGCTCCACCCAACTGATGCGGTTTTCGGATGCGTGCGGCGCCGAGATCCCGCGCTGGATCCGCCTGCGCCTGCAGGCGTTTGGTGACGACACGGCCAGCATCAAGGCTTTTGGCCTGGATGTGGTGACCGACCTGTGCGACCAGCTGCGCAGCGCAGGTGTGCCAGCGCTGCACTTCTACACCATGAACCAAAGCGCCGCGACGCTTGAGATCTGTCGCCGCCTGGGGATCTGATGGGCGGGGTGGGGGTGCCGCCGCCCGCATGCCGTGGAACCCTGCGAGCGCGCATCTCGCAGGTCGCATGTGTGGGGCTGTTGTGGGCCCTGGCGTTGGCTCCCGCGCTGGCCCAGGGGCTGTCGGCCGAGGCCGACGCGCTGGTCCCCCACCTTCTGACTGTGCCGGGCGAGGCCATGCTGATCGATCCTCCTGCACCGCCGCCGCTACCGCCTGCGGGCGTGGATGCGTCGTCCCTGGAGCTGGTCACGGCCGACGAGGTCGGGTTGGCCTCGTGGTACGGGGCGCAGTTTCACCGGCGGCGCACGGCCAGTGGGGAGCGTTTTGACATGCGCGCGCTCACGGCGGCGCATCCCACCCTGCCGTTTGGCTCCCGGGTCTGTGTGCGCAGCCAGGCAACGGGGCGGACGGTCGTCGTGCGCATCAACGACCGGGGGCCCCATGTCCGCAATCGCGTGATCGACCTCAGTCGCGGCGCTGCCGAAGCCCTGGGCATGGTCGGTCTCGGGCTCAAGCCTGTAGAGCTGTTTGCCCTGGACGAGGAAGAAAAGGATTGCCCGGCAGCGCCTTGAGCAGGGCGTTGAGGCCCATGGTTTCAGGGCCCATGGCTGGAGCCGAGGCGCGCAGCGCTACAGGGGTGTGCCGCTTTAGCCGCCGGATTCCAGCGTGTGCGTGGCGTGTTTGTCTTGCGCCAGCAGCTCGGCCATTTGCGGTAGCGCGGTCTTCAGGGCCGCCTTGAGCGTGTAGGGCGGGTTGATCAGGAACATGCCGCTGGCCGGCAGGCCGGGGCGCTTGGTGTCGCCGGTGACCGTTTCGGTGATCTTGCTCGACTTGACGGTCAGCGTGGCGTGCAGCCAGCTTTTGCCTGCCTTGGTGGCTAGCGTCTTGAGGCGGCGGGGCAGGTCGTGTGCCTCGGGGCGCGGAATGATGGGGTACCAGAACGCATAGGTGCCCGTGGCAAAACGCTTGAGCGAGTCGGTCGCCATGTCGAGCACCTTGGCATAGTCGCTCTTGATTTCATAGCTAGGGTCGCACAGTACGAGGGCGCGGCGGGCCGGTGGGGGCAAAAACTTCTTGATGCCTTCAAACCCGTCTTCATGGAGCACTGCCACCTGGCGGCCCGCCTCCAGCTGGGCGACATTGCCCGCCAGGGAGCGCAGGTCGGTCGGATGCAGCTCGAACAGCTTGAGCTTGTCCTGGCTGCGCAGCAGGCGCTGGGTGATAAAGGGCGATCCAGGGTAGACCCGCAGGGTGTTGCCCTGGTTGAAGGCGTTCACCATGTCCACATAGGCCTGCAGGGCCGGTGCGAGGGCGGGTGTGGTGGGGGCGAAAAGGCGGGCGATGCCGTCGGTGGCCTCGCCGCTGGTGCTGGCGTAGTCCCCGTCCAGCCGGTACAGCCCGGCTCCTGCATGGGTGTCCAGCACGGTCAATGCCGCGTCTTTTTCGGTGAGGTGTTGCAAGGCGGCAATCAAAACCGTGTGCTTGAGCACATCGGCATGGTTGCCCGCGTGGAAGGCGTGGCGATAACTGAACATGGCCCAATGGTAACGAGTGCGCCCCCTGGTGGGCCTTTTTTGTAGCGCCACCCGCCAGGGCGGGGTGCCGTGG
>NZ_QAIH01000213.1 GCF_003060895.1 Acidovorax sp. HMWF029 | reverse complement strand
TCTGTGGATAACTTTGTTGATATCCCCTGTGTTTGTCTCGCAAGTCCTTGAAAGATGGCGTTTTGGCTGGAATGCCCGCAAAAAAAGCAGGTCATGCAGATCGTTTGAAATCAATCACTTACGCGGTTGTTGCGAATCTTTCCGGTACCGCAATGGTGGCATGTATGGTGCGCTGCGGGTTGGCGGTGCCGCTCCAGTTTTGTGCATAAGTCAGCCCGTCGGGTGCGGGGCTGTGGGGTTTTGGTGCGTGGGGGGCCTAGTCGCTCTTTGCGTGCAGAGAATGCCGCACTGGTGCGGCTGCGCAGGCCCCGGCCGCCTTCAGCGCGGCTGGCGCTGCGCGCGCGAGTGGCTGTGCACCGCCTCCACCAGCGCTGCCACATGCTCGGGCGGCGTGAACTGGCTGATGCCGTGGCCCAGGTTGAAGATGTGGGTGGGGCCGGTGGTGCTGCGGTCGGTGTGGGGGGGGCCGAAGCTGTCCAGCACGTGGCGCACTTGTTGTTCGATCTGTGCGGGCGGCGCAAACAGCACATTGGGGTCGATGTTCCCCTGCAGCGCCTTGCCCGGGCCGCCTGCCTGGCCACCCACGATGGCGCGCGCCTTGCCCAGGTTGGCCGTCCAGTCCAGGCCCAGCACCTCGCAGTCGATGTCCTTCATGTCTTCCAGCCAGATGCCGCCGCCCTTGGTGAACACGATGCGCGGCACATCGGTGCCATCCACGCCGGTGCGCTTGAGCTGTGCCAGCACGCGCTTGGTGTACGCCAGGCTGAACTGCTGGAAGGCACCATCGGCCAGCACGCCGCCCCAGCTGTCAAAAATCATCACAGCCTGAGCGCCTGCGTCTATCTGGGCGTTCAGGTAGGCGGCCACGCTGTCGGCGTTGATGGCCAGGATGCGGTGCATCAGGTCGGGGCGGCTGTACATCAGGCTCTTGACCAGGCGGTAGTCGTCCGACCCCTTGCCTTCGACCATGTAGCAGGCGAGCGTCCAGGGGCTGCCCGAAAAGCCGATCAGCGGCACGCGTCCGTTCAGTGCCTTGCGGATGCTGGTGACCGCGTCAAACACGTAGCGCAGCTTGTCCATGTCGGGCACGGCCAGCGTGGCCACGGCGGCTTCGTCGCGCACTTGCTTTGCAAAGCGCGGGCCTTCGCCCTCGGCAAACGACAGGCCCAGGCCCATGGCGTCGGGCACGGTGAGGATGTCGCTGAACAGGATGGCCGCGTCGAGTGGAAAACGCTCCAGCGGTTGCAGGGTCACTTCGGTGGCGTAGTCCACATTGGTGGCCAGCCCCATGAAGCTGCCCGCCTGGGCGCGCGTGGCCTTGTATTCAGGCAGGTAGCGCCCCGCCTGGCGCATGAGCCACAGGGGCGTGTAGTCGGTGGCCTGGCGGCGGCAGGCACGCAGAAAGGTGTCGTTGGCAAGGGGGGCGAAGGTCATCCTGCGATTGTCGCAGGCCGACCACTTGCCTTGGTACCCGGCGCAGCAGCAGAAATTGACGCGCATCAAGCCAGTGCACCCATGGAACCGGCTTTGCCGGGCCGCCGGGTGCGTCCCCCTTGAGGGGAAGCGGAGTAGCCGCTCAGGGGGGGCTTCACCTTTCTGCGATGTAGTGCGACATGCGCACCACTTCGCCCGGCGCCAAAAACGCCCGCACCTCGGTCTCCAGCGCCTGGTCGGCCATGGTGGCGCGGGCGCGCTGGTGCAGGTAGTCGGCCCAGGACTCGACGATGAAACGCTCCACATAGCGCGAGGGCTCGCCCAGGTCCTTGTACACGCGCCAGAAGGTGGCGCCGTCGCGGCGGCGTGGGGCCTTCATGCGGCTGATGGTGTCGAGGAAGGCGGCGTCGGTGCCGGGGGCGATGCGGTAGCCCACCTCCACCGCCACGGGGCCAGCCTCGGGCAGGGGTTCGGCTTCAATAAAGAGTTCATCCCAGGGGGTGGCCTGGGTCACCTCGTGCAGCGCGCCCATGCGCAGCGGCATGGGGCGCGCCAGCAGCAGGCCCACGCTCATGAGTGCGGCGGCCACACAGAGCGTGGGCGTGAGGCCCAGGATGTCCGACGCCGCGCCCCAGAACGCCGAGCCCATCGCAAACGCGCCCAGCGCCGCAACCATGTGCATGGCCACGGCGCGCGAGCGCACCCACTGCGGTGCGCTGGCCTGGGTGGCTGTGTTGAAGGTGGACATGGCCGACATCCAGGCCGCGCCCGCAAACAGCATGGCGATGTAGACCACTGCCGTGATCTTGGTGAGCGCCGCCACCAGCATGGCCGCGCCAAACACGATGCCGCCCGCGCCCACGATGACCTCCATGCCAAAACGTGCGCGCAGCCGCCCCAGCACCAGGCCCACGGCCACGGCGCCTGTGCCCAGGCAGCCCATCAGCAAACCGAAGCCCGGTGCCCCGGTGCCCAGTCGCTGCGCAATCACCGGCAGCAGCGCCCACAGGGCCGAGCCCGCTGCACTGAAAGCCATCACACGCACCAGTTGCGCAAGGATCATGCGCGAGTGCCAGGCAAAGCGCAGTCCGCTCAACGTGCCGCCCCACAGC
>NZ_QAIH01000212.1 GCF_003060895.1 Acidovorax sp. HMWF029 | reverse complement strand
GCCCTGCCCCACCCACCTGAAGGAACAGAGTCGCCGACCCGCCACTTCACCATCGGCAAAGAAGTCTGGATCGAGCGCGAAGACTTTGAAGAAGTGCCGCCCAAGGGCTACAAGCGCCTTTATCCGCCCCGGCCAGGGGCGGACGGTCAAATGCTGCCCGGCAACACTGTGCGCCTGAAGGGCGGCTACGTCATTGAATGCACCGGCTGCACCAAAGACGCTAACGGCGTCATCACCGAAGTGCTGGCCACCGTGGTGCCCGACACCAAGAGCGGCACCCCCGGCGCCGACAGCGTGAAGGTGAAAGCCGCCATCACCTGGGTGGGCGTGGCCGACGGCGTGAACGCCGAAGTGCGCATGTACGACCGCCTGTTCCTGGACGCCCACCCCGACGCGGGCGGCAAGGACTTCATTGAAAGCCTGAACCCGAACAGCCTGAAGGTGGTGACCGCCATCGTGGAGCCGTCACTCGCCAATGCCAAGCCGGACGACAAGTTCCAGTTTGAACGGCACGGGTACTTTGTGGCGGACCGTATTGACCACACGGCGGGGAAACCGGTGTTTAACTTGGCGGTGGGATTGAAAGATTCTTGGGGGAAGTAATTTCCCACTGAATATGGAAAGGCCAGCAGACTTTGAGGATTGCTGGCCTTTTTTCCTGTGAGCTAAAGACAGCTTGGGGCCCTGAGCCGACAGTGGACAACACGACCCATAAGCTGCCGTTGGTTCACTACCCGCTAGAGGCAGTCCAAACCGCGCTATTAAGTGTCCGGTGCGTGTCTACTGGCAAGCTATAGTTTGCCGCGTTGACAATTGCCGGGCAGCGAGGTTTATCTGACGCTATAAATGCAAACTTGCTCGCAGGTCGTCTTGAGTCTGGTAAACGCTTATCGTTAGGTCTCACCTCCCATGTTTCTGCTGCTCATGCGCCAATGCACTCTAGTCATAGCATTGCTTCTGTTCGGAGCCACTGCGGGCGACATCAAGGCACAGGCTCCCGACGATATCCGTCTGGAGGCAGCGCAAACACTCGTCAACGACAAGGATGGATTGCTTGCTCCGGTGCAGCTCTTCGGGTTGACTGCAGATTTGTTTTGTCGCTCGTACTTTGCCGAGTTGAGGCGTGATGCCGATTGGGGGCCAAACCATCCCAGTTGGAGCAAATGGCTTCCAGATTTCTGTACAGAGCTCGTTCAAATCTCCCTGCCTGAAGGGAGGAGTCTTGAGAATTTCCTGGCACTCGAGCTGGCAATAGGACTGACGTATCCCGAGCTTGTTCTCCTGGATGCAAGGAATTCCGACCCAGCGGTTGCAGCAGCAACATTGCGACTGCAGGGGCTGGGTCTGAATTGGATTTTCTTTGTGCAAGCGGAGAGGCCGTCCGGCACCGCTGGCCTCTACTCAAGCGCCGAGCGCGAAGCGGCAAGGAGAACTGTTCAGATACTCCGACGGGAAGTGGCAGGCGTTGAGTCCGATCTAAGGGCGGTCGCTTTGTATATCGGGGCGCCCGCATTCGCGAAGTATCAGCGTACCGTGGGGCAAGCCTTCATGAACAGTGTGGGGCGCTTGGATTCGAGCTCCCAAGGGAAGCTCGCAACTCTGATGCGGGCGTGGCATTACAAGATCCGGGAGCCGGCGCGGTGAAACCTCACAATGACGTTGCGTGCCGCTCACCTATACGTTCGACAACACATATGAAACGTTTCGCCCCTTTTTCGCTGGCGGTGGTTCTACTCATGTCCTGGGGTGTAGTTTCTGCCCAGCACTCGCAGTTGCCGGTGCTGGCAGAACCGCTGGAAGCGCCCAAATATCCTCCCGAAGCTCGGACGTATGGCATTGAGGGCACCACAGTTGTCGGATTCCAAGTGGCCGAGTCAGGTGCTGTCAGCCGCATCATTGTCTCGCGCAGCTCCGGATTCGACTTGCTTGATGCTGAGGCGATGAGAATTGCAAAGACGGCCCGCTTTTTACCTTACAAGCAAGGTGATGTTCGGCGACAAACATGGGTGAATATGCCCGTCAGGTTTGTTCTGGAAGGCGCGCGTCCCGCAGCCCTCATTACAAACATTGTCGAGATGACAACTAGTTCATCTCACGCCACGGCTCCTCTAGTTGTCACGATCACAAAGGATGGTCGGATTTACCTCGGCAGTACTCCCGCTGGTTTCGGCGATCTTCTTGAACGTCTCCAGGAGGCCTCCCAAGCCAATCGCGTGTCCCTCCATATCCGCGCCGACGAAGAAACCTCCTATGGGCAAGTTGCCAGGGTCATCGCTGCGGCGCAAACTGCCGGCGTGGCGGATATTCGATTTGTTGTTGCCGCGCCGGTGCCGTGAAAGTGCTGGCTCAAGTTTCGCTCAAGCGGACTGGCTTACGGGGAGCCGCTTACTTTGTCAGTTGAGCGTCCGCTTTCATCCGCGGTGACCGACAGCTTCTGGCCGCAATCGGACGGTGGCCCATACACCTCTGGCTATGCCACCAACAACACAAAGCGATATCCTGCACTTCTGGTTTTCCAAGCTCACTCCTAAGCAGCACTTCGCCAAATACACTGCTTTGGACGAATCCATCCGCACCCGCTTCGGCCCCACGCTGGAGGCCGCTGCCCGGTGTGAACTGTTCACCTGGCGCGCCACTCCCGAAGGCCGGTTGGCAGAAATCCTGGTGCTGGACCAGTTCTCGCGCAATGTGTACCGCGACACTGCCCGCGCCTTTGCGCAAGACGCACTGGCCCTCGCTCTGGCGCAATAGCTGGTGGCCAGCGGGCAGGACCGCAGCCTGCCCACCGCACAGCGCGTGTTTGCCTACATGCCGTACATGCACAGCGAATCTGCGGTGATTCATGAACAGGCCCTGGCACTGTTTGCACAGCCGGGCATGGAAAACAACCTGGACTTTGAGCGCCGCCACAAGGCCATCATTGACCGCTTTGGCCGTTACCCGCACCGCAATGCCGTCCTGGGCCGCAGCTCTAAGCCTGAAGAGCTGGTGTTTTTGAGCGAGCCTGGGTCGTCGTTCTGAACGCCTCTCTCACCCGTCTGATTGCTATTTTTTTGATAGCTCTCCGCGCTTTATGGATGCGCGCCAAAGCCAAATATCTCTCATAATTTGGGCATTCATCCGCCAGAGCGTGCGCGCTCTGGCTATCAAGAGGGAGTGGCAATGCAAAGAACAGCCGAGCAAGCATCGGGGGCGACAGGGCGTTTTGGCTGGATTGAGCGGCCGGGGCGCGAGTTTCCCTTCTTCAACAACCAGCCCGTCCGCTTGTCTACGCCGCAGTGGCTGCTGCTGATGGCGGCGGTGGTGGCCGGGTTTCTGGTGGTGACTTTGCCGATTGCCTGGCCCTGGCCGCCCTTGGGGCGGCTGGTGCCGTCGTTGCTGATGGCGGCGATTCCGCTGTGGGCCCTGCGCTGGGTGGCACCCGGGCATTGGCAAGTTTTGTTTGCCAGGGTGTCAGCGCGCGATGTGCTGTGGATGTTTTTCTTTGCGCTGCTCAACATCGTGGTGACGGTAAGCGTGGGGTTGATGCTGGCATCGGTGATGGCCCAGGCGCCCAACCCTGGCGCGATGTTGCTACAGGCCAGCGATACGGGGGATCGCGTCATCATCTTTGCCAACATGGCGCCGCAGCTTTTGGGCGAAGAGGTGATCACCGTCCTGCCCTTTTTGGCGCTGATGGCGCTGTTCACCCAGCGTTGGGG
>NZ_QAIH01000211.1 GCF_003060895.1 Acidovorax sp. HMWF029 | reverse complement strand
GATGGGGTTCGGCGGGGGGATAGGGGGGAAGGCGGCTTTCGAAATACTTGAACACGTAGCAGGGCTCCTCGTTACCCGATGGTAGAGGAGCCGCAGGCCCAGGGCGTGTCAGCAGCGGCTTGCCCGCGCCTGAAGTAGGTGCACTGCGGCCAGCGGCCAGCGCTGTGCGTTGCTGTGGGTTACATCAGCACGGTGATGACCACAATGGCCACGCCCAGGCCCAGGTTCACCGCCACCCATTGCCGAATTGCGGCCATGGCCTGGCCGCCTGCGGCCCAGTCGGACGCAGCCACTGCCCGCTGCAGGCGGCGAAAAAGCGCGAAACGGATGTGGCCGAAGATGGCCGCCATCACGATGCCCAGCGTGGCCATGAGGGTCCAGTCCATCGGCATCGCAAAGTTCCCGCCCGACTGCACGGCCTGCCGGGCGACGTTGCCGATCATCCACAGCCCACTGACGAGCACCACCACCACCGCCACGCTGACGGCGCCCAGAAAACGCTGCAGCACGTCGTGCATCAACCGCAGGCGCAGCGGCGGCTCCAGCGACTGCGCCGCCGGGCGCAGAAAGAAATGGGCAAACACCATGCCGCCGATCCACACGATGATGGACAGGACATGGGCGAGCTTGAGGGCGTTGTAGAGCATGGGGATAAACCTTGTGGGGAGTGGGTGGCTGCGCGGCGTGTTGCGGGCCGGATTGTGCAGTGAACACCCGCCGCGAGGGGGGCTTGGCCCTGCGTGTCAGAGGGCTTGGGCGCGGGCCTGCGCCTGCCGTGCCACACGACCAGCCAAACCTACACCTGCTACTCAGGTAGCTCAGGTAGCTTGCGCGCCGGTCAGGTGTATTTTGTTTCGAGCGCGTCCCATTCGGCTTTGTGCACCAGGCGCTGGCGCTCGGCAAACGGCGCCACCAGAGCCGGGTCTTCGTCGATGCGTCGGTTGTCGCGCAGCACCGTGAGCGCTTTTTGCATGCCCGCCACCGCGCCCTGCAATGCCGCGTTGGCATACAACACCAGGCCATAGCCCAGCGCGGCCAGTTCTTCGGCGCTGGTGATGGGGGTCTTGCCGCCAATCACCATGTTCATGAGCTGCGGTGCTGCCAGCCGCTGCGGCAGGGCGCGGATCTCGTCCAGCGTGGTGACGGCCTCCACAAACAGGATGTCGGCACCGGCCTCCTGAAAGCGCTGGGCGCGCTCCACGGCGGCTTCAAAGCCTTGTGTGGCACAAGCGTCGGTGCGGGCCAGGATCAATGTGTCTGGGTCCCGGCGCGCGTCCACGGCAGCCTTGATCTTGCCCAGCATCTCGCAGGTAGCGATCACCTCCTTGCCGTTGAAATGCCCGCAGCGCTTGGGGCTGACCTGGTCTTCGAGCTGTATGCAGTCGGCGCCCGCACGCTCCAGCACCCGCACCGCGTGGTAGGTGTTGAGCGCGTTGCCAAAGCCGGTGTCGGCATCGACGATGAGTGGCAACTCCACCGCGTCGCGGATGCGGGCTGTGTGGTCGGCAATGTCGGTGAGGCCCATGAAGGCCTGGTCCGGCAGGCCAAACCACATGTTGGTCACGCCAGCGCCAGTGACGTAGAGGGCTTCAAAGCCCAGGTCTGCCACCACACGGGCGGAAAGCGCGTTGAATGCGCCGGGCACTATCACGCCCCGGCGGGCCTGGGCAAGGGCTTTGAGTTGTTGTTTGGTGTTCATGAATCGCAAGGAGCTTGATTTGCTACTTTTTTTATAGCTATAAAGGAATGATGGACGCGCGGAAGGGGCCAAAAAACCTCAAAAAAGACCGCAGGGCACTCGCACCCAGCCTTCCATGAGGATGCGGGCGCTGCGGCTCATCAGGGCCTTGGTCACCTTCCACTGGCCGTTGATCTGCGCTGCCTCGGCCCCCACACGCAGGGTGCCCGAGGGGTGGCCAAACCGCACGCTGCTGCGCATGCCACCGCCCGCTGCCAGGTTGACCAAGGTGCCGGGTATGGCCGCCGCCGTGCCAATGGCCACCGCCGCCGTGCCCATCATCGCGTGGTGCAGCTGGCCCATGGAGAGCGCGCGCACCAGCAGGTCGGTGTCTTTGGCGTCAATGGCTTTGCCGTTGGAGGCTGTGTAGCTGGCGGGTGGCGCGACGAACGCGATCTTGGGGGTGTGCTGGCGCGTGGCGGCCTCGCTCAGAGCGCGGATCAGCCCCATGCGCAATGCGCCATGGGCACGGATGGTCTCGAAGCGCGCGAGTGCCGCCGCATCGCCATTGATAGCACTCTGCAACTCGGTGCCGGTGTAGCCCAGCTCTTGTGCGTTCAGAAAGATGGTGGGGATGCCCGCGTTGATCAGCGTGGCGGCAAAGCTGCCGACGCCGGGCACCTCCAAGGTGTCCACCACGTTGCCCGTCGGGAATAACGCCCCCACGCTCCCCACTGCGTGGGGTTCGCTGCCCCCCGAGGGGGACCTCTCCAGCTTGGGGCGGCCCGGCGCTGTCGAGATGGCTCCCCCATCATCGCCATCGTCTGCCGGGTCCATGAACTCCAGCGCCACCTCGGCCGCAGCAAAGGTCACGCCGTCCAGCTCGAAGTCACCCGTCTCCTGCACCTGCCCATTGGCCATGGGCACATGCGCCACGATGGTCTTGCCGATATTGGCTTGCCAGATGCGGACGGGGAAGGTGCCGTCTTGCGGGATGCGCGCCGCATCGATCAGCCCCATGTGGATGGCGCAGGGCCCCACGGCGGCAGAGAGGTTGCCGCAGTTGCCGCTCCAGTCCACGAAGGGCTGGTCGATGGACACCTGGCCAAACAAGTAATCCACATCGTGCCCTGGCCGCGTGCTGCGCGACAGAATCACCGCCTTGCTGGTGCTGGAGGACGCATTGCCCATGCCGTCGATCTGCTTGCCATACGGGTCGGGGCTGCCCACCACGCGCAGCAGCAGGGCGTCGCGTGCCGGGCCGGGTTGCTGGGCGGGGGCGGGCAGGTCGTCAAGGCGAAAGAAAACGCCTTTGCTGGTGCCTCCGCGCAGGTAGGTGGCGGGAATGCGGATCTGTGGTGCGGAGTGAATGCTCATGAAGAAATATCAAATTTGATAGCGCACAGTGCTTTCTAGACGGGCGCAAGAGCCTGTTTTTTGCCTACATTCTTGGCAAGAAAATCTTGCGCAAAACGTTGCAGGACGCCGCCCGCTTGGTAGATGGAGACCTCTTCGGCGGTGTCGAGGCGGCATGTCATGGGCACCCGGGTGACTTCACCATTGTTGCGGCGGACGACCAGGGTGAGGTCGGCACGGGGTTGCATGTCTCCCTCCACGCCATACACCTCCGTCCCATCCAGCCCCAGCGTGATGCGGTTGACCCCCGCCTCAAACTCCAGCGGCAACACCCCCATCCCAATGAGGTTGGTGCGGTGGATGCGCTCAAACCCCTCGGCCACCACCACCTCCACCCCCGCCAGCCGCACTCCCTTGGCGGCCCAGTCGCGGCTCGATCCCTGGCCGTAGTCGGCGCCCGCGATGATGATGAGCGGCTGGCGGCGGTGCAGGTAGGTTTCGATGGCCTCCCACATGCGCATCACCCGGCCTTCGGGCTCCACGCGGGCCAGTGATCCTTTTTGGACCTTGCCATCCACCACGGCCATCTCATTGACCAGTTGCGGGTTGGCAAACGTGGCGCGCAGGGCGGTGAGGTGGTCGCCCCGGTGTGTGGCATAGGAGTTGAAGTCCTCCTCGGGCAGGCCCATGCGCGCCAGGTATTCGCCCGCCGCGCTACCGGGCAGGATGGCGTTGGACGGCGACAGGTGATCGGTGGTGATGTTGTCGGGCAGGAGGGCCAGCGGGCGCATGCCTTGCAGAGTGCGCGGGTGGGCAGCGAGTGCGCCAACGCCTTCGGTGTCCCAGTAGGGCGGGCGGCGAATATAGGTGGACTGCGGGCGCCAGTCGTACTGGGGCGACACGCGCTCGCCATCGTCCTGCCGGATGGCGAACATGGGCTCGTACACGGTGCGGTAGTGTGCGGGCTTCACGGCCGTTTGCACCACGGCGTCGATTTCCTCGTCGCTGGGCCACAGATCCTTGAGCCTAATCTGCTGCCCATCCACCTCGGCCAGCACATCCTTTTCGATGTCAAAACGCACTGTGCCTGCAATAGCATAGGCCACGACCAGAGGCGGCGAGGCCAGAAACGCCTGCTTGGCATAGGGGTGGATGCGCCCATCGAAATTGCGGTTGCCCGAGAGCACGGCGGTGGCGACCAGGTCGCGGTCGATGATCTCCTGCTCGATGGCGGGGTCGAGCGCGCCACTCATGCCGTTGCAGGTGGTGCAGGCAAAGGCCACGATGCCAAAGCCGAGCTTTTCCAGGTCGGCCAGCAAGCCCGCTTCCTTCAGATACAGATCCACCGCCTTGGAGCCGGGTGCCAGCGAGGTCTTGACCCAGGGCTTGCGCGCCAGGCCCAGCCGGTTGGCGTTGCGCGCCAGCAGCGCGGCGGCGATCACGTTGCGCGGGTTGCTGGTGTTGGTGCAGCTGGTGATGGCGGCGATGACCACGGCGCCGTCGGGCATCGTGCCTTCGCTGGGTGGCGGCATGGCCCAGGGGCCAGCGATGCCCCGCGCGGCCAGCTCGGACGTGGCCACGCGCGCATGCGGGTTGGAGGGGCCGGCCAGGTTGCGCACCACGGTGGACAGGTCGAACACCAGGTTGCGCGCGTAGACCGCATCTTTGAGCGTGTCGGACCACAGCCCCGCCGCCTTGGCATAGGTCTCGACCAGCTTCACTTGTTCCGCCTCGCGGCCTGTCAGCGTCAGGTAGTCCAGCGTCTGTTCATCAATGCTGAACAAGGCCGCCGTGGCGCCGTATTCGGGTGCCATGTTCGAGATGGTGGCGCGGTCGCCAATCGTGAGCTTGGATGCACCTTCGCCAAAGAACTCCAGGTAGGCGCCCACCACCTTGGCCTTGCGCAGAAACTCGGTGAGCGCCAGCACCACATCGGTGGCGGTGATACCGTCCTGGCGTCGGCCGGTCAGCTCAACGCCCACGATCTCGGGCAGCCGCATCATCGATGCGCGGCCCAGCATCACGTTCTCGGCCTCCAGGCCGCCCACGCCGATGGCGATCACGCCCAGCGCATCCACATGCGGCGTGTGGCTGTCGGTGCCCACGCAGGT
>NZ_QAIH01000210.1 GCF_003060895.1 Acidovorax sp. HMWF029 | reverse complement strand
CGCCCAAGGCCTCGCGCCTGGCCAAGGAGCAGGGCATCCTCACCGAAGCCGAAAACCACTTTGCTCAATTCGGCTTTGAGGGCGCCTCGCTGGAGAACATTGCCGCCGCTGCGGGCATCAGCCGCCACAACCTGCTGTATTACTTCCCGAGCAAGGAGGCGCTGTACCAGCGGGTGCTGGACGATGTGCTCACCCAGTGGCTGGAGGGCATGGAAGACCTGTCGCACAGCGACGACCCCCAGCAAGCGCTGCGGCGCTATATCCGCGCCAAGCTGCACTACTCGCGCACCCGCCCGCAGGGCGCCAAGGTGTTCACCAAAGAGGTGATTGCGGGTGCACCACGGTATGGCACGGCCATCACCGAGCGGGTGGCGCCCCTGCTCAAGACCGAGGTGCGCACCTTCGAGCGCTGGGCGCGCGAGGGCCGCATTGCCAAAGTCAACTTCACGCACCTGATGTTCATCATCTGGTCGGTCACCCAGGCCTATGCCGAGCAAGAGGCCCAGTTCGCCTTGCTGCTGGGCAAACCGGCACTGACGGAGCGCGACTACGAAAAGGCCGAGGAGCTGATCGTGCGCATGGTGCTGAGTGCGCTGTCGCCCGATGCGGTGGGCTGAGCGAGTGGCGATGCATCGAGCCCAGGCAAGCTCAGATTTCATTTGCTACATATTTAATAGCAGTAAATTCAATATGGTCGCGCGCAGACGGCCTATTTTTCTCACAATTTAGCCCACTATCACCGGCTGCGCATTGAGTCTCCGACAGGAAAGGCCCGCGCCGACAACCTGGCCCGACAGCATCAGCCCTGTTTTTGCCGCCACAGCACATCCAGCACATGCTGGGTGGCGCGCTCCACGCCGCCTTCGCGGTGGGCAATGCCGAGCGGCCGCCACAGGGGGCGCTGCAGGGGCAGCATACGGATGCGCGGGTCCAGGGGCGCGGCAGATGGCGCCTCGTGGGGCAGTAGCGTGGCGCCATAACCTGCGGCCACCAGGCTCTTGATGGCGTCGTTGTAGTTGAGCTGGATGCGCGCCCGGGGGTGCTCGCCCGCCTGGGCAAACCATTCCTTGCACAGGCGCGACAGGCTGGTGCCCTCGTCGTTCAGGATTAGCGGCTGGCCTGCCAACCAGCGGGGCGTGGCGCGCCGGGGCGACTCCCAGGCTGCAGGCACGAAGGCCATGACTGGATCACGGCGCCAGGGCAGCACCGCCACCCCGCGAACGACGGGCTGCGGCAGGGCCACCAGGCCAATGTCCAGCGCCCCGCTGGCAAGGCGGGCCATGGTCTCTGGCGAGGTCAGCACCGCCACCTGCACGTCCACGCCTGGGTGGTGCTGTCCCAGCACCTCCAGTGCCTGTGGCAGCAGGTGGGCGATGGCGCCGGTGGAGGCGCCCAGGCGCACCCGCCCGGCCAACCCCTGCACCTGGCGCTGCATCAGCTCCAGGGTTTCATCCGCATCGGCCAGCAGGCGCCGCGCGCGTTCAACGAGCGCCTCGCCCACGCCCGAGGGCCGCACCTCGCCACGCTTGCGCACCAGCAGGGGGGCGCCGATGTGAGCCTCCAGGTCAGCGATATGCAGGCTCACCGTGGGCGGCGCCAGGTGCAGCAAACGTGCGGCTTCGGCGAAGGAGCCGAGGTCGGCAATCGTGACCAGGGTGCGCAGACGGTCTAGGTTGAGTTCGCGCATGACGTTCAGTAAACCTGATCCTTAAATTTGTGAAATTCAACTTTTCAAAGTTTAGACCGGCGCCGAAGATTGCGAACCCCCTTCTCACCACTTCCGTTCACCTCACCACCCGTTCCATACCGCCGTGGATGCCACGGAAAACACCCCAAGCCCATCCCATGACTACATCCCCCCTTGTTTTTATCGACGGCGACCAAGGCACCACAGGCTTGCAGATTCACGAGCGCCTGCGCGGTCGCACCGACCTGCGCCTGCTGACCTTGCCCGAGCCTGAGCGCAAGAACGCGTCCCGCCGCGCAGAAGCCATCAACAGCTGCGACATCGCCATCCTGTGCCTGCCCGATGCCGCTGCGCGCGAGGCCGTGGCCGCCATCACCGCCCCGGCCGTGCAGGTGATCGACGCCAGTTCGGCGCACCGCACCGATCCGCAGTGGGTCTATGGTTTTCCTGAAATGGACGCCGCGCAGCCGGCGCGCATCGCAGGTGCCCAACGGGTGAGCAACCCCGGCTGCTACCCCACGGGCGCGGTAGCCCTGTTGCGCCCCCTGGTGCGTGCGGGTCTGCTGGGCCGCGAGCATGCAGTCACAGTGCATGCGGTGTCGGGTTATTCGGGCGGTGGGCGAGCGCGGGTGGAACAGCACGAGGGCCCCTGCAGCGCAGATGCCCCAGCCTTTCAGCTGTATGGACTGAAGCTGGAGCACAAACACACGCCCGAAATCGCACTGCATGCGGGCCTGGCCCAGCGCCCCTTTTTTGTGCCCGCCTACGGCGCGTTCCGCCAGGGCATTGTGCTGAGCATTCCCCTGTTTGAGCACCAACTGACTTCGGGTGCCAACGGCGAGCGGCTACACGCCTGCCTGCAGCAGCACTACGCGGGCGCCGCCCATGTCGAAGTCATGCCCCTGGCACAGGCCGAAGCCACAGAACAACTTGATCCACAGGCCCTCAATGGCACCAACCAGCTGCGGCTGGGCGTGTTCCACAACGCGCGGCATGGGCAGGTGCTGCTCACGGCGGTGTTCGACAACCTGGGCAAGGGCGCCTCGGGCGCGGCCGTGCAGAACCTGGATTTGATGCTGGCCCACAGGGCACGATGATGAACCGCGCCACACCCCGCCCCTACAGCTCGGCGTGAACACACAGAAAGAAAAGACACCAACAAAAAGGGCTCCCGATGGGAGCCCGATTTGTTCGATGTGCAGCCCCGGGGAAAACACTCCCCATGGCAGCAGCACCCCGCCAACGCGGTGTACCACCACCATGGGAAGGCCCGCAACTGCGTCAACCGATTACATGGCGCTGAATTCGCCCGAAGGGATCTGGCCCGTGCGCAGGGCTTCAGCAGCCAGGGCACGCACAGCAGCACGGTCAGCCGTGGACTTGTAGGTCACCACACGCGAACCAGCAGGCTCGATAGAGCGGGTCTGGGCCACCGTGGCGGCTTCAGCAGCCACTTCAGCGCGGGTGCGGTTCGTGTCGAACTTCAGGGCAAATTGCGAGCCATCAGCTTCGTCAGCGTGCGCGCCGAAGGCAGAGAAAGCAGCCACAGCGGCGATGGAGATGATGCGAGCGGTCTTGTTCATGGTGAAACTCCGATGAAATTCAAAAAAGAGGGATGTACTGAGCAATACGAAACAGAAAGGGCGGTGGATTCAGCGAATCAGGCGCTGAAAAATCAACCACGCTCACCGTAAGAAATCTGGCCGGTGCGCACGGCGTCAGCAGCCTGGGCACGCACGGCAGCGCGGTCGGCGGTGGACTTGTAGGTCACCACACGCGAACCAGCGGGCTCGATGGAGCGGGTCTGGGCCACGGTGGCGGCTTCGGCGGCCACTTCGGCGCGGGTACGGTTGGTTT
>NZ_QAIH01000020.1 GCF_003060895.1 Acidovorax sp. HMWF029 | reverse complement strand
GGGTGATGGGGATCACGTACTGCTTGAAGTGGGGCGAAACCACCTCCAGCCCCTCCACCGCCGACAGCACCGAAATGGCCGGGGTGATGACGCCATCGCCATAAAACAGCGAAGTGCCAAAAATGCCCACCGCAAGCAGCACACCGCGCAGCCGGGGCTTGTCTTTCACGGCCTGCGAGGCCAGCGCCAGCATCGCAATGAGACCGCCTTCGCCGTGGTTGTCGGCACGCAGCACCAGCACCACGTACTTCAGCGACACGATGACCGTGAGCGTCCAGAAAAAGATGGAGAGGATGCCGTAGATGTTGTCCGGGGTGAAAGGCACATGGCCGGAGCCGAACACCTCTTTGACGGCATACAGCACGCTGGTGCCGATGTCGCCGTACACCACACCGATAGCGCCCAGCGTGAGCGCTGCGAGCGAAGATTTGGAGCTTTGCACTGACCGCACCCGGCATGCGCGCAGCCGCCGGGATTCTGTTACTTTTGGGAACGCTATTGTGCGCCTGAGCCAGATCATGCGCCTGGAGGCATCCGCCCAATGTTGCGACGCAGCAACTGGCCCTTGCTGCCCCCCTTGGCAGGCAGGTGCGGGCGTGGCAGGCGCACCCACCTTGCGCCACTCATCGGTCCGTTCAACCTGGGTGCGACCTGCAAGACCGGCAACACTGGCAAGCAGCTACCAGCAGCTGCCGCTCAAGGGCCGCCCCGCAGCACTGGCAGCGCTTCGCTTTCGGGCGCTGGGGGCGCCACCTGGAGGAAGGCGCCGCAGGCGACTCAGCGGGCTAGTCGTATACCTCGGCGTCGGGGTTGGTCGCTTCCAGCTCGTAGCTGGCCGCCAGCATCGCCAGCCGCGCCACCACGCCATACATATAGAAGCGGTTGGGCGCACTCACCCCGGGGCGCACACCGGGCTGCGGCATGTGGGTGCTGTGCTCGAAGGCCAGGGGCACAAAACTCGCGCCGGGCGCATTCAGGTTTTCGTCCACGCCGCGCTCGGCATGCATGCGATAAAAACCGCCCACCACGTAGCGGTCCATCATGTAGACCACGGGCTCGGCCACGGCTTCGTGCACGCGCTCCTGCGTCAGCACACCTTCCTGGATGATGAGGTCGTTGACCGGTTGGCCGTCCTTGATGACAGCCATCTTGTTCTTGGTCTTGCGGTTGACCGCATCCAGCTCCTTGGCATCGCGCACGGTCATGATGCCCATGCCATAGGTGCCGTTGTTGGCCTTGACGATGACGAACGGCTTCTCGTTGATGCCGTATTCCTTGTACTTGCGGCGCACCTTGGTCAGAAGGGCGTCGACCGTGGTCTGCAGCTTGTCCAGCCCCAAGTCTTCGGCAAAGTCCACGCCGTCGCACTGGCTGTACATGGGGTTGATGAGCCAGGGGTCGATGCCCAGCATCTTGCCAAAGCGCTTGGCCACCTCTTCGTAGTTCTTGAAGTGGGTGCTCTTTCTGCGCACGCTCCAGCCCGCGTGCAGCGGGGGCAGCAGGTACTGCTCGTGGATGTCTTCCAGGATGCCCGGCGGGCCTGCAGACAGGTCGTTGTTGAGCAGGATGGTGCAGGGATCGAAATCCTTGAGTCCCAGGCGGCGCTTGGTGCGCACCACGGGCTCCAGCGTCACCGTGTCGCCATTGGGCAGCTCGATCAGCGTAGGCTTCTTGATCTCAGGGCTGATGGAGCCCACGCGCACGTTGAGCCCAGCCATGTTGAAGATGCGCTGCAGCTGCACCACGTTGGCCAGGTAGAACGTATTGCGCGTGTGGTTCTCCGGGATGATCAGCAGGTTGCGCGCCTCAGGGCAGATCTTCTCGATGGCGGCCATGGCGGCCTGCACCGCCAGCGGCAGCATCTCCTTGGTCAGGTTGTTCCAGCCGCCAGGATAGAGATTGGTATCCACTGGGGCCAGCTTGAAGCCCGCGTTGCGGATGTCCACCGAGGTGTAGAACGGCGGCGTGTGCTCCATCCATTCCAGCCGGAACCAGCGTTCGATGGCGGGCATCGAGTCCAGAATGCGCTGTTCAAGTTCGTTGATCGGTCCCGTGAGGGCCGTGATGAGATGCGGAACCATAGATGCCCTCGGGAAGCAAATTGCGGACGAATTGTAGGGATTTGGGGTCGCCTTCCCGTTTCGCAAGGCGCCACCGCACAAACCGGAGTCTTTTCATTTCCAGACCATTCGCGCCTGGGCGCGAAGCCGCTGGAATCGCTGCAGCACGACAGGGCAAGACAACAGCGACATGGATGGCTTGGAGGTGGAATCAACGGCGCCAGAACGCAGGGGTGAGCAGTGCCATGAAACTCAGTATCTCCAGCCGCCCCAGCAGCATGGCCAGCGTACACACCCACACCTGAAAATCCGTCAGCACCGCGTAGTTGGACGCTGGGCCCACGCTGCCCAGCCCCGGCCCCATGCAGTTCACACTGGCAAGCACAGCCGAAAACGCGGTCACCGGGTCCAGGTCGGTCAGCAGCAGCACCATGCTCAGGCCAATGATGGTGGCGCCATACACGAGCATGAAGGCCAGCACCGAAAAGATCACCCGGTTGTCCACCAATGCATCTCCCAGCCGCACAGGCTGCACGGCGCGGGGGTGCACCAGGCGGTTCATCTCGCGCCGTGCCTGCTTGAGCAGGATCAGCATGCGGACCATCTTGATGCCGCACCCCGTGGAGCCCGCGCTGGTGGCCACGCCCGACAACAACAGCATGAAAACCGGCGCAAACACCGGCCAGCTCAGGTAGTCCACCGTGGCGTAGCCCGTGGTCGTGGCCACCGACACCAGGTTGAACATGCCATAGCGCAGCGCGTCCAGCGGCGCATACACCCCCTTGACCCACAGCAGCACCGATACAAGCAGCCCCCCGCCCACCAACGTGAACAAGGTGGCGCGCAGCTCCGGGTCGCGCCAGAAGCCATGCCAGTGCCCCTTGCGGATGGCCACAAAATACAGCGCGAAGTTGCAGCTGGCCACCAGCATGAAACCCACTGCAATCGCCTCCAGCAGCGGCGACTGGTAAAAACCGAAGCTCGCGTCGTGCGGCGACAGTCCGCCCAGGCTGACGGTGGAGAACATGTACATCAGCGCGTTGATCGGGTCCATGCCCCCGGCCCAGTAGGCCAGCGCACAAGCTGCAGAAAACAGCGCATACACGCCCCACAGGCCCTTGGCGGTTTCGGTCATGCGCGGGGTGAGCTTGGCGTCCTTCACAGGCCCCGCCGCCTCCGCCTTGAACAGCTGGCTGCCGCCCACGCCCAGCAACGGGAGCACGGCCACGGCCAGGATCAGGATTCCCATACCGCCCACCCATTGCAAGAAAGTGCGCCAGACGTTCATGGACACCGGCAAAGCATCCAGCCCGGTCAACACCGTGGCGCCGGTGGTGGTAAGCCCCGACACCGCTTCGAAGTAGGCGTGGGTGAATGACATGGGCCGCCCCACCTCGTGGGTGACCAGCATCATCGGCAGGGCCGCAAACAGTGGCAGCAGCACCCACACCAGGGTAACCAGCATGACGCCATGGCGCGGCTGCAGTTCGCGGCGAAACAGGCGCAGCTTCCACCACAGACCACAACCCACGCCCAGGGTGGCCGCCATGGCAACGGGATAGATATGCCACACCCCATCGCGCAGGAACCAAGACACCGACAGCGGCAGCCCCATGGTCAGCGCAAAGATCATGATCAGGATGCCCAGCACCCGCAGCACGGGAAACATGTCCACCATGGCGTTCTCGCAGGCTCCGCGTCAGAAGAAGGTGGCGCTCACGCGGAAGAGCTTTTCCACGTCGCGCACCCGCCGCTTGTTGGGCAGGAAGAACACCACGTGGTCATTGCTCTCGATCACCGTCGTGCTGCGCGGGATGATGACCTCGGGCTCAAGCAGGCTGGCTGTGGCTGCGTCTGTGGAGCCCGAAGCATCCGGCAGGCCGCGCACGATGAGCCCGATGTGCACGTCACGCGGCAGCTGCAGATCACCGACCTTGCGGCCCACCACGCGCGAGCTTTTGCGGTCGCCGCGCGCCACGATCTCCAGCGCCTCGGCCACGCCCCGTCGCAGGCTGTGCACGGCCTGCACATCGCCCTGCCGCACGTGGGCCAGCAACTCGCCCAGCATGGCCTGCGCGGGCGACAGCGCAATGTCGACCTGCGTGCCGTGCATCAGGTCAGCATAGCTGCGGCGGTTGATGAGGGCCAGCACCCGGCTCGCGCCCATGCGCTTGGCCAGCAGGCAGGACATGATGTTGTCCTCGTCGTCGTCGGTGAGCGCCAGGAACAAGTCCACCTCATCGATGCCTTCGTCGCCCAGCAGGTCCTCGTCGGTGGTGTCGCCCTGCAGCACCAGCACATCGGACGGAAGCGCCGAGGCCAGCTCCACACAGCGGTCGGCATCGCTCTCGATGATCTTGATGTGAAAGCGCCCCGGCGTTTGCGCCAGCTGGCGCGCCAGCCGCAGGCCCACCCCGCCGCCGCCCGCAATCATGATGCGGCGCACAGGCTGCAGTGGCTGCGATGCCGGGCGATGCAGGGCCGCCAGCACCTGGGCGATGTGCTCGTGCGCAGCCAGCACAAACACCTCATCGCCCGACTCGATGCGGGTGGCGGCATTGCAGGCGATGAAGCGGTCTGGCTCATCGGCAAAACGGCGGTAGATGGCCACCACGCGCATCGCCATCTCGGGCGCACGTTCGCGCAGCTCGCCAATCGTGGGGCCTACCATGGGCGCACCGGGTCGGGCCCGGCCCGACACCAGGCAGGCGCGCCCTCCCGCGAACTCGCGCACCTGCATGGCCTCGGGGTAGTCGATGAGCTTGCCGATGTAGCGCGTGAGCGATTCTTCGGGGCAGATGATGCGGTCCACCGCAAAACCCTCGGGGCCCACCAGCCGGTCGTCGCCCTGAAAACCCGTGGAGCGCACGCGCGCAATGCGCTTGGGGATGTTGAACAGCAGCTGCGCGATCTTGCAGCACACCAGGTTGGTCTCGTCCTGCGCTGCGCAGGCGATCAGCAGATCGGTGTCCTCGGCGCCCGCCTCGGCCAGCACGGCGGGCTCGATGCCATTGCCCACCACCCCGCGCAGGTCAAACCGCGACTCCAGGTCGCGCAGGCGCGCGGCGTCGGTGTCGATGACCGTGATGTCGTTGCGCTCGGACACCAGGCTGTCTGCCACGCTCTGGCCCACACGGCCCGCGCCGAGGATGATGATTTTCATGGAAAAATAAGGCCCCTGCGCGCGACTGTATTGATTTTTTAGCTACCAAATATATAGCAAATCATCCCCGCACTTCACCCTCGCCCAGCACCACGTACTTGAGCGAGGTCAGCCCCTCGATACCCACCGGCCCGCGCGCATGGAACTTGTCGGTGCTGATGCCGATTTCGGCGCCCAGGCCGTACTCGAAGCCATCGGCAAAACGCGTGCTGGCGTTCACCATCACACTGGCCGAATCCACCTCGCGCAGGAAACGCTGGGCGTGCACGTGGTTGGTGGTCAGGATGGCATCGGTGTGGTGGCTCGAATAGTGGTTGATGTGGGCAATGGCCTCGTCCACGCCCGCCACGATCTTCACGCTGATGATCGGTGCCAGGTATTCCTCGCTCCAGTCCTGCTCCGTCGCAGGCACCAGCTTGGCGCCCGCCACCGATTGCAGGATGGCCAGCGACTCGGGGCAGCCACGCATCTCCACGCCCTTGGCGGCATACACCGCACCGATCTGCGGCAAAAACTCTGCCGCCACGCCACGCGCCACCAAGAGGCCCTCGCTTGCGTTGCAGGGGCTGTACTTGTTGGTCTTGGCGTTGTCGGCCACCTTCACCGCCATGGCGACGTCGCAGGGGTCATCCACATAGGTGTGGCAGTTGCCGTCCAGGTGCTTGATCACGGGCACCTTGGCATCGCGGCTGATGCGCTCGATCAGGCCCTTGCCGCCGCGCGGGATGATCACGTCCACAAACTGCGGCATGGCAATCAGCTGGCCCACGGCCTCGCGGTCCGTGGTCTGCACCAGCTGCACGCCGTGCTCCGGCAGGCCCGCCTCGGCCAGGGCCTGCTGCACCAGCTTGGCCAGCGCCTTGTTGGAATCAATGGCCTCGGAACCACCGCGCAGGATGCAGGCGTTGCCGCTCTTGATCGACAACGACGCGGCCTCGATGGTCACATTGGGACGGCTCTCGTAAATCATGCCGAACACGCCAATCGGCACACGCATCTGCCCCACCCGGATGCCGCTGGGCTGCTGCTTCATGCCAATGATTTCGCCAATCACATCGGCCATGGCAGCGAGTTGTTCGCAGCCTTCGGCACAGGTCTCCAACACCTTGGGGCTGAGCTTGAGACGGTCCACCATGGGCTCGGCCAGGCCCGCTGCGCGGGCACGCTCCAGATCGCGGGCGTTGTCGATCTGCAGCGCATCCACGTTCTCGCGCAGCAGCCGCGCCAGCGCCTTGAGCGCTTTGTTTTTGATAGCTGCTGGCGCTTTGGCCATCAGCGCAGAAGCCGTTTTGGCCTGGAGACCGAGAGAATGCGTGTATTCAGCGACGTTGAGGGCGTTCATCCAGCGATTTTGCCGCACTTGGCTTTACCCTTGCGGCCTTGCACACTCACCACAGAACCCGGCCATGACCGACACCGCCCATTCCCAGCTCGCCACCCTGGCCCAAGCCCTGCAGGCCTTTGAACGCGGCGACCACACCGCCGCCACCCTGAGCACCCTGGCCCGCCAGCAAACCACCCTGCTTGCCGCCCTGCCCCCACGCTACAGCGAAGTGCTGCTGAACCTGCTGGACCGACTGGAATCGAGTGCGCTGTTTTCAGAGGAAAGCTGCTCGTTCAGCCAGAAGGATCTTGTGGCAAACCTGCAGATGTGGGCGGAGAAGGCACGCGGGGTGCTGGCCGCGTGACCGTCTGCCGAGCTTGCGGGCCAACCGACCCTACAGCTCGGCCTCTTCCCGAAACTGGGCCAGTACGGCGGCACGCGCCTCGGCGGCGTCCAGGAGAGCGGCCACACACTCGCCGTCCAGCCGACCCGCTGCCACTTCGCGCAGCATTTCGGTCTGCACCTGCGCCTCTCCCCAGGCATCCTTGTAGACGCGGCGGCTGGACAGGGCGTCGTACACGTCCGCCACCGCCACGATGCGCGCCTCCAGCGGAATCTGCGCCATAACCAGACCTCGCGGGTAGCCCGAACCGTCGCCGCGCTCATGGTGGCCGGCCACGATGTTGTGCATTACCTGCCCGGCCAGGCTGTCGCCGCCCCCCACTTCGTGCCGGATGCGCCCGATGATCTCCTCGCCAATGCGAACATGTTCTTTCATCAAGGTCCACTCGTCTGCGTCCAGTCGGCCGGGCTTGAGCAGAATGCGGTCCGGGATGCCCACCTTGCCAATGTCGTGCAGGGGAGCGAACAGGAAGAGATACTCGATGTACTCGTCGCTCAGATCGTGCCGCTCGGCCAGCGCCCGGCCCATCAGCCGGGCATAGTGGGCCATGCGGTCCAGATGCTGGCCGGTCTCCAGGTCGCGAAGGCTCGCCAGTCCGACCGCCACCTTGACGGTGCTCAGCACACCGTCCACCACTCGGCGCTGCAACAGGAACAACTGGGCGACGATGTCTGCAAAACCATCCAGGAACCGGGCCACATCCTCGGTGAAAGCCCCGACCACCTTGGCATCAAAGAACAGAAAACCCGCCAGCTCGTCCCCCTGAAACACAGGCCGGGTGTAGCTGGCACGGTAGCCGCGCTCCACCAGCCACGCACTGTGCGTGCTCTGGGTACCAAATGCAACGGCGATGTCGTCCACTACGCGGCTTTCTCGGCGCTGCGCCAGCGTGGCGAGCGAAGGTACCTGCGACAGCTTGACCTCATAGCGCTTGAGCAGCACCTCGTCCGCATTGCTGCTGATGAAAGTCTTGAGAAGATCGGTTCCAGGGTCGTACAACGCCAGCGCCACCCGCTCCAAAAACGGGTATCGCGCTCGGATGAGTTCATAGACCGCGTGCAGATTGCCCGTCAGATCGCTAGAGCTTTGCCTAGCGGGCAACAACCCGATTCCTGGAGGATGCGAGGGGTCGCACTTCATGGTGTTACCTTTATCCGCCAAACCCCGGGGAGGAATCGACGGTGGACGATGGGACCGAACGTGGCATTTGCTCCCCTCGCAAAACGTTCTTTGCCCTAACTTGTACTCTCAGCGCGCATTCTGCGCAACCCGGCACAGCTGAAAAGCCAGCCTCTGTAGGGCCTGCCAGCCATCCTGGGGCCAGTCGGGCTGCTTGAGCCCCTTGACGATGCCGTCAACCGTGTGGGCCGACTGCAGCAGCCGTGCCAGGGCCGCGTCGCTGGCCTTGGGCAGGATGCGTTCAAACAGCCGCTCCTTGGGGCCCCAGATGCGGTTCTCGCGCAGAGCCATGGGCAAGGGGCGGCCGGCGTTCATGGCGTCTTTCACGCGTTTCAGGGCACGGATGTCTTCGGCCAGCGCCCAGTGCACCAGCACCTCGGCCTCGCCCTCGGCCTGCAGGCCGTCGAGCATGCGCTGCACGCGGGCGGTGTGGCCCGACAGCACGGATTCGGACAGCTTGAACACGTCGTAGCGCGCCACGTTGAGCACGGCGGCCTCGACCTGGGCCTGTGTCAGCTCACCGGGGGGGTGGAGCAAAGCGAGCTTCTGGATCTCCTGGTGCGCGGCCAGCAGGTTGCCCTCCACGCGGTCGGCAAAGAACTGCAGGGTGCGCTGGCCTTCTTCGCCCGCCACCACGCGCTGGCCCTGCGCGGCCAGGCGCTGGGCGATCCACTGCGCAAGCATGCCGCGCTCAATGGGGTCGATCTGGATCGACGTGCCGCTGGATTCGAGCGCCGCAAACCACGCGCCGGTGCGTGTGGCCTTGTCCAGGCGCGGCAGCATGACCAACGTGAGGGTGCTGTGGTTGCCCTTGGCGGATTCAGCCACTTGCTGCAACGCCACGCTGCCGTCCTTGCCAGGCTTGCCCGAGGGGATGCGGATCTCGACGATCTGCTTGTCGGCAAACAGGCTCAGGCTGCCGCCTGCCGCGAGCACGGCACTCCAGTCGAAATGGGCGCCCGCCACGGTGTAGCTGCTGCGTTCGGTGTAGCCCTGGGCGCGGGCCGTGGCGCGGATGGCGTCGGCGGCTTCCTGCAGCAGCAGGGGTTCATCACCATGCAAGACATAAAGCGGCGACAGGCCCCGTTGAAGATGCTGAGAGAGTTGGGCCAGGGCGACTTGCATGCGCCAAAGTTTATCGCCTTGCCTGGCCGGATTTTGCGCAAATGGCCAGTGTGCGCCCACACTGTGCACAAAGGCGGTGGCGCACCGATCAGCCCGCGCACTGTTCATTGGCACCCAAAGCCCTGAGAATGCCCGGGCGCCACCGCCTTTGTGCACAGTG
>NZ_QAIH01000209.1:45441-53665 GCF_003060895.1 Acidovorax sp. HMWF029 | reverse complement strand
ATATTCAACATGCCGCTGTGGCTGCAGCACGGCGGCCTTTGGGGCGTGGGCTCGGACAGCCATGCCTGCGTGAACGCGGCGGAGGAGCTGCTGATGCTGGAATACGGCCAGCGTCTGTCACTGCGCCAGCGCAATGTGCTGGCCACGGCGTCGCAGCCCGAGGTGGCCACCGCCATGACCCTGCAGGCCGTATCGGGCGGGGCACAGGCATCGGGCCGTGCCATCCAGGGCCTGGCAGTGGGCCAGCAGGCGGACATGGTGGTGCTGGATGCGCAGCATGTGGCCCTGGGCGGCCTGCCCGCACCCAGCATGCTGTCGGCACATGTGTTTGGCAGCCACCGCACCTCTGCCATCGACAGCCTGTGGGTGGCGGGTGTGCAGCGTGTTTGGCAGGGGCGCCATGCCTTGCACGACAAGGGCGCGCAGGCTTTCCTGGCTGCGCGCGCGGCCACCATTGCCGCCGACTGACTGACTGACTGACTGACTGACCGACCGACCGACCGACCGACCGACCGACCGACCCAATCCGTTTGGCCTGCACCATTTTCTTTGCCATGACCGATACCGCTCCCCCACCGTTCACCTTCCACCAAGGCTCTGCACCCTTGCTGGTCTCCATGCCCCACGCGGGCACCTACGTGCCGCCCGCGCTGGCCGCACGCTTTACCGATGAAGCCCGCCAAGTGCCCGACACCGACTGGCACATGGAGCGCCTCTATGCGTTTGCGAAGGATCTGGGCGCGTCCATCCTCGTGGCCACGCATTCGCGCTACGTGGTAGATCTGAACCGCCCGCCCGATGGCGCGAGTCTTTACCCCGGCCAAAGTGTCACGGGCCTGTGCCCTGTGGACACCTTCGACGACACACCGATCTACGCTCTGGCCGATGTACCCGATGACGCCGAGATCGCTGCGCGCCGCGATGCCGTCTGGGCGCCGTACCACGCCCAGCTGCGCGCCGAGCTGGACCGCATTCGCGCGCAGCATGGCGTGGCCGTGCTGTGGGATGCGCATTCCATCCGCTCCGTACTCCCGCGCTTTTTCGAGGGCAAGCTGCCTGATCTGAACCTTGGCACGGCCGACGGCGCAAGCTGCGATCCTGCGCTGGCGCAGACGCTGTTGGCCATTACCCAGTCGGCGCCGGGGTACACGGGGGTGCTCAATGGCCGCTTCAAGGGAGGGTACATCACGCGCCACTACGGTCAGCCCGCGCAGAACATCCACGCGGTGCAGCTGGAGATGACCCAGTGCAGCTACATGCAGGAGGTTTTGCCTTTTGACTACTTGCCCGATGTGGCGGCGGGGGTTCAGCCGCACCTGCAGCGCATGCTGAACGCGGCGCTTGCATACGCCAGAGGCTGATTTGCAGGCAGCTTTGTCTTGCGACAAAGTGAAATGTGAAAGGCGGCGGGGGATCGGTGCTAGGATGCCCTGAGCGGCCTACTACAGGCCACATGGTGTGCCACTTGGCCACCTTTGCGGAAGGAGCCGCATCCCGATGGAATCTGCGGCGTACTACTACATGCCATTGTTCAGGCCCGGCGCGGTCGTTCAGTTAGGACAAAGCCGCGAAACGGTGAGTCACGTGATGTTGAGGCGCAGTGGCTTGATGGTGTACCTGGTGGGGCATGAATCCCCGGTGCAATCCGACACCCTTCGGCTGGAGCCCAGTGCTTTCCAGCTCAGCCGGGTGCCGGATTGAAAACTGTGCCGAGGCTTGTGCACTGACGGCACTGGAACCTGTTCAGGACGACGCAAGCTGCGCCATCGCTTCACCCAACAGAATGGGCTTTGCGGGTGCCCACTGCGGGTTGAACTGCAGTCCCCCCTGCGGGAACAGCATCACCACGGTGGAGCCGAGCAGAAAGCGCCCCATCTCCGCGCCCTTTTCCAGCCGCACCTGGCCCGGGGCGTAGTCCCATTGCCGCAGCGTGCCGGTGCGCGGCGGGTTCACCTGCCCGTGCCACACGGTGGCCATGCTGCCCACGATGGTGGCACCTACCAGCACGAGTACAAACGGCCCCTGGGCTGATTCAAAAAAGCACACTACGCGCTCGTTGCGCGCGAACAGGCCCGGCACGCCGCGTGCGGTGGTGGGGTTGACCGAAAACAGATCGCCCGGAACGTGCACCATGCGCGTGAGTTCACCCGCGCAAGGCATATGAATGCGGTGGTAGTCGCGCGGGCTCAGGTACAGCGTGGCGAAGTAGCCGTTGTCAAACCGCGCTGCAGCGGCTGCGTCGCCGCCCACCAATGCCGTGGTGGAGTAGCTGTGGCCCTTGGCCTGGAAGATCTGGTCCTTGGCGATGGGGCCAAACTGGCTGATAGCGCCATCCACGGGGCAAATGAGGTCTGCTGCAGCCAGCGGACGTGCACCGGGCTTGAGGGCGCGCGTGAAAAAGTCGTTGAAACACGCATAGCTGGCAATGTCGGGATTGGCCGCCTCTGCCATGTTGACGCTGTAGCGGGCGACAAACCGGCGAATCACCGCCGTGGTGAGGCCACCCAGCCGGGCCGAAGCAAACTTTCCCGCCACTGCTGTGAGTGCGCGTTTGGGAAGAACGTATTGGGGAAGTACGGCAAAGCGGTCGGACAAGACGTTCTTTCTGTGAGGACCTACGCAAATCAGAATGCACAAAAGCCTGTGTCTTGGAGCGAGTCACTTGCCCAAGCCCTGTTTTGCGGAAGCCATGTCTGTGTGAATGGGGCTAGGCGTTGGATTCTACCGAGCGGCCTGCCGGTGGCGTGCGCCGACGGGACTGCTTCGCTGACTGCTGAAAGCAGGGGATGCGCTGACATCCGCCGCAACCCACGGATGCTGGATGTGATAGTTGGAAAATATTTTTATCAATTCTATTGATTTTTATGTTTCAAAAAATTACATTTGACGCATCAAGGCACACCCGTTCGAAAGTCGGGGTCGCAAAGCCACCGGTCTAAATCCGCATTGCGCGGACACGACAGCGGGGTTGCCCACACGGTCCTGCGCTCCACCGCAGTGGCCTGGCGTTTAGGCGCACGGCAACCTGTTCGCAGTGCGCGCGGCTCCGTCTTCACGGTGTGCGACATGAATTCGCATTTCTTGGAGAAACCGATGTCGGCCAAATCACTTGAAGGTTCTATGGCCCTGATGCGCCGCTGCGCGCGCTGGGTGGTCTGGGGGGCGATTCCCCTCGCGGTAGTGGCGTGCGGTGGATCTGAGGATCCCGAGGTCACGGCTGAAGTGGCGTCTAGCACCATGACGCTGGAGTTGGAGCCCGAATGGCTGCCGCAGGAAGCTTCGAGCCAGGTAGCGCAACCACTGTTCCACATAGCACCGGTGGTTTTGAATGCACCGGATGATGCGGATGTGCAGGATGCCAACGCATCGGCTGTGATGTCGCCCAAACGCCAGGCCGTGCCGAGCGAGTTTCGTGCGCTTTCGACCCGCCGACTGACACCCTCCAAACTGGAGGAGGTGCATATGAAAGCGGCTCAGGGCATCTCTTTCGCCTCGCCGGACGGCGGTGTCTTGCCGCTCGCCGGCTCAGGCGTCGTGACCACCTATTCGGTGGCACAGGTGCGGGCAGCCTACGGATTCAGCCCCTTGCCAGCGGTGGGCTCCAAACCGACAGGTCCACAGGCTGCGGCCTTGGGGGCAGGGCAAACGGTCTACATCGTCAATGCTAAGCACAACCCGAATGTTGCTGCAGAGCTGGCAGCTTTCAACCAGAAATTCGGTCTGCCCACCTGTACAACCAAGGTCCTGGCCCCGAGCACTGCTTTGCCCTTGGCGGCTGCTTCCGCGTCCACGGGATGCGAGTTGTGGGTGGCCTACAGCTCTGCGTCGGGGGCGATCACTTCTACGCCCCCTGCCTACGATGCAGGCTGGGCGACTGAAATTGCCCTGGATGTGCAATGGGCCCATGCGATTGCGCCCCTGGCGCGCATTGTCTTGATTGAAGCCCCCGATGCCTCTGTCAACAACTTGCTGGCAGCAATACGCCTGGCCAACGCAATGGGCCCCGGGGTGGTGTCCATGAGTTTCGGTGCACAGGAAGGGGGCTGGACGGCGTCCGTGGATTCCGCATTTTCGGGTGCGGGCATGACCTATCTTGCGGCCACCGGGGACTCCGGTGCCACGGTCAACTGGCCCTCTGTTTCATCCAATGTCGTCGCGGTGGGCGGCACCACGCTGACGTATTCGGGCACAGGCCCTCGCTCTGAAGTGAGCTGGTCGGGCACGGGCGGGGGGCCCAGCGCCTTCATCGCCACACCCTCGTACCAGAAGTCCTCGCTTCCCGGTGTGGGGTCGGTGGCTCGCCGCACCGTTGCCGACGTGGCCATGAATGCAGACCCCGCCACCGGCCATTACGTGGCTGTCATGGCGCCGGGCAGTAGCTCCGTGCAATGGATCAGCGCGGGTGGCACCAGTCTTTCGGCCCCCATGTGGGCAGGCCTCGTGGCCGTGGCGAATGCGAGCCGCGTGCAAGCGGGTAAATCGGTGCTGGGGGCTGCCCACCCCTTGCTGTACGGTCAGGTGGGTGCGGTGCCCGGCAACTACGCAAGTGGCTTTGCAGATATTCGTTCGGGCAGCCACGGTGCCTGCGCGACGTGTTCGGCGCGGATTGGCTATGACCAGCTGACTGGACTCGGGACGCCGAACGGCAGTGCGCTGGTCTCGCTGCTGTCGGGGGCCTCGGCGCCGGTGGCCGCGCCTGTCGTTACCCCTGCGAACATCAACGGCACCGTGGGCGCGGCATTGACATTCACGGCAGCCGTGAGTGCTCCGAACCCTGTCGCGCTGAGCCTTTCTGGCGCCCCATCGGGAATGTCCATTGGCGCAGCAGGTGTCGTTTCCTGGCCCAAACCGGTCGCCGGGACCTATGCTGTCACCGTGGTCGCCAAAGACACGAAAACAGCACTCACCGGGCAAGGTGTCTACACCGTCACGGTGGTTGCACCTACGGCACCTGTCGTAACTAGCGCCAGTATTGCGGGGCGTCCTGGTGTGCCCCTGAGCTTCAAGGCGAACGTGACTTCTGCCAACCCTGTCACCTACACCCTTGCAGGTGCTCCGGCTGGCATGGTGGTGGGAGCTGACGGTGTGGTGAGCTGGGCCCAGCCGCTGGTCGGCAGCTACAGCGTGACTTTGACGGCAAAGGACTCCAAGACCGGGCTGTCTGGCCAGGGCACCTTCACCGTGAAGATTTCTGCCGCCGGCCCTGTCATCACTGCGGCAGCCATGGTGGGCGTGGCGGGCAAGCCGCTGTCAGGCACCATTTCGGTCTCGTCCCCGGGCGCAACCTATCTGTCGGTTTCCATTGCGGGTGTTCCACTGGGCATGGAGTTTTCCATCGCAGGGTCAACCATCACCGCTAAATGGCCCAGCCCGGTGACTGGCAACTACCAGTTGCTCGTCACGGTCCGGGATTCGGCAGGGCTGTCTGCCCAACAGGCGGTACCGGTCACGATCACCGCCAAATAGTCTGGAATGCCTAGTGTACTGACCCTGCAACGCGGCCCCAGGCGGGCTTGGGACCGCAATCCAACAGATTTCAAACGCCCAGGTACTGCTCCAGCAACTGCGGCTGCGCATGCAGTGCATCCGAGCTGCCTTCAAACACCACCTGGCCTTTGACCAGGATGATGTTGCGGTCAGTGATTTGCGTGACGTGCTTCCAGTTCTTGTCCACTATCACGCTGCTGATGCCACTGTCCTTGATGAGGCTGCAGATGCGCCAGATCTCGCGGGCAATCAGTGGTGCCAGACCTTCGGTGGCTTCATCGAGAATGAGCACGTCGGGGTTGGTCATCAGCGCGCGGCCAATGGTCAGCATTTGCTGCTCTCCGCCGCTGAGCTGCTGGCCTCCGTGGCCCAGGCGCTCCTTCAGGCGCGGGAAGGTCTCGAGCACCCGGTCGTACGTCCAGTCACGCTGGCCGCGTGTGCCAGCGCGGGCGGCCATCTGCAGGTTCTCCACCACGCTGAGGTTGCCGAAGATTCCGCGCCCTTCGGGCACATAGGCGATCCCAAGGCGTGCCACCTCGAACGGTGGTTTGCCGGTCACATCGCGGCCGGCCACTGTCACGCTGCCCGAGCGTGGTTTGACCAGCCCCATCAGCGACTTGAGCAGGGTGCTCTTGCCCATCCCGTTGCGGCCCATGAGTCCAATGGTCTCGCCCTGGCCCACAGTGAAGTCGATGCCGTGCAGGATATGGCTGCTGCCGTAGAAGGTGTGGATGCCCCGGGCATCAATCCATGGCGTGCTCATCTCAATGATCCTCCCCCAGATAGGCGGCCTGCACCGTGGCATCGGCGCGCACTTCGGGCGGTGTGCCATGGGCGATCACTTCGCCATTGACCATGACGGTGAGGTGATTGGCGAGCGCAAACACGGCATCCATGTCGTGCTCGACCAGCATGATGGCGTGGGCGGGCTTGAGGCGCTGCAGCAGCTCGACCATGCGTTCTGCCTCGGCCACCCCCATGCCCGCCAGCGGTTCGTCGAGCAGCAGCACCTGCGGTTCGGTGGCCAGGGTCATCGCGATTTCAAGCTGGCGCTGTTCGCCATGGCTCATGGCTCCGGCAATGGCCATGCGCCGATCTTTCAAGCCAGAAAGCTCGATAGCGCTTTCCAGACGTGCGTTAGTAGCTCTGTTTTTGATAGCGTTTGTGCGTGTATCCTGCCACCAGCGCAGTGGGTTCCAGGGCTGTTGCGGGTCGCGCGACTGTGCGGCCAGGCGCACGTTTTCGTGCACCGTGAGCGGCAGGAAGATGTTGGTCTTTTGGTAGCTGCGGCCCAGCCCTTGGCGCGAGATGCGCTCGGGCGCCCAGCCGGTCACATCGGTGCCGCCCAACTGCACCTGGCCCGCGCTGGGTGGAAGGTCGCCCGATAGCAGGTTGGTCAGCGTGGACTTGCCCGCGCCGTTGGGGCCGATCACCGCATGGATCTGGCCACGCCAGAGGTCTAGCGATACGCCATTGACGGCAGCCAGGCCACCAAAGCGTTTGGTGAGTTGGCGGGCCGAGAGCAGGGCATTAGCCATGGTGTGAGTCCTCCTGCGCCTTGCTGGCCCGGCGCTGCCCCAGCATGCCCAGCAGCCCGCGCGGCGCGGCCAGCACGACGAGCACGATGAAGCTGCCCATCAGCAGTTGCCAGTGTTTGGTGATGTCCTTGAACACATGCAACAGGTATTCGAAGGCAAAGGCGCCCACGATGGCCCCTGCAAAATTGCCCATGCCACCCAGGATGATCATCATGATGGCGTGGGCGCTCATGTGAAAACCCATCAGCTCCGGGTTCACGTAGCCCGTCTGCGCGCCCCACAGGTAGCCTGCCAGTCCGGCCAGTGCACCTGCAACGGTGAATGCGGTGAGTTTGTAGCCGCGCGTGCCAAAGCCCATGGCGCGCATGCGGTGTTCGTTGATGCGGATGCCCGCCAGCGCACGTCCCAGCGGGCTCCAGAGCAGGCGTCGCAGCAGCGCGTAGACAGCGACCACCAGCGCCAGCGTGAAGTAGTAAAAAGTCTTGCGGCCCTCCAGATCGAACGGCAGCCAGCCAAAGATGGATGCGTCGGGCCGGAAATTGATGTACAGACCATCTGAGCCACCCAGTGCCTTGTTGTCGAAGAACAGATAGAACACCATCTGCGCAAACGCCATCGTGACCATGATGAAGTAGATGCCGTGCGTGCGTACCACAAAGAAGCCGATGACCAAAGCCACCAGAGCTGCGCCCGCTACCGCCAGGGGCAGCGACCACCACAGGCTCACGGGCATATCGGCAGGTGTGAGAAAGGCGAGTGCATAGCCCGCCACGCCAAAGTAGGCGGCGTGGCCCAGCGACACCAGGCCGGTGACGCCCTGCAGCAGATCGAGGCTCATCGCAAAGATGGCCATGATCATCATGCGTGTGACCATCTGCACATAAAAATCACTGCCGACGACCGGGAACAGCAGCAAGGCCGCTAGCCCCAGAGCCAGGAAAAACTGCACGCTGCGCGGCAGCACTTCGATATTGGCGCGGGGTGTACTCATAGGGGGCCGCAGACCTGTGAAATGCGTGAAGCGTGCGAAACGTGGGTGGCGCGCGAAGTGATAAGCATCAGAGTCATCATTGTTTGAAGAGGCCTTCGGGTTTCCACAGGAGCACGGCTGCCATCAGCATGTAGACCAGCATGCCAGCCATCGACGGCAGCAGCACCTTGCCGAAGGTGTCCACCAGCCCCACCAGCAGCGCCGAGAT
>NZ_QAIH01000209.1:17258-45430 GCF_003060895.1 Acidovorax sp. HMWF029 | reverse complement strand
GCCACCATGCCCGCGACCGCCGCTAGGCCCACGCCCAGTGCAAAGACAATCGCATGGATCAGTTTGATGTTCACGCCCAGCGACTCGGCCATGTCGCGGTTGAAGGCTCCGGCGCGGATCTTCATGCCCAGGCGGGTCTTGGAGATCAGCAGGTACAAGGCCAGCGCCAGCGCAATGCACACGCCCGAGATGAACAGCCGGTAGACCGGGTAGGAGAGGGTATCGGTGAGTGGAATGGACCAGTCCAGCATTGCGGGGATCGGGACGCCGTGCACGTCGTCGCCCCATAGGATGGAGCGCAGTTCCTCAAAGATGTAGATGAGGCCGAAGGTCAGCAGCACTTGGTCCAGGTGGTCGCGATGGTAGAAATGGCGAAACAGCAGCCATTCCAGCGCTAGGCCAAACACCACTGCGAGCGCAGCCCCGCCGAGGATGGCCAGCGTCAGGCTGCCGAAATGCCCCGACAGCGAATACGCGAGATAAGCGCCCAGCATGTAGAAGCTGCCGTGCGCCAGGTTCACCACGCCCATGATCCCGAAGATCAGCGTGAGGCCAGCGGCCAGCATGAACAGCAGCAGCCCATACTGCACGCTGTTGAGCAACTGGATCAGGAAGGTTGCGAAGTCCATCGGGTGCCGTGGTTGGAGTGCAGAAGACCATGCTGCCCGGTGCGGACCCGGCAGCATGGCGCCCGGCATGGTGACCGGGCTGGTGAAAGGAGTGTGCGCCCGCGTGGAGCGGGTCAGCCCATCCTGCAGCCTGCGCCGCTGTCGGCCAGGGCCTTGGCGGCGATGCCGATCACCTTGTTCTCTTTGTTTTCAACGCGGCGCAGGTAGATGTCCTGCACGGGGTTGTGGGCCTTGCTCATGGTCCACTTGCCACGAGGGCTGTCGATGGTGGCGCTTTCCATGGCCTTGATGACAGCAGCCTTGGCACTGAGGTCGCCCTTGACGGCGTTCGCCCCTTGCACCAGCAGCAGACCCGTGTCGTAACCCTGCATCGCGTAGACGTCGGGCTGGCTGCGGAAGGCCTTGGCGTATTCCAGGCGGAACTGCTGGTTGCGCGGTGTGTCCAGCGAATCGCTGTAGTGCATGGTGGTGATGATGCCTTCAGCGGCGGGGCCCGCTGCGTCCAGAACGCCTTCGGTGAGAAAGCCCGAGCCATAGAGCGGAATCTTGTCCTTCAGGCCTGCGGCTGCATAGTCCTTGATGAATTTGGCAGCGCCGCCGCCCGCGAAGAAACAAGCCACGGCGTCGGGCTTGAGGGCGGCGATTTCGGTCAGCAGTGCCTGGAACTCCACATTGGGGAAGGGCAGGCCAAGCTCTTTCACAATGGTTCCACCCGCTGCGGTGTAACTTTGTTTGAACCCTTCAAAGGCCTCATCCCCGGCTGCGTACTTCCAGGTGATCCACACGGCCTTTTTGTGGCCTTTCTCGACCATGGCCTTGCCCAGCGCCAGAGTGGGCTGGGAGTTGGAGAATGAGGTGCGGAACACGTTGGGGGCGCACAGCGCGCGTGTTGCGGCATGCACGCCCGCGTTGGGGATCAGGTTGAGCACACCAGTGTCACGCGCCACCTTTTGGATGCCCATTTGCACGCCCGAATGCACGGTGCCTATCAGCACGTCCACCTTGTCGCGCTGCACCAGCTTGCTGGCATTCTCCACACCCTTACTGGGTTCGGACTCGTCGTCCACCTTGAACCACTCGATTTCACGGCCGCCAAGCTTGCCACCTTGCTGGTCGATGGCCAGGCGCACGCCGTTCTCTATGGCAACCCCCAGTTGGGCAAACGTGCCGGTGTAGGGCAGCATGAAGCCTACTCGCACCTTGCCGCTTTGTGCACGCACGATGGAGGGCAGCAGCAGCCCGGTGGATGCGGCGCCAACAAGGGCTGCGCTGCGGCTGATGACGAGGCGGCGGGTGGTCATGGGATTTGTCTCCTTTGTTTAGGCTTAAAGTAATTTACTCCAAGCACTCTTGGGTGAATACCTATGGGTTACCCGTACCGCTGAGCGAGAAACCGATGCCATGCGCGGTGCCAAGCGGCCGTCACAGGGTTTGTGCGTGGAGGCTTACTGGTGATTGGTGTCTCACTTGTGGCTACGCGTACCCGGCACCATTTAATGAATTAAAGTGCATGTTATTGTTTTGTGTGCAGTATAAATCGTGTTGTTTCTACTGTGGGCGGCTATTTGTAGCTCCAGTATCAGTAGTTTCGAGCATATGCAGGGGGCAGAGGTCGTAGCGGACGGGCTGTTTGGGAGTGGTTGACTCAGTCCACTGGACCCACCTGGTTCGGTGAGTTCGCGCTATCCAACGCACCTTGGTCTCGTCCTCCTTGCATCGTTCAAGGATGCGCACCGGCACATCCCCCGTCATGGGCTACGACGACCAGAATGGTTTGGCAGGTTTGACTTCACTGGCGGACTTTGTGTGGCTCTTGGTCATGGCCGTGGTCATGCCAGGGTAGCGATGAGCATGAGCTCACGGGTGCCGCATGGGTGCCAGGCTGTACGCCTGCCGCCGGGCGAGTTGCCCCATAGGCAACGGGGGGTACATCGCGGTACAATCGACAGGCTTAGCACAGTGCTCACGCCTGTCCACTGAAGCCGTCTCCCCCGGCCCTCTGCCTGATCTGCGCCCCGGGTGCAGCGACTCCCACCGCCCGCAATGCACCGTGTGTCGAGCTCCGACCGCGCCTTCGCTGCCATGGTGGATGCACAAGCTTCAGGCGCCGATCACAGAATATTTGTTTTGAAAAGATAGAACATGGCCAAAGAAGAACTCATTGAAATGCAAGGCTCCGTCACGGAAGTCTTGCCCGACTCGCGCTTTCGCGTGACGCTGGACAACGGTCACCAACTGATCGCCTACACGGGCGGCAAGATGCGCAAGCACCACATCCGCATCCTGGCGGGTGACAAGGTGTCTCTGGAAATGTCGCCCTACGACCTGACCAAGGGCCGCATCACCTTCCGCCACCTGGCTGGCCGTGGCCCTGGCCCCTCGAGCAGCCGCTGAGCGTTTGCCTGCCTGGCAGGTCACCCATTCATCTTTTTATTGGTCTTTTCAGCCTGAGGGGCTGATCCGTTTCTTGTAGTCATCTCGCACACACGCCGCTTAGCCAGTGGCGGCGGGGTTCCTGTTTTTGTTGGTCGCTTGCATTTTTCAAAAAAAATTGCGAAAACCAAGCGCCAAACTAAAAACTAGGAATTCGGCGGGTTAGAATACGAGCTGTCGGAGCGTAGCGCAGCCTGGTAGCGCATCTGCTTTGGGAGCAGAGGGTCGCGAGTTCGAATCCCGCCGCTCCGACCAATGTTTGAAGGCCTTGCAGCAAATGCTGCAAGGCCTTTTTTCTTGCCTGTTGCGGTGCGGGGCAAGTGAGTGACAGGGGCAAACGTCCTTACCATCGGGGCGTCCCGGATGGCGCCGAAGCCTGTGGCGCCTCCGTCCAATCGCCGCCTGATCGGTCACCCCATGAAACTTTCTCTGCCTGTCTCCCCGTCTTCTGCCTCAAGCCCGTGGACGGGCTCCCCGAACACCACTGGTCAGCGCTATGACGCGGTGGATGCCCTGCGAGGGGTGGCGATGGTGTGGATGACCGCCTTTCACTTCTGTTTTGACCTGGGCCATTTTGGTTTCTGGCCGCAGAACTTTCGCGTGGACCCGTTCTGGACCACGCAGCGCACCTTCATCGTGAGCCTTTTTCTATTCTGCGCTGGGCTGGGTCAGGCCATAGCGTGGCACCAGGGGCAGGGGTGGCAGCGTTTCGGGCGCCGCTGGACGCAGATCGCGGGCTGCGCGCTGTTGGTGACGCTGGGCTCGTTTGCCATGTTTCCGCAGAGCTTCATCTACTTCGGGGTTTTGCATGGCATGGCCGTGATGCTGCTCATTGCCCGGTGCACATCTGGCTGGGGGCGGTGGCTGTGGCTGGCGGGGCTGGTGGCTGTGGCCCTGCCCCCCCTGGCGCAGCATCTGCTGGCGGGCATTTGGGCGGAGGCGGCGCCCTGGTTCAACGGCCGGGCCCTCAACTGGCTGGGTCTGGTATCCCGCAAGCCTTTCACTGAAGACTATGTGCCTGTTTTCCCTTGGTTGGGCGTGATGTGGTGGGGGCTAGCTGCGGGCCAGTGGATGCTGGCTCGCCAGGCGGTGCTGCTGTCGCGGCCACTGCCCGGCATCGTTCGGCCCTTGTCGGTACTGGGGCGCTGGAGCCTGAGCTACTACATGCTTCACCAACCGGTGATGATTGGTCTGTTAATGGCGGTGGCCTGGTGGCTGGGCAGGTCGTAACCACCGACTGGCTCACGGAAAGAACATGCTGCTCTGCGGATGAATTGCCGGTAGTAGACCGTTTCCTGCGGGCATAAAAAAACGCGGCCTAGGCCGCGTTTTTTTTGGGGGCATCCCTGCGGATGCCGGTCTGGCCCGATTACTCGACCTTGGCCTTGGCGCGCAGGTCTTCCTGGAACTTTGCCAGTTTTTGCTGCTGCAGTTGTTGCGCCACTTGGGGCTTGACCTCTTCCAGCTTGGGCAGCTGGGCCTGGCGCACATCGTCCAGGCGGATCACGTGCCAGCCAAACTGGCTCTTCACGGGCGCATCGGTCATCTTGCCCTTTTCGAGCTTGACCAGGGCATCGGTGAACTCGCTCACGTAGCTGGCGGGGTTGGCCCAGTCCAGGTCGCCACCCTTGGCGCCGGAGCCTGGATCCTTGGACTGCTTCTTGGCGATGTCTTCGAACTTGGCGCCCTTCTTGATGGACGCGATGATGGCCTTGGCGTCGGCTTCCTTCTCCACCAAGATGTGGCTGGCCTTGTATTCCTTGCCGCCATTGGCTGCCACGAACTTGTCGTATTCGGCCTGGATTTCGGCGTCGGTCACCGGGTTGGTTTTCTGGTAGTCGGCGAACAGTTCGCGGATCAGGATGCTCTGGCGGGCCAGTTCCATCTGGGCCTTGTAGTCGGCCGAGGCTTCCAGGCCGCGCTTTTGGGCTTCCTGCATGAAAATTTCGCGGGCGATCACTTCTTCCTTGATCTGGCCTTCGATGTCTGGCGTCACCGGACGGCCCGAGCGTTCCACCTGCTGTTTGAGTGCCTCAACGCGCTCTTTCGGCACGGCCTTGCCGTTGACGATGGCCACGTTCTGGGCGGAAGCGGGCAGGGCCATCGTGCCCAGCACGGCGGCGGCCACGAGGCCGGACAGGAGCTGTTTCTTCATGCGAAATCCAAAATAAGAGAGGTTGTTTTGTGCCAGCTGAATTCCGGCAGTCTGCTATCTGAGGCCGGTTCAGAGAACTTCAATCGCAAGGGCGTGCACGCCTTGGTCAATAAATTCTTGCAGCGCATCATACACAAGGCGGTGCTGCGCCACCCGGGGCTTGCCTGTAAACAAAGGTGACGAGATCCGGACCCGGAAATGCGTGCCAAAACCGGTGCCGTTGGCCCCGGAGTGGCCCGCATGGGCCGCACTTTCGTCCAGCACTTCGAGGGCGGTGGGGGCCAGCCGCTGAGTAAGGACCTGGTGCATCTGCTGGGCAATGGAAAGGCGGGGCATGGTGGTCTCCATGGCTCAGGCAGCGGGCTCGTCGCCCTTGAGGTGCGGCGCAATGTAGACGCCCTGGCCGATCAGGAATACAAGCGGGAAGGCGTAGCCCCATAGCTTGAAGTCCACCCAGGCCTCGGTGCTGAAGTTGACCACCACATAAGCGTTGATGGCGGACATGAAGGCGCAGTAAACGATCCACGCTACATTGAGCCGCAGCCACACCCGGTCGGGCAGGTCCAGCTGGCTGCCCAGCAGCATCTTGAGGAAGTTTTTCTTCATCGCCCACAGGGCCACGGCCAGCGCGAGGGACATGGCGCCATAGAGCACCGTGGGTTTCCATTTGATGAACCGGTCGTCCTGCAAAACCAGCGTGAGCGTACCAAACAGCAAGATGAGCACCAGCGTGACCTTGTGCATGGTCTGCAGGCGGCGGTCGATGGCGTAGATCAGGCCCATCTGCACCACGGTGGCGGCCATGAGCACGGCTGTGCCCACATAGATGCCATAGAACTTGTAGGCCCCGAAAAACAGCAGGATGGGGAAGAAGTCGATCAGGATTTTCATGGAGTCGGGGACATTCTCGGCGGTCAGCCCTTGTCGGATTCGAAGTCGAGCGACGCGGAGTTCATGCAATAGCGCAGGCCGGTGGGTGCCGGGCCATCTTCAAACACGTGGCCCAGATGGGCCCCGCATTGTGCACACACCGTCTCTGTGCGGACCATGCCGTGGCTGCGATCCACGATTTCGGTGATGGCGCCAGGGATGGCCTGGGAGAAGCTGGGCCAGCCGCAGCCTGCGTCGAACTTGGTGTCCGAGTCAAACAGTTTGGCATCGCAGCAGATGCAGTGGTAGCTGCCATCGGCCCAATGGGTTTCGTACTTGCCGGTAAATGGGCGCTCGGTTGCGGCGTGGCGGGTGACCTGGAAGGCCACAGGCTCGGCGCCTTTTTCTCGCAGCACGGCTTGCCATTCGGCGTCGGTCTTCTGGATGGGATGGGTCATGATGAACAGCTGATCTCGATGGAAGACGCCCAGTCGGGCGGAAAGGCAGCGTAGGCGTCGTGCCCGGGGTGCTCGTCGAACGGGCGCTCCAGCAGCCGCTGCAGAGTTTGGAGTTCGCTGAAGTCGCCAAGTTTCGCCGCGCGGATGGCCTGCTCGCCCAAGTGGTTGCGCAGCACGAACTTAGGGTTGGTTTTGAGCATCAAATTGGCTGCTTCCGCCTGACTATTAATCATTTGCCGCTCTGAATATGATAGCAACCATGCATCGAAGGCCGCGCGATCGGTAAACAGGTCGCGCACCGGCTCGAAATCGCCGCTGCCCACGGCAAGCGAGAGCCGGCGCCAGAAGATGGTGTAGTCCACGCTATTTTTTGCGAGAAGCTGCAGGATGCCATCGATCAGCGGAGCATCCTGCTCGTGCACGGTGGTCAAGCCCAGCTTGGCGCGCATGCGGGCCATGAACTCCTGCGGGAACACCGCCTTGTAAGACTCCAGCGCCGCCTTGGCCAGTTCCTCGTCGCCGATCAGTGGCATCAGCGCCTGCGCAAGGCAGAACAGGTTCCAGTACGCCACATTGGGCTGGCGGTTGTAGGCATAGCGGCCTTGCGAATCACTGTGGTTGCACACATGGCCCGGCACGAAGGCGTCCAGAAACTGAAACGGGCCATAGTCGATTGTGAGGCCCAGGATGCTCATGTTGTCGGTATTCATCACCCCATGGCAAAAACCCACGGCTTGCCACTGCGCCATGAGGCGCGCGGTGCGCTCACTCACAGCCTGCAGCAGGGCGGCGTAGGCATTGCCGCCGAAATCCGTGGTGTCCCGGCATTCGGGGTAGTAGCGGTCGATGACGTAGTCGGCCAGCGCTTGCAGCGGGGCTTCCTGGCCGTTGGCAGCAAAGTGCTCGAAGTGGCCAAAGCGCACAAAACTGGGCGCCACGCGCGTGACCACGGCGGCGGTCTCGATCTCCTCGCGCCGCACGGGTGCGGGCGAGCCGGTGATGCACAGCGCGCGCGAGGTGGGGATGCCCAGACCGTGCATGGCCTCGCTGCACAGGAACTCGCGGATGCTGGAGCGCAGCACCGCGCGGCCATCGCCCATGCGGGAGTAGGGCGTGCGGCCCGCGCCCTTGAGCTGGACTTCGTGGCCGTTTGCCGTCTCGCCGAGCAGGATGGCCCGGCCGTCGCCCAGTTGCCCGGCCCACACCCCGAACTGGTGGCCGCTGTACACGCTGGCCAGGGGGCGCGAGCCCGCCAGCAGCGTGTTGCCGGTGAAGGCCTGCAGCGCTTCGTCACTGCCCAGCGTGGATGGGTCGAGTCCGATCAGCCGGGCCACATCGGGGCTGGTGCCCACCCAGTGGGGGGCGGGCAGCGGGGTCGGGCGCAGTTCGGTGTGGAAAGCGGGCCCCAGGTCTGCGAAGCGGTGGTTCCAGGCCAGTCCGAGGTCGGGGGCGGTTTCGCTTTGGTCGGCGCTCAGGTTCATGGTCCCAATTGTCTCGCACCGCTGATGGCACAAGGCGTGCAAGGCCATGGGGCGTTGCCGCTGCAGATTCTCAGGAGGTAGGCGCTGCTTCCGGCTCCGTCAGCAGCAGCGTTCGGAACTGCCCAGGCGGCAAGCCAAACCAGCGCTTGCAGGCGCGCAACAGGTTGCGAAGTACAACGGTGTGGCGCTGGCGCGAGCGACCAACGTTTTGGTGGTCACGGTCAACTAAGGGCTGGATGTGCTTGGCTTCTTCCAATGGCCCCAGCTGCACAGCGGCAGCCAAGCCGACACGGGCAACTATGCACTTCTGGGCAGCGTGCAGGAGCTGACCTGCAGGCCGCCATCGTCATGGCCTGCCAGTCGCGCCGCCTTGCGCCCTGCGCTGTGATGAAGGAGCGTGCGCGCCTTTGTGCACACCGGCTATCCGCAGCACGCATGCCCGGGCCAAGAGTGGCGGTCATGGCCGCGCAAGTTCATCTTTGATGCGTACCAGGGGGCCGCGCGCCTGATGCTGTTTCCCCATGTCCTTTCATGCTGCTGCCGTGGCTGTGAGGTATGCGCCGAGCGCCTCATCGTCCACGATGGCCACTTTGCCGAAGTCCAGTGACACGATGCCCCCTTCCTCCAGCGTGCGCAGCACGCGGTTCACTGTCTGGCGCGACAGGCCCACCAGCTGGCCCAGCTCGTCCTGTGTGAGGTTGAGCCTGCGCGTGCTGCGCCAGAACAAACGGCTCAAATACAGCGCGACGCGGTGCTCGGGCGACTGCGTGCGTCCGGCCTCGATAATGGTCATGGCCTGCCCGAGCCGCATGTTCAGGTGTTGCACCAGGAACTGGTTGAACGCCAGGCTGCTTTCGCGCAGCGTGGCAAACAGCGGCAGCGGCAGGCACAGCAGCGTGGTTGGCCGCAGCGCCACCACGTTGTATCTGCGTGGTTCTGGCTTCATGGCAGAGCCTTCGCCAAACCACTCTCCATCTGGTACGCCGATGAAGGCCGACGACCGCCCCTTGCCGGCCGGGCTCTGCAACATGACCAGGCCTGACAGAACCGCATGCCAGCCTTCAACCGCGCTGCCTGCGTGCATCATGACTGCGCCCTTGTCACCCTGCACGGAAAAAACCTCCTCGCGCAGGCGCTCCTTCAGCGCGTTTGGCACGCTGGAAAACCAGGGCTGGGCTGAAATGAAGCGCGGAGCAGGAGGAAGGGTGCTGAGCATGTGCGCGATTGTCGCTGCACGGTGGAGCAGGGTTCAGGGTTATCCCTTGGGCTTTGTCAATGGGACGACAGGTGTTGGCAGTCACAGCCGGTCAGCGCACACTGGCGACTTGCCTGCCGTGGAGAGCCGGTAGTCGTGTGCCAAAGCCGGTGGAAGGCTGCGCGGCGCCCGGTTGGCCGATGGAGATCAGTCGCCTGGTTGCATGACGTTGGAGACACCAGGGGCCAACGCTGCACGCTACCATGATCTTTCCCTTCACTACAACATTCAAGGAGTACCCATGCTGGGCCTGATGCAAAGTCAACCGTTGCTGATCTCGTCGTTGATCGAGTTCGCTGAACGCCACCATGGCGACGCCGAAATCGTCTCCCGGCGGGTAGAGGGTGACATTCATCGCTACACCTACCGCGATTTGGCGGCACGTGCACGCCGTCTGGCCAATGCACTCGATGATCTGCAACTGCAATTCAGCGACCGCGTGGCGACACTGGCCTGGAACGGGTACCGCCACATGGAGATGTACTTCGGCGTCTCCGGCTCGGGCCGCGTGCTGCACACTGTCAACCCGCGCCTGCACCCCGACCAGATTGCGTGGATCGTCAACCATGCCGAAGACCAGGTGCTGTGCTTTGATCTCACCTTCCTGCCCCTGGTGCAGGCCGTGCACGCCAAGTGCCCCACAGTGAAAAAGTGGGTGGCCCTGTGCGATGCTGACAAGCTGCCCGCAGACTCCGGCGTTCCAGGCCTCTCAAGCTATGAAGAGTGGATTGGTGCGTATTCGGCCGACTATTCTTGGCCCGAATTTGACGAGAACTCGGCGTCGAGCATGTGCTACACCAGTGGCACCACGGGCAACCCCAAAGCTGCGCTCTACAGCCACCGTTCGACCACGCTGCATGCCTATGCCGCCGCGCTTCCCGATGTCATGTGCCTCTCGGCCCGGGACTCTGTGTTGCCTGTGGTGCCCATGTTCCACGTCAATGCCTGGGGCATTCCTTACTCGGCCGCGCTCACGGGTTGCAAGCTCGTGTTCCCGGGGCCGGCGATGGATGGCAAGTCGATCTACGAATTGATCGAAGCGGAGAAGGTGAGTTACGCAGCGGGTGTGCCCACTGTGTGGCAGATGATGCTGGGCCACATGAAACCTGCGGGCCTGAAGTTCTCCACGCTGCGCCGCACGGTGATCGGCGGCTCGGCCTGCCCACCGGCCATGATCCACGCGTTCAAGGAGGACTACGGCGTGGAGGTGCTGCACGCTTGGGGCATGACCGAAATGAGCCCGCTGGGCACGTTGTGCACGCTCAAGAACAAGCATCTGGCGCTGTCCAAGGATGAGCAGATGAAGATCCTGCAAAAGCAGGGCCGTGCGATCTATGGCGTGGACATGAAGATCGTGGGTGGCGACGGCAATGAGCTGCCCTGGGACGGCAAGACCTATGGCGATCTGCTGGTCAAAGGGCCCTGGATCGTGGGCAGCTACTTCAAAGGCGAGGGCGGCAATCCCCTCGTCAAGGATGCGCAAGACCGGGGCTGGTTCCCCACGGGCGACGTGGCGACCATCGACGCAGACGGCTTCATGCAGATCACCGACCGCAGCAAGGACGTGATCAAGTCGGGTGGCGAGTGGATCAGCTCCATCGACATCGAGAACATCGCCATGGCGCATCCGGCGATTGCCATGGCAGCGTGTGTGGGCATGCCGCACCCCAAGTGGGACGAGCGCCCCATCGTGGCCGTGGTCAAGCGCCCGGGCACAGAAGTCACACGCGATGAGCTGCTGGCGTTTTACGAGGGCAAAACCGCCAAGTGGCAGATTCCGGATGACGTGGTTTTTGTCGATGCCATTCCGCTCGGTGCCACGGGCAAGATGCTCAAGACCAAACTGCGTGAGCAGCTCAAGGACTACAAGCTTCCGGGCCAGTAATCAGGGAGGGGCAATGCATGGGCGCGCATCGTATGCGCAGGCCTTTTTTGCACTGCCCCAGGCTGGTGCGCGCTCGGGGGAGCGCAGCGCCAGTCACGTGTGCGACGCTGGTAGGGGCAATCCCTGAGCATCGCTTTGTTGCAACGCGGTACGCTGCGTTGTGTCGATTCACTAGGAGACAAAACCATGAAATTTGCTATTAAGGCTGTAGCGGCATCGGTAATATTGGCAAGCGCTGGCGCGGCGTTCGCTCAAAAGGGTGAGACGGTGAAGATCGCGTGGCTGGACCCGCTGTCGGGCCTGATGGCAGCCGTAGGAACCAATCAGCTCAAGAGCTTCCAGTTCATCTCCGAAGAGTTCAACAAGAAGAACGCCGCAGGGGTCAAATTCGAGATCATCGGCATCGACAACAAGCTCAGCCCACAAGAGACCACCAGTGCACTGCGCTCGGCCATGGACCAAGGCGCGCGCTACGTGGTGCAGGGCAACGGCTCGGGCCCGGCGCTTGCCATCATCGACGCGCTGGAAAAGCACAACGCACGCAATCCCGGCAAGGAAGTCCTGTTCCTGAACTACGCTGCCGTGGATCCGGATCTCACCAACAGCAAGTGCAGCTACTGGCATTTCCGGCTGGATGCAGACACCTCCATGAAGATGGAGGCGCTGACGACCTACATGAAAGACTTGCCCGAGGTCAAGAAGGTCTACCTGATCAACCAGAACTACTCGCACGGCCATCAGGTCTCGAAGTTCGCCAAGGAAATGATGCAGCGTAAACGCCCTGATGTGCAGTTCGTCGGCGATGACTTGCACCCCCTGGCCCAGGTGCGCGACTTTGCCCCTTACATCGCCAAGATCAAGGCGTCGGGCGCCGACAGCGTGATCACCGGCAACTGGGGTTCGGACCTCGCGCTGTTGATCAAGGCGGCCAACGATGCAGGCCTGAATAACGTCAATTTCTACACCTACTATGGCTCCGTCACAGGTAGTCCGACGGCGATGGGGGCTGCGGCTGCGGGCCGCGTGTACATGGTGGCCTACGCCCACATGAACTTGCCGGGCGAGCTGAACAAGATCGTGGTGGACTACAAGAAGAAGTTCAACGACGACATGTACACAGGAGCTGTTTACCACGCGTTCACCATGCTGTCCGAAGGTTTTGCCAAGGCCAAGTCGACAGACCCTGTCAAGGTGGCTGCCGTGTTTGAAGGCATGAAGTTCAAGAGCTTCAATGGTGAAGTCGAGATGCGAAAGACGGACCACCAGCTGCAGCAAGGCCTGTTCATTTCCAAGTGGGAAAAGGCTAGCAGTAAGTACCCCATCGACTCCGAGAACACTGGCTACACCTTCGTGCCTGTGAAGTACTACGAGCCCTATGTGGCCAGCACGCCCACGTCGTGCCAGATGAAGCGTCCCTAAGCGCTGATCTGACTGCTTCGAGGCCCGAGCCACTCGGGCCTTTTTTTTCCCTCCGTGATGAAAAATTCCAATGAATCCTGAGTTTTTCGTGATCTCTTTGTTGAACGGCGTGAGCTACGGGCTCCTGCTGTTCATGCTGAGCTCCGGCCTTACGCTGATCTTCAGCATGATGGGCGTGCTCAACTTTGCACACACCAGTTTCTACATGCTGGGTGCTTACTTCGCCTTCACCATCTCAGGGGTGGTAGGTTTCTGGCCTGCGTTGGTGCTGGCGCCGCTGGCGGTGTTTGTGCTCGGGGCTGCGTTCGAGCGCTATGCCCTGCGACGCGTGCACAAGTTTGGCCATGTGCCCGAGCTGCTGGTCACCTTCGGGCTCTCGTACCTCATCCTGGAAGTAGTGCAGCTGGTATGGGGGCGCTCCACTGTGCCTTATGGCCTGCCTGAGCAACTGCAGGGGCCGCTGTTCTCGCTGTACGGCACACAGTTCCCCAAGTCGCGGTCGTTTGTGATGCTGGTGGCCCTTCTGATGCTGGTGTCCGTGTGGCTGCTGCTGACGCGCACGCGCATTGGCCTGGTGATCCAGGCTGCGCTCAAGTATCCCGAGATGGTGGAAGCGCTGGGCCACAACGTGCCGCGCGTTTTCATGCTGGTCTTTGGCGGTGGTGCTGCACTGGCGGGGCTTGCCGGTGTGATCGGTGGCAACACCTATGTGACTGAGCCAGCCATGGCTGCGTCAGTGGGTTCCATTATCTTTGTGGTGGTGGTGGTGGGGGGTATGGGGTCGCTGGCAGGGGCTTTTATCGCCTCACTGCTGATCGGTGTGGTGCAGACCTTCGCGGTGGCGCTCGACTACTCGCTGATCCACGTCTTCAAGGCAGTGGGGGTGGCGGTCACCGACCAGACCTTTGGTTATCCCTTGCTCAAGCTCACGATTTCCCAGGTCGCTCCGATCCTGCCCTACCTGTTTCTCGTGCTGATCCTGATCTTCCGCCCCAAGGGCCTGCTGGGCACGCGGGAGGACTGATGCCATGAATTCGATGACCAACACTGCTTCAAGCGCCACGGCGCATTACCGGTTCAAGCCCTGGAATGTCGGGCGGTTCGTTATTTGGTCGCTGTTTGCGATTGCCTTGATCATTGCGCCCATGCTGTTTCGCAGCAGCCTGGCGCTGACCATGCTCTCGCAGATCGGCTACCTCATCATCATCTGCCTGTCCTACAACATGCTGCTGGGTCAAGGGGGGATGCTGAGCTTCGGCCACGCGGTCTACACCGGCCTGGGTTCGTTCATCGCCATCCATGCGATGAACATGGCGGGCAAGGGCAGCTTCAACATTCCGCTGGTGCTCATTCCCATTGTGGGCGGTCTGGCGGGGGCGTTCTTTGCCATCCTGCTGGGTTTTGTCACGACCAAGAAGTCGGGCACCACGTTTGCCATGATCACGCTCGGTATTGGCGAGCTGGTGGCCTCCATGGCGCTGATGTTCCCCGAGTTCTTTGGGGGCGAAGGCGGCATCACTACCGACCGTGTCTATGGCCAGTCGTTCTTTGGCATCACCTTCGGTCCTGCCATTCAGGTGTACTACCTGATTGCCGTGTACTGCTTCGTGTGTACGGCGGCGATGTTTGCCTTTACCGGCACACCGTTGGGACGCATCCTGAACGCCGTGCGCGACAACCCCGAGCGTGTGGAGTTCATCGGATACAACACGCAGCGCGTGCGCTACTTCGCGTTCATCATTGCGGGCTTCTTTGCCGGGATCGGCGGTGGCCTGGCCACGATCAACTTCGAGATCGTGACGGGAGCCGATAGCCTCAACGTCGTTCGTTCAGGCGGATATCTGCTGTTCACCTTCCTGGGAGGGGCCACGTTCTTCTTCGGCCCCATCATTGGTGCGGTGCTGCTGGTGCTGGCTTCTGTGCTGTTGTCCGAGCTGTCCAAGGCCTGGCTGCTGTACCTGGGCCTGGTGTTCCTGTTCATGGTGATGTATGCGCCCGGCGGTGTGGCCAGCTTGATCATGATGAACCTGCGCCTGGCCAAATTCGGCAAGTTGCGCCAGCTCTGGACGTCGTACCTGGGTCTGGGCGGCACCGCCCTGGTGGGGGTGTTGGGCGCGGCCTGCATGATCGAGATGACCTACCACCTGCAGCTCAATGCAGCGCTCGGCTCTGAGTTGACGTTCCTGGGTGCAACGCTGAATGCCAAGGGTTTTGCCAGCTGGTTTGGTGCCATCTTTGTGATGGTTACGGGCTTTAGCCTCTTCGAGCTTTGCCGCCGCCAGTTTGTGCGCCAATGGGGCAAGATTCAGGAAGAAATAGAACATGAAATCAAGCGCGGGGAGGCGGTGTAACCATGGCGGCTGACAATGCAACCTACGCGCTCGAGTTGCGCGACCTGCGCAAGAGTTTCGGCAAGACGGAAATCATCCGCGGTGCCAACCTCGCGGTCGCTCCTGGCGAGCGGGTGGCCATCATCGGCCCCAACGGTGCGGGCAAGTCCACGCTGTTCAATCTGATCAGCGGGCGCTTTGCGCCCACCAGCGGCGACGTGATCCTGAACGGCCAGCGTATCAACGGGCTGGCGCCGTACGAGATCAACCGAAAAGGGCTTTCGCGCAGCTTCCAGATCACGAACATCTTTCCCAAGCTGAGTGTGTTCGAGAACCTGCGCTGCGGCGTGCTGTGGAGCATGGGCTACAAGTACACGTTCCTGCGATTCCTGTCGAACCTGCACGACGCCAATGAGCGCGCCAAGCAGCTCATGGAGATGATCAAGCTCGACAAGAAGCGCGACACGCTGGCCATGAACCTCACCTATGCCGAGCAACGTGCGCTGGAGATCGGCATCACCATCGCGGGCGGCGCCAACGTGATCCTGCTGGACGAGCCCACGGCCGGCATGAGCAAGACGGAGACCTCGCGCTTCATCCACCTCATCAAGGAGGTGACCGAAGGCCGTACGCTGCTGACGGTGGAGCACGACATGGGCGTGGTCTTCGGCTTGGCCGACAAGATCGCCGTGGTGGTGTATGGCGAGGTGATTGCCTTTGACACGCCCGACAAGGTGCGCGCCAACCAGCGCGTGCAAGAAGCCTATCTGGGCTCTGTCGTTGCCGACGAGCAAGGGGCGGGACACTGACATGCTGAAAATCGAAAATCTCCACGCCTATTACGGCAAAAGCCATGTGCTGCATGGCGTGACCTTCGACGTGCAACCCGGTGAAATCGTGGCCCTGCTGGGGCGCAACGGGTCGGGCCGCTCCACCACCGCCAAGGCCATCATGGGCCTGGTGGACTGGGAGGGCACACTGAACTGGAAAGGGCAGGACCTCAATGGCAAGAAGGCCTATGAGATCGCCCACCTGGGTGTGGGCTACGTGCCGGAAAGCCGCGACGTGTTCCCCAACCTCACCGTGCACCAGAACCTGATGCTGGGCCAGAAGGGCAGTGGCAAGAACAGTCGCTGGTCGTTTGATGATATGTATGAGATGTTCCCGCGCCTCAAGGAGCGCCAGCACACCGAGGCGGGCGTGATGTCGGGCGGTGAGCAGCAGATGCTGACCCTGTGCCGCACGCTCATGGGCGACCCGGACCTCATCATCATCGATGAGCCCACCGAGGGCTTGGCGCCCAAGATCGTCGAGCTGGTGGGGCAGTACCTGCAGACCATCAAGGCGCGCGGCATTTCGGTGCTGCTGATCGAGCAGAAGCTGACCATTGCGATGAAGATTTCGGACCGCGCACTGGTGATGGGGCATGGCTCCATCGTGTTCCAGGGCACGCCGGACAGCCTGCGGGCCGACAACTACATCCGCAAGGAATGGCTTGAAGTCTGACGATTTCTGAAGAACCATGGCTAAAAGAGGCGCCCGATAGCTGAAGGCGCCTCTTTTTTTGCTTTACCAAATGTTGCACTGCAAGCCCCCTTGTCCCGCCCGGGACAAATTGACACGCCAAATGGGTTTGAAGTCTCTACAATAAAAACGCACGATCGTTCTTTTTCACTTTCCAAGGAACAACAGCACCATGACCGCTGAATACAAAGTCCACGGCTCCGTTGCCGTGATCACCATGGCCAACCCTCCCGTCAACGGACTCGGTTTGGCGACCCGCCAGGGCATCGTGGACGGCCTGGGCCGTGCCAATGCCGATGCAGCGGTCACGTCCATCGTGATCACCGGTGCCGGTGGTGCGTTCTCTGGCGGCGCCGACATCAAGGAGTTCGGCACCGACAAGTCGCTGCAAGAACCCAATCTGCTGTCGGTGATTTCCGCCATCGAAAACTCGGCCAAGCCGGTGGTCGCTGCTGTGCACACCGTTGCCATGGGTGGCGGGCTGGAGCTGGCCCTGGGTTGCCACTACCGCATTGCGGCACCTGGCTGCTCGATTGCGTTGCCTGAAGTCAAGCTGGGCCTGATCCCCGGCGCAGGTGGCACGCAGCGCCTGCCGCGCGTGATTGGCGTTGAAGCAGCACTCAACCTCATCGTGAGCGGCGAGCCCGTCAAGAGCGAAATGATCGGTGCCGTGCCCGGCCAGAAGCTGTTTGACAAGATGGCCTCGTCCGCCGAATCGCTGGCGGCAGAAGCTCTGGCGTTTGCGCAAAGCGTGGCCGATGTCCGTCCGCTGCCCCTGGTGCGCAACTTCCCCTGCAAGCACCCCGAAGGCGACGCTTACTTCCAGTTCGCGCGCAACATGGTCAAGGGCATGGCCAAGAACTTCCCCGCGCCCGCCAAGTGCGTGGACGCGGTCGAAGCTGCCACCAAGAAGAAGTTTGCCGAGGGCATGCTGGTCGAGCGCGAAATCTTCATCAACCTGATGTGGACGCCCGAGTCGCGCGCACTGCGCCACCTGTTCATGGCCGAGCGTGCAGCGAGCAAAATCCCTGATGTCGCATCCGACACCCCCAAGCGCGACATCAAGCTGGTTGGCGTGATTGGCGCGGGCACCATGGGCGGCGGTATTTCCATGAACTTCCTGAACGCGGGTATCCCCGTCAAGATTCTGGAAATGAAGCAGGAAGCCCTGGACCGTGGCGTGGCCACGATCAAGAAGAACTACGAAGCCCAGGTCAAGAAGGGCAAGCTCAAACAGGACAAGTACGAGCAACGCATGGCCCTGCTCAGCACCACGCTGAGCTACGACGACCTCAAGGACTGCGACCTCATCATCGAAGCCGTGTTCGAAGAGATGGGCGTGAAGGAGGCTGTGTTCAAGCAACTCGACGCTGTGGCCAAGCCTGGCGCCATCCTTGCTTCCAACACTTCCACGCTGGACGTGGACAAGATCGCCGCCTTCACCCAGCGCCCGCAAGATGTTGTGGGCATGCACTTCTTCAGTCCCGCCAACGTGATGAAGCTGCTCGAAGTGGTGCGCGGCAAGGAAACCGCCAAGGATGTGCTGGCCACTGTGATGGCCATTGGCAAGAAGATCAAGAAGACCTCGGTGGTCTCGGGCGTGTGCGACGGCTTCATCGGCAACCGCATGATCGAGCAGTACAGCCGCCAGGCAGGCTTTTTGCTGGACGAGGGTTGCACACCCCAGCAGGTGGACAAGGCCGTCGAGAAGTTCGGCTTTGCCATGGGCCCGTTCCGTATGGGTGACCTTGCGGGCAACGACATCGGCTGGGCCATCCGCAAGCGCCGCTCCGTCGAGCGCGCAGACATGAAGTACAGCCGCACGGCTGACAAGTTGTGTGAGCTGGGGCGCTTTGGCCAGAAGACCGGCGCAGGCTGGTACGACTACCAGGCCGGCAAGCGCGATGCGATTCCGAGCGACCTGGTCAACAAGATGATCGAAGACCACCGCAAGGAGCTGGGCATTACGCCGCGCAAGATTTCGGACGAAGAAATCGTTCAGCGCCTCGTGTTCGCACTGGTCAATGAAGGCGCGCACATCCTGGAGGACGGCATCGCCAGCAAGTCCGGCGACATCGACATGGTGTACCTGACCGGCTACGGTTTCCCCATCCACCGTGGCGGCCCCATGCACTACGCCAGCGAAGTGGGTCTGTTCAACGTGGTTCAGGCCATGGACCGTTTTGCCAAGAACCCGCTGGATGACGCAGCGTTCTGGAAGCCCGCTCCGCTGCTGGCCAAGCTGGCCGCTGAAGGCAAGGCCTTCCAGTAAGCCGCATCCACAGATACCGAATCAAAGGAATTCACATGACCTCCGCAGTGATTGTTTCCACCGCCCGCACGCCACTCGCCAAGAGCTGGAAGGGTTCGTTCAACATGACACACGGCGCCACCCTGGGCGGCCATGCCGTGCAGCACGCCGTGCAGCGCGCTGGCATCGACGGCGCTGACGTGGACGACGTCATCATGGGTTGCGCCACGCCCGAAGGCGCCACTGGCAGCAATATCGCGCGCCAGATCGCCCTGAAGGCGGGCCTGCCCATCACCGCCTCCGGTGTTACCGTCAACCGTTTCTGCTCGTCGGGCCTGCAGACCATTGCCATGGCCGCCCAGCGCATCATCGCGGGCGAGGCCGATGTGTTCGTGGCGGGTGGCGTCGAAAGCATCTCCTGCGTGCAGCAAGAGATGAACCTGCACATGATCCAGGACCTGGCCTTGGCCAAGCAAAAGCCCGAGATCTACTGGAGCATGCTGCAGACCGCCGAGCAAGTGGCCAAGCGCTACAACATCGGCCGCGAAGCCATGGACGAGTACGGCGCAGGCAGCCAGCAAAAGGCTTGCGCAGCGCAAGCAGCAGGCTTGTTCGACGCTGAAATCGCTCCCATTACCGTCACAGCCGGTGTGGCCGACAAGACGCTGGGCCTGATCACCAAGCAAGTCACGGTGAGCAAGGACGAGGGCACGCGCGAAGGCACCACGGTGGAGGCTATTCAAGGGCTGCGCTCTGCACTTCCTGGGGGGCTGATCTCGGCCGGCAACGCGAGCCAGTTCTCTGACGGTGCCGGTGCCTGCGTGCTGACCAGCGAAGACTACGCCAGCAAGAAGGGCCTCAAGCCCCTGGGCCGTTTCCTCGGCTTTGCGGTGGCGGGTTGCGAGCCCGATGAAATGGGCATTGGCCCCGTGTTTGCCGTGCCCAAGGTGCTCAAGAAGCTGGGCCTGAAGGTGGAAGACATCGACCTCTGGGAGCTGAACGAAGCCTTCGCCGTGCAGGTGCTGTATTGCCGCGACAAGCTGGGTATCCCGGCGGACCGCCTGAACGTGAACGGCGGCGCCATCGCCCTGGGCCACCCCTATGGTGTGTCGGGCCAGCGCCTCACGGGCCACGCCCTCATCGAAGGCAAGCGCCGTGGCGCCAAGCGTGTCTGCGTCACCATGTGCATTGGCGGTGGCATGGGCGCAGCGGGTATCTTTGAAGTGTTCTAACCCCGCAGCGGTTTCGCGACCGGGACAACCCCGCGTGCAGTGCCACTGTGTTGAGTGATGCTGTACCGGGGTTTTTTTATGGACCTTAAAGCTCCTCTTTTTATAGCTGCTAGCGCTTTATGAATAAGCGCTAGAGGCCATTTTGAATGAAAATGCCATGAGCCTGCGCCCCACCGTTGACTTTCTGTTGTACCAATGGCTCGATGCCGAGAAGCTGCAAACGCGCGAGCGTTTTGCGGACCATTCCCGTGAAACCTTCGATGCCGTACTGGACACGTCTGAACGCATCGCTCGCGAGAAGTACGCGCCGTTCAACCGGTTGGTCGATCTGGAGGAGCCACGCACCGAAACCGAGCCCGATGGCACGCTGCGCGTGGTACTGCCGCAGGCCACCTACGAGGCGCGCCGGGCGTATGCCGAGTCGGGCCTGCTGAGTGCAGCGCAGGACTACGACATTGGCGGCATGCAACTGCCTTACACCGTGGAGGCAGCGGCCAACAGCTTCTTTGCGGCCGCGTCGATCAGCATCGGCTCCAACCTGCTGACCTCGGGCAATGCGAATCTGCTCATGGTGCATGGCACCGACCTGCAAAAGCAGGTGTTTGCGCTCAACGAATTCAACGGCCGCTGGTCGGGCACCATGTGCCTGTCGGAGCCGCAGGCGGGCTCTTCGCTGTCGGACGTGGCCACGCGCGCCGTGCCGGACGGTGATGGCTTTGAGAGCGACCCGCTGGGCCCGCGCTACCGCCTCAAGGGCAACAAGATGTGGATCAGCTCGGGCGACCATGAGTTGACCGAAAACATCGTGCACCTTGTGCTGGCCAAGATCCCGGGGCCGGATGGCAAGCTGGTGCCCGGCACCAAGGGCATCTCGCTGTTCATCGTGCCCAAGAAGCTGGTGGACACCAACGGCCAGCTCACCGGCGTGCGCAACGACGTGGCGCTGGCAGGCCTGAACCACAAGCTGGGCTGGCGCGGCACCACCAACACGCTGCTGAACTTTGGTGAGGGCAAATACCCGGTGGGCGGCGAAACTGGAGCAGGATTGGACGGCGCCGGTAGCGGCGCCGTGGGCTACCTGGTCGGCCAGCCCGGCAAGGGCCTGCACTGCATGTTCCACATGATGAACGAGGCGCGTATCGGCATCGGCATGGCCGCCACCATGCTGGGCCTGGCGGGTTACTACGCCAGCCTGGACTACGCAAAGAACCGCCCCCAAGGCCGCCCGGTGCAGGGCCCCAAGGATGGCGCTGCAGCCGTGGTCAAGGATGCCGCCCAGCCGCAGGTGCGCATCATTGAACACGCCGACGTCAAGCGCATGCTGCTGGCGCAAAAGTCGTATGGCGAAGGCGCCCTGGCGCTCAACCTGTTCTGTGCGCGACTGGTGGATGAGCAGCACACGGGTGATGCGGCAGCTGCCGATGAGGCCCGCCTGCTGCTGGAGGTGCTCACCCCCATCGCCAAGAGCTGGCCCAGCGAATGGTGCCTGGAGGCCAACAGCCTGGCCATCCAGATTCACGGTGGCTATGGCTACACGCGCGACTTCCCGGTCGAGCAGTACTGGCGCGACAACCGCCTGAACATGATCCACGAGGGCACGCACGGCATCCAGGCCATGGACCTGCTGGGCCGCAAGGTGCTGATGGAAGGCGGACGCGGCCTGCAACTGCTGGCCGGGCGCATCAACGCCACCATCGAGCGCGCCATCCAGGTGCCCGCACTCGCTGCACATGCCAACGCGCTTGGCAAGGCCTTGCAGGACGTGGGCGCCACCACCAAGGCTGCCTGGGCCACGGGGCAGCCCGCCGATGCGCTGGCCAACGCCGTGCCCTACATGCAAGCCTTTGGCCATACGGTGCTGGCCTGGGTGTGGCTGGATGTGGCGCTGGTCACCTTGGCGGCCGATGCCGCGCTGGCGGAGCCCGCCAGCGTGGGCCGCATGGGGGCGATGCGCTTTTTCTTCCATTACGAGCTGCCCAAAATCGGCGCCTGGCTGCAGGTGGTGAGCACCCGCGATGCGACCTGCGCGAGCTTTCCAGAAGAGGCGTTCTGATGGCCGCACCGCTCACGCTGCAGCGCATGCACAAGCTCATCTGGGTGCTGATTTACGGCGGCCTGCTCGCGCTGGTCCTGGGCATCGCCACCGCCCGCACTGACGATGCCCTGGGCTGGACCCTCATCGTGGGTGGCGGAGTACTGGCTGCAGTGGGCGTGGTGCTCATCCTGGTGCGGGCGCGCCTGAAAACAGATTGACCACGCGGCCGACGCAGGGGCGACACAATGCCCCCGCGTTGCACCGCACAATTGCTGCTGCAAACCCACGGTCCGGCCCGGTCGCAGGTCGGCCCCGAGAATGTTCCGATAACCCCAAGGAGACACCATGACACGCACCATTCAACAATTGTTTGATCTGACCGGCAAGACCGCCCTCGTGACGGGCGGATCGCGCGGCCTGGGCCTTCAGCTTGCGCATGCGCTGGGTGAGGCTGGCGCAAAAATCGTGCTGAGCTCGCGCAAGGCCTCTGACCTGGAGGAGGCCGCAGCGGACCTGAAGGCGGCAGGCATTGACGCACGCTGGATCGCAGCCGATTGCGCCAAGGAAGAAGACATCCGCCGCCTGGCCGACGAGACGCTGAGCCTGGGCCCTGTGGACATCCTGGTGAACAACGCGGGGGCCGCCTGGGGCGCGCCCGCCGAGGACCATCCGGTGGAAGCCTGGGACAAAGTGATGAACCTGAACGTGCGCGGCTATTTCATCCTCTCCCAGCACATCGCCAAGCACAGCATGATCGGCCGGCGCAGCGGCAGCATCATCAACGTGGCGTCCATCGCCGGTCTGGGCGGCAACCCCAAGGGCATGAACACCATTGCCTACAACACCTCCAAGGGTGCGGTGATCAACTTCACACGCGCGCTGGCCGCCGAATGGGGCGCGTACAACATCCGCGTCAATGCGATCTGCCCGGGTTTCTTCCCGAGCAAAATGACGGTGGGCACCCTCAAGGCCATGGGCGAAGAGGCGCTGGCCGCACATGCCCCGCTGGGTCGCCTGGGCGATGATGAAGACTTGAAAGGCCTGTGCGCGCTGTACGCGTCGGATGCGGGCAAACACATCACTGGCCAATGGCTGGCCGTCGATGGCGGCGTGAGCATCGTCACTGGAGGGTGAGCATCCCCCTCAGCGGCTGCGCCGCTTCCCCCTTCTCTCGAATCGCTGGCGCGATTCGGGAAGGGGGACGCAGCCCTCGCTGCGGGGCGGCCCTTGCTTGGCTGCCCCAGTTTGGGCAGCGCCAGTTTTTAAGTTCGCGTATTGAGGATAAGCCTTGAAAAGTTTCGGTGTCGAAATCCCCTTTGTCAGCCACCTGGGCTTCACGCTGCACCGCATGGAGGGCGGCGAGTCCGAGCTGCGCTACGAAGCCAAGCCCGAGCACCTGAACTCGTTTGATGTGACCCACGGCGGCGCGTCGATGACGCTGCTGGATGTGACCATGGCCACGGCCGCGCGCAGCGAGACGCCGGACATGGGCGTGGTCACCATCGAGATGAAAACCAGCTTCATGCAACCCGCACGCGGGCCGCTGGTGGCCAAGGGGCGGCTCATCCACCGCACGGCCACCATGGCGTTTACCGAGGGTACGGTGTATGACGCGCAGGGCCGCATCTGCAGCCATGCCACGGGCACGTTCAAGTACGTGCGGCGCTTGCCGGTGGACAACCGCAGTACCAACGGGCTCAAGGTGATTTCCACCGATTGAGCCCGTTTCTCTGAATAAAAATGGCCGTTTCCGCGCAATGGATAAGCGCTTATAGCTATTAAATTGATAGTGATTTCACTTTGAAGGAGCCTCTCATGCCACGCAACCAACAAATCGTTCTCGACAACCGCCCCCAGGGCGAAGCCGTGGCCAGCAACTTCAAGCTGGTGGCGGTGGACACCCCCGCACTCAAGGATGGCGAAGTGCTGGTGCGCCACCATTTCCTGAGCCTGGACCCGTACATGCGTGGCCGCATGAACGAGAGCAAGAGCTACGCGGCGTCGCAAGCGCTGGGCGAGGTCATGATCGGCGGCACCGTGGGCGAAGTGGCCGAAAGCAAGCACCCCAAGTACGCCGTGGGAGACAAGGTGGTGGGCATGGGCGGCTGGCAGGAGTACAGCGTGGTCAATGCCGAACAGCCCGGCGCGCTGCGCAAGGTCGACACGACCCACGTGCCCCTGTCGCATTACCTGGGCGCCGTGGGCATGCCGGGCGTGACGGCCTGGTACGGCCTGGTCAAGATCATTGCGCCCAAGGCGGGCGACACGGTGGTGGTGAGCGCTGCCACCGGTGCCGTGGGCAGCGCCTTTGCCGCACTGGCCAAGGCCCGTGGCTGCCGCGCGGTGGGCATTGCGGGCGGTGCCGACAAGTGCAAGTACGCGGTGGAAGAACTGGGCTTTGACGCCTGCATCGACTACAAGGAGCACGGCGACGCGCGCGCCATGTCCAAGGCCCTCAAGGAAGCCTGCCCCAACGGCATCGACGGCTATTTCGAGAACGTGGGCGGATGGATCATGGATGCCGTCATGCTGCGCATGAACGCCTTCAGTCGCATCGCCCTGTGCGGCATGATCGCGGGCTACGACGGCGCGCCGCTGCCCATGGCCAACCCCGCGCTCATGCTCATCAACCGCATGAAGGTCGAAGGCTTCATCGTGAGCGAGCACATGGAAGTCTGGCCCGAGGCCCTCAAGGAACTGGGCACGCTGGTGGGCACCGGCAAGCTGCGCCCGCGCGAAACCATTGCCCAAGGCATTGCCGCAGCGCCCGAGGCCTTCCTGGGCCTGCTCAAGGGCAAGAACGTTGGCAAGCAACTCGTCAAGTTGATCTGATGACACTCCGTTGGGTTTGGGCCCGCTTCGACGACCTGGGCGTGCATGCGCTGCATGACGCCCTGGCCCTGCGCTGCAAGGTGTTCATCCTGGAGCAGGGGCCCTACCAAGACCCGGACGCTGCCGACAAAAAGTCCTACCACCTGCTGGGCTACGACGAGGCTGGCGTTTTGCAAGCCTGCCTGCGCGTGGTGGACCCGGGCGTTAACTACCCCGAGCCCTCCATTGGCCGCGTGGTCACCGCCAAGGAGGCGCGCGGTAACGGCACGGGCCGAGCGCTGATGGCCGAGGGCATTGCCCGCAGCAGCCAGGCTTGGCCGGGGCGGGGCATCCGCATCAGTGCGCAGGCCCATCTGCAGGGCTTCTATGGCAGCCTGGGCTTTGAGGCCGTGTCCGACGAATACCTGGAAGACGATATCCCCCACATCGAAATGCTGAGGCGGGGTGACAGCCCCGCCACCTGAGGAGCCGCCATGACCGTTGCCAGTCTTGCCGCCACCCATGAAGTGTTCAACCAGAGCACGCCGTGGGCCGATGCCAACCTCTACACCACCAACCAGCCCCTGCAGGACGCGCTGCGCCTGCATGCCCCCGATCTGCCGCTGGCGCGCCTGACGGCCCTGGGCGCAGAGATGGGCTCGGCAGAGATGGCGATGCACGCGCGCCTTGCCAACACCTACAAGCCCCAGCTGCGCACCCACGACCGCTTCGGCCACCGCACCGATGTGGTGGAGTTCCACCCCAGCTACCACGCACTGATGGGCGCCGCGCTGCGCCACGGCCTGCATGCCACGCCCTGGTCGCGTCAAGGCATAGGCCATGCGCACATCGAGCGGGCTGCAGGCTTCATGCTGTTCACCGAGGCCGAGCCATCAGTGTTGTGCCCCGTGTCGATGAGTTACGCCGTCACCCCGGCACTGCGGGGCAATGCTGCCGTGTGGGCCGACTGGAGTGCGGGCCTGGCCAGCACCCAATACGACCCGCGTCTGGCGCTGTTCTCGCAAAAATCCGCGCTTACCATGGGCATGGGCATGACCGAGAAGCAGGGCGGATCGGACGTGCGCGCCAACACCACGCAGGCCGTGCCCGATGGCGACGATGCCTGGGGCGCGCGCTATCGCATCACGGGGCACAAGTGGTTCTTCTCCGCCCCCATGTGCGATGCGTTCCTGATCCTGGCGCAGGCGCCCGGTGGGCTCACCTGCTTCTTCCTGCCGCGCGTGCTGCCGGACGGAAATGACGGTGCCGTCAACACGATCCGCATCCAGCGCCTCAAGGACAAGCTGGGCAACCACGCCAACGCCAGCTCAGAGGTTGAATTTATCAACGCTCTGGCATGGCGCGTGGGCGAGGAGGGCCGGGGCGTGGCGCAGATCCTGGAGATGGGCACCATGACGCGGCTCGATTGCGCCCTGGGCACCAGCGGCCTCATGCGGCAGGCGCTCAGCATTGCGCTGCACCACACGCGCCAGCGGTCGGCTTTTGGCAAGAAGCTCATCGAACAGCCACTGATGCGCAATGTGCTGGCAGACCTTGCGCTTGAAAGTGAAGCTGCCACGGCGCTGTCGATCAGGCTTGCGAGCGCTTTTGACCACAAGGACAAGAGCGAGCACGAGGCCGTCATGGCCCGCCTGCTCACGCCCGTAGCCAAGTTCTGGGTGTGCAAACGCGGCAGCGTGTTTGCGCAGGAGGCCATGGAATGCCTGGGCGGCAACGGCTACGTGGAAGAGGGCGGTGAAGGCGTGATGGCCCGCATCTACCGCGAGATGCCGCTCAACTCGATCTGGGAAGGCGCGGGCAACATCATGGCGCTGGACCTGCTGCGCGCCGTGCGCCGCGCCGACACCGCCGCCGCCCTGGCCGACGAGCTGGCCCCCGCACGCGGCGCCCACCCGGCACTGGACCGCATGGCCAGCGCACTGCCCCTGCGCGTCGATGCGATGACGACGGAAGCCGAGGCCCGCCGCCTGGCGCAGGACGTGGCCCTGGCCGTGCAGGCCGCGCTGCTGGTGCGCAGCGCACCCAGCGCGGTGTTCGGCGCATTTTGCGATTCGCGCCTGGGCGGCGACTGGGGCTACAGCTTCGGCACGCTGGGTGCGGGTGCCGATCTGGATACCTTGCTTTCACGCGCCTTGCCGGCTTGACACATTTTTTCTGCGGAGAACCCATGTCCCACCTCATCCTGCATCACTACCCCACGTCACCGTTTTCTGAAAAGATTCGGGCGGTGCTCGGCTTCAAGCAACTGGCCTGGAAGTCCGTGATCATCCCCAGCGTCATGCCCAAGCCCGACGTGGTGGCACTCACGGGTGGGTATCGCAAGACGCCTTTTTTGCAGATTGGTGCCGACATCTATTGCGACTCGGCCCTGATCTGCGATGTGCTGGAGCATGAACAGCCCGAGCCCGTGTTGTACCCGCCGCACCTCAAGGGCGTCGCGCGCGTGTTTGCGCAGTGGGCCGACACCACGCTGTTCTGGGCCGCCATGGCCTACAACCTGCAGCCCAAGGGCGCAGCCGCGCTTTTTGCCAACCTGCCGCCTGCGGCTGTGCAAGTGTTTGGCGAAGACCGCCGGGAGATGAGTGCGGGCATGCAGCGCCTGCGCCCGGCCGACGCCACAGCCGCCTACCGTTCGTACTTGCGTCGTATCGCGCACATGGCCGAAGAGCACGACTTCCTGTTCGGTGCCGAGCCCTGCCTGGCCGACTTTGCGGCCTACCACCCGCTGTGGTTCACGCGCCAGTGTGTGCCCGTGATGGCCGACATCTTTGCCGCCACGCCCGCCGTGCTGGAGTGGATGGACCGCATCGCAGCGCTGGGCCATGGCCGCATGGAAAAGTTCAGTGCTCAGGACGCCATCACCGTGGCCGCTGGCATGGAGCCACTGCCGCTGACCGACGATGTGTTCCAGGACGAGCACGGCATTGCGCTGGGCAGCCAGGTGACGATTTCCGCCGAGAGCTTTGGCACCGAGCCCACCGAAGGTGAGCTGATTGCCGCCACCCGCACCCGCTACACGCTGCGCCGCACCGACCCGCGCGCGGGCACGGTCCACGTGCATTTCCCGCGCATCGGCTACGTTTTAAGAGCAACCCCCTGAGCGGCCTCGCCGCTTCCCTCTTCTCTCGCATTGCAGTGGCAATTCGGGAAGGGGGACGACGCCCTCGCACGCAAGCGAGGCGCCGCATACGCGGCTCGGCGGCCCAGGCCAGGCGTCTCTGGTCTGGGCCTCGTCAGTTTTGACCAACGCCGTAAATGGCAACGATTTCAAGGAGACAGAAAAATGATCGACAACTTTGCTGGCAAAACCGCTGTCCTCACCGGCGCAGGCTCGGGCTTTGGCCTGGAATGCGCGCGCATCGCTGCCCGCCTGGGCATGAACC
>NZ_QAIH01000209.1:0-17247 GCF_003060895.1 Acidovorax sp. HMWF029 | reverse complement strand
GCAAGACGCACTGGACGCCGCTGCCGCCGAGATGCAGGCTGCGGGCAGCCAGGTGCTCGCCCGCAAGGTGGATGTATCCAACGCCGCGCAGATGGAGCAACTGGCCGCCGATGTGCAGCAACGTTTTGGCGCACCGCACCTGGTCTTCAACAACGCTGGCGTGGGCGCAGGTGGCCTGGTGTGGGAGAACTCGGTCAAGGACTGGGAATGGGTGCTGGGCGTGAACCTGTGGGGCGTGGTGCACGGTGTGCGCCTGTTCACCCCCATGATGCTGGCCGCCGCCAAGGCCGACCCGGCGTGGCGCGGCCACATCGTCAACACCGCCAGCATGGCAGGGCTGCTCAATGCGCCCAACATGGGCATCTACAACGTGAGCAAGCATGCGGTGGTGAGCCTGTCGGAGACGCTGTACCAGGACTTGTCGCTGGTCACCGACCAGATCGGCGCCAGCGTGCTGTGCCCGTTCTTTGTGCCTACGGGCATCAGCCAGAGCCACCGCAACCGCCCCGGCGACCTGCCTGCCGAAAAGCCCACCAAGAGCCAGCTCATCGGCCAGGCCATGAGCGACAAGGCCGTAGGCAGCGGCAAGGTGACCGCCGCCGAGGTCGCACAAAAGGTGTTTGATGCCGCAGCCCAGGGCCAGTTCTACATCTACAGCCATCCCAAGGCCATCGCCTCGGTTCAGACGCGCATGGAAGACATCATGCTGGGCCGCAATCCCACCGACCCGTTCGTGGGCAAGCCTGAGGTGGGCGCTCAGCTGCGTACAGCTTTGAGGGCAGAATAGGTGCTCCCCGCGCAATGGGTATGCCTTTATTGCTATTAAATTTGTAGCGAATGCCTGCGCAAGCACCTAGCATCCCTCGAGAGCAAGGCGCAGCCACCGGCTATGCACTGTTCCCCACGGCCATTGGCCACTGTGGCATGGCCTGGCAGGGGGAGATGCTGGTGGGCATGCAGCTGCCTGAGGATGCAGGCGAGGCCCAGACGCGCGCCCGCATGGTTCGCCGGTTTCCGCAACTGGCCGAATGCCCGATGCCGCCCCAGGTGGCCGCCTGGGCCGCGCGGGTGGCGGCCCAGCTGCAGGGCGCACACGACAACCTGTGCGATGTGCCCCTGGCCCTCGACACCGTGCCTCCCTTCAACGCCCGCGTGTATGCACTGGCCCGCCGCATCCCGCCCGGCAAGACCATGACCTATGGCGAAATGGCAGCAGAACTGGGCGTGCCGGGCGCGGCCCGCGCCGTGGGTCAGGCCCTGGGCCACAACCCGTTTGCGCCCGTGGTGCCGTGCCACCGGGTGCTGGCGGCGGGCGACCGGCCCGGCGGCTTTTCGGCCGGTGGTGGAGCGCTGACCAAGCTGCGTATGCTGCAGATGGAGGGCGCCTGCCCGGGCGGAACACCGTCGCTGTTTGGTTGGTAATAGTCCATCCAGGGGCCGATGCTTCTGGCCCTGAATACGCCTGCGCCTGAGGTCTGTTCGACACCGCACAGACACCCGGCCCCAGCCCCTTGTACAAGAGGATCGGAGCGCTACTGCAACGCGGTGGCGCCGTTCACTTGCCTACCAGGAGCTGCCCATGTCCCATCCATCCACTTTCGCCTCTTCGTGGGACACGTCTTGCCTGGGGCAACCTGCTGAAATATCGCTGCTGGAGCTTTCGCACCTGGGTGAACACCTCGTGCATTGCGGCGCGTTGAGGGGGCCGCTGGACCAGTTTGTCTCGGGCGCTGCATGGTTGCAGGCCCTGGTGGCCGAGCATGTGGTGACCGTTGCGCTGCTGGTCACGTTGCTGGTGGGGGGCGTATCGCTGCTGCGGTAGGGGCGGCGCGCATGGGCTTACGCACACCATGGCCCTGGGTTCCGTCGGCGCTGGACCGCATGCTCGATGCCCGGGCAGGCGCTGTACTGGAGCCCTTGCGGGCCGAAGTGTTTGGCGTAGCCCGCTTCGAAGAGCATGGCCGGCATCTTGGCGCCACCCACGACGCGGGCAAGGCGCCCTTTGGCCGCACCACGTTTTACCCGCGCCTGCAAAGCAATATCCGCGCGCTGCGGGCTGCGTACCGCTATCTTTTCGACGCACCGCACGACGAGCATGCCATCAGCCCCGCTGCTGAATGGCTGTTTGACAACTTTCACCTGATCGAAAGCCAGCTCAAAGAGATCCGGGCGGGGCTGCCGCCGCGCTACTACCGCTCTCTGCCCGTGCTCAAAGACGCTCCGCTGGTTGGGCTGCCCCGCGTGTATGGCGTAGCCTGGTCGTTTGTGACCCACACCGACAGCGCGTTTGATGAATCGCTGCTGGTGCACTACCTCAATGCCTACCAGCAGACCCGCGAGCTGAGCCAGGGCGAGCTGTGGGCGTTGCCCACCACCTTGCGTGTGGTGCTCATCGAAAACCTGCGCCGCCTGGCCGAGCGCCTGGCCAGCCACAAGGCCGCGCAGGAGCTGGCCAGTCTGTGCGCTGCCCGCTGCGACACGGTGACCACCGAGACGCTGGAAGCCGCATGCGCCACCATGGAGCAGCGTGGTGTAGCGCCCGTTTTTCTGGCCCATCTGGCGCAGTCCATGGCCGGGCGCACCGTCCCGGGTGGGCACACGCCGGGGCTGCCGCTGTGGCCCGTGCAGCAGTGGTTGCTGACCGCCGTGCCCGACCTGGTGGCGCTACAGGCCCAGCAGCAGATCAACCAGGCCGCCGACCAGCTGAGCATGGGCAATGCTGTCACGGCGCTGCGGCGGGTGGGGGCGGCCGACTGGTCTGACATCATCAGCCAGACCAGCCTGGTGCTGCGCGCCATGCTGCAGTCGCCGGTGTTTGCAGCGGAAGACGAGGCCACCCGCAACACCACGCTGCATGGTATTGAGCGTTTGTCGGTGCGAAGCGGGCAGGGCGAGGCCGCTGTGGCGCAGGCCTTGCTGTTGCAAATGACTGGTGCGAGCCCTGCTGGCAGTGGTGCGCAGACGCTGGCAGGCTATTGGCTGCAAGGCGCCGGGCGCAACCAGCTGGCGCATGCCCTGGGTGTTCACCGCCATGCCACCGATGCGTTGGCTCTGTGGCGCTCTGCCGTGGGCTTGTCACGTGTGCCGCTGTACCTGAGCGCCTTGCTGCTGGGCTCGCTCGGTCTGCTGGCCTGGCTGATGGCGCCGCTGTGGGAGGGGCTTGCGGGGCTCGATACCAGCGCAGCCCATCTTGCGGGCCTGGCGCTGGTCGCCGTCTTGTTGTTGCTGCCGGTGTCCGAGGTGGTGGTAGCTGTGGTCAACCGGCTCATTGGCGAATCCATCCGGCCCACCTACATGCCGCGCTACCTGCTGCCAGCGGGCGTTCCGGCATCGGCCCGTGTGCTGGTGGCGATCCCGGCCCTGTTCAGCAGCACGGGCACCGTCGACCGGCTGGTGCACCGCCTGCACCTGCACTACCTGGCCAACCCCGAGCCCTGTGCGCAGTTTGCGCTGCTGACCGATGGTGTGGATGCCGATGCACAAGACCTGCCTGGCGACAGCGCGCTGCTGGCCCATGCCCAGGGCTTGATGCTGGCCCTGAATGTGCAGCACCCGCCCACCACGGGCGGCGCCGCGCGTTTTGTGCTGCTGCACCGCGCGCGCACCTACAGCCCCACGCAGCAGCAGTGGATCGGCGGGGAGCGCAAGCGCGGTAAGCTTGAACAGCTGGTGGCGGCCCTCGCCACTGGCGTGCAAGGAGCCTTCCTGGACCTGGGCGAACTCTCGCGCCTGGCGCCCCAGACCCGCTATGTGCTCACGCTCGACAGCGATACGCAGCTGCCCCCGGGCCGCCTGCGCAGCCTGGTGGGGGTGGCGGAGCATCCCGAGAACCAGCCCCGGCTGGATGCCACGGGCCAGCGCGTGGTGCAGGGCTACGGCATCCTGCAGCCCCGGGTGCTTGCGCCGCTGCCCACGCATGCCACCACCTCGTTGTGGCAATGGCTGTTTGCGGGCCAGCAGGGGCTGGACCCGTACAGCGCCATGACGTCTGACGTGTACCAGGACTTTTTTGCCGAAGGCAGTTTCACCGGCAAGGGCCTGCTGCATGTGGCCACTGTGCACGCCGTGCTGGGCGGGCGCCTGCCTGCCGACCAGGTGCTGAGCCATGACCTGCTGGAAGGGGCGCTGGCCCGCTGCGCCGTGGTGAGCGATGTGACGCTGGTGGAGGCGGAGCCCGAACACAGCGATACCGCCGCTGCCCGCTTGCACCGCTGGACGCGGGGCGACTGGCAGCTTTGGCCCTTTCTGGCCCAGGCCCAGCGCTGGGGCCTTTCACCCCTGAACCGCTGGAAGCTGCTGGACAACCTGCGCCGCTCGCTGGTGGCGCCCGCATCGCTGGTGCTGGTGGTGCTGGCCATCGCAGGGCTGGGTCTGCCCTTGGCCAGCACGCTGGCGCTGGTGGTGGCGGCCTATGTGGCTGCGCCCCTGATGGGCGCGCTGGCGGGCTGGGTGCCCCGCCGGTTTGGGCTGGTGGGCATGCGGTTTGTGCACGAGGCCTCGGGCGACCTGTTGAGGGCCCTGGCCAGTGGTGTGTGGCACCTGGCCCTGCTGCCGCAGCAGGCACTGCTGCTGGCCGATGCCGTGGCGCGCACCGTGCACCGGCTGGCCGTGAGCCGCTGGCACCTGCTTGAGTGGACCACGGCCGAGGCTGCGCAGAACAACCTGGTCACAGGATGGGGCGCCACGCTGCGAAGGCACAGGGCGGCGCCCTTGCTGGCGGTGGGCTGTTGCCTGGCACTGTGGGCCGGTGGAACCCTGGCACCCTGGACCTTGGCGGGGCCGCTGCTGGCGCTGTGGGCGCTGTCGCCGGTGCTGGTGTGGCTGGCCAACCGCGTTCCGTCTGGCCTGGGCAACCCAACATTGTCCGCACAAGACCAGGACCTGCTGCACGGCGTGGCGCGCGATACCTGGCGGTTGTTCGAGCGCTGTGTGGATGCCCCCAACCACCACCTGCCGCCCGACAACCTGCAGACCGCCCCGTATGAAACGGTGGCGCACCGCACCTCGCCCACCAACATCGGGCTGTACCTGCTGAGCGCGAGTTGCGCGCGCCAGTTCGGCTGGATCGGTACGCTGGAACTGCTCGACCGTCTCGAAGCCACGCTGGTTACCCTGCAGGCCATGGAGCGGCACCGGGGTCACTTCCTGAACTGGTACGACACCGAAACCCTGCAGCCCCTGCACCCGCGTTATGTGTCCACGGTGGACAGCGGCAACCTCTGCGCCCACCTGGTGGCTGTGGCGCAGGCCTGTAGCGCGCTGGCAGCGCAGCCGCTTTCACCGCTGGCGGGTGCGCAGGCCATCCGCGCATCGCTGGCGCGGCTGCAGCCCCGGCTGGGCGTCCACCACCCGGGCATGCGTGCCTTGCATCACCCCTCCGCGCTGAGCCGGCTACTGGGCATGCAAGCGCCCGACCCCGCGCACCTGCCCGAGGCCATGGCGTTTCGCGCATTGCTGGCGCAGGCGCAGGACGAGCTGTGCAGCATAGCCCAGCCACGCCACCCGGCCATCGTGCACAGCCCGCCCACGGCGCAGGACGAACTGCTGTGGCTGCTGGCCGACCACCTGGCCACCCTGCAGTCGGTGGACCGCGACCAGCGAGCCGCACACCACGGCGGCGCGCCCGAGGCGACGCAGCGCCTCATGGCGCTGGCAGAGGCGCTGGATGCCCTGGCGTGGCAGGCCGACTTCCGGTTTCTGTACCACCCCCGTCGGCACCTTCTGCACATTGGCTACCGGGTGGACGAGCAGCAGCTGGACACCTCGTTTTACGACCTGCTCGCGTCCGAGTCGCGCACCACCAGCCTGCTGGCCGTGGCCAAGGGTGACCTGCCCGTGAAGCACTGGTCCGCCCTGGGGCGGCCGTTTTTTGCCAGCGGCCACCATGCGGTGCTGCGTTCATGGTCGGGCTCGATGTTCGAGTACCTCATGCCCACGCTGGTCATTGCTGAGCCTTATGACAGCGCCCTGGGCGAGGCTGGTCGGTCGGCCCTGCGCGAGCATGTGGCGCAGGTGCAGGGCGTGGGGAAAGACATGCCCTGGGGCGTTTCCGAATGTGCCTACGCCGGGCGCGACCACACCCTGGCCTACCAGTACGCGCCGCAGGGCGTGTCCCGCCTCGCCCTGCGCCGCACGCCCGTGGGCGAACTGGTGATTGCCCCGTATGCCACGGCGCTGGCCACCCAGGTGGATGCCCACGCAGCCTGCGCGAACTTCCGCACGCTGGCCGCACTGTCCGCGCGGGGGCGCTACGGCTTTTACGAGGCGCTGGACTTCACACCCGAACGCCAGAACCACGGCGAGCGGTTCACGTTGGTCAGCACCTACATGGCCCACCACCAGGGCATGACCATCGTGGCGCTGGCCAATGTGCTGCTGGACGGCGTGGCCCAGCGCTGGGGCAGGGCGCACGCGCGCATCGAGGCCGTGCTGCCGCTGCTGCAGGAGCGCGCTCCGCGCGAGCTGCCCGCCTTGCAGATCACACCGCCACGCCTGCCGCTGCTTGCGCGCCAGCAAAAAACGCCCGACCATGTGCGCCCTGTCACCCCTGGCGCCCAGGCACTGGAGCCCACGCACCTGCTGGGCAACGGTCGCTACAGCGTCACGCTGCGCGCCAACGGGGCGGGCTGGAGCCGCTGGCACCAGACGGGCATCACCCGTTGGCGCGACGATGCGCTGCGCGATGCACACGGCAGTTTTCTGTATGTGCGGCAGATGGGCTCCAGCGTGCCCGCTTCCGTCACCAGCCACCCCGCGCCCGATGTGCGCGCGGTGTACGGCAGCATCTTTCACACCGACCGCGTGTGTTTTGACGCGCTGTGGCCAGGGCTGCGCGTGCACACCACCGTGTGGGTGAGCCCGGAAGACGATATCGAACTGCGCAAGGTGGTGGTGAGCAACCTGGGTGACGAGGTGATCGAGCTGGAGCTGATCTCCGCCCTGGACATCATCCTGACCACCCATGCGGCCGACGAGGCGCATCCTGCGTTCTCCAACCTTTTCATCGCGGCCGACTGGCTGCCCGCGCAGCTGGCGCTGCGGTTTATCCGAACGCCCCGCATGCAGACCGAGACCACCCTGCAGGCTGCGCACTTTGTGGCCGATACCCAAGGCCACGTGCTGGGACTGCGCTGCCAGACCGACCGGCAGCTCTGGCTGGGGCGCAACCACACGCCCAGCCAGCCGTTGGCCTTGCTCAGCCGTGTGCCCGATGCACCTGCACCGCTTGACACGGGCCTGGACCCCGTGGCCGCCCTGGGCGTGATGCTGCGGATTGCGCCCGGCGCGCAGGCCTGCGTCACGTTTGCCACGGCGGCATCACCAGACCCGGCCACGCTGCTGGCCATCATCGACAAGTACCGACAGCCCACTTATCTGGAGCGTGCCTCCGCCATGTCGGCCACGCTGGCCAGCATCCAGTGGGCGTCGCACCGCCCGCACCGCGACTACCTGCCCGCGTTGCAGGCACTGACCACGGCGCTGGTGTTCACGTTGCCCAAGGTCCACACCCCCTACCTGGGCGTGCTGACAGCGGCCCAGGCTGTTCACCCCGTGTGCGACCGGCGCACGCTCTGGCAACTGGGCCTGTCAGGCGACCGGCCCATTGTGCTGGTGATGGCCGGATCGCCCCAGGGCATGGGCCTACTGCGCACGCTGGCCCAGGCGCTGCGCGAATGGGCGCATGGCGGTGTAGCCTGCGACATGGTGGTGCTCAGCAGCGAATCGCACTCGTACCACATGCCCCTGCAGCGCGAGCTGACCCTGCTGCGCGAGCACCACGATGCCGATCTGGCCGCACAGACGGGCCCGGCGGTGACCAGCCTGCGGGTGCTGCGCGTCGATGAGCTGTCGGCAGCGCAGCTGGGTACCTTGGTGGGCCTGGCCCGCATCACCCTGCAGGCCGATGGCCATGCCCTCATGCACCAGGTGAAGGCCTGGGTGGCGGCGCATGGCGTATCCATGGCCAGCCCCTGGCGTGGTGGAGCTACGGATGAAGTGCCCACGCAACAGGGCGGCACTCAGGTGCCCGCGCCGGTGGGCAGCTTCGCACCGGTGACCGGTACCTTCGGGTTTGAGGTATCGGCAGCGCTGCGGCCTGCCAAACCCTGGGTCAATGTGCTGGCCAATGCGCAGCTCGGGGCCATGGTGTCGGAAACCGGCGCGGGCAACACCTGGGCGCTCAACAGCCGCCTGAACCAGCTCACAGCCTGGTCGAACGACCCGGTGGCCGACCCGCCCGCCGAATGGCTGCTGCTGCAGGACCGCCGCACGCGCGAGGTGTGGAGCCTGACTCCCTCGGCCTGGGGCGCGGCCGATGTGGTGTACCGCGTGGAGCACGATCAGGGCACCACCACCATCCGCCACCGCCGAGGCGCGCTGGAGGTGGAGGTGCGCTGGTGCGTGGACCCCGTCACCGCCATCAAACAGGTGTTTGTGCAGGTGCGCAACCAGGGCAACCGGCGCGAGCATTTGCGCCTGGTGGGCATGGTGGAGTGGATGATGGGCGAAAAGCGCGGCGACCGTGCCACGCTGGCTACCGCCCCGTGTTTTGCACCACTGCCCGATGGCCGATTGCTGGGACTGCTGTGTACACAGACCGAGGCGGCTGCAGGCTTTGGCGGCGGTACAGCCTTTTTCTGCGAGGCTTCGGCCGGGCCGGGCACGGACGACCGCGCCAACGACAGCCTGGACTGGACATGCGACCGCCGCGAGTTCTTCGACGCGCGGGGCGATCTTGTAGTGCCCCTGCAGCTGGGGCAGCGCAGCGGGTTTGGGCTGGACCCGTGTGCAGCCTTGTCGCGTCTGGTGACCTTGCGGGCCGGGGCGGTGTTTGAACGCGTGTACCTGATGGGCTACGCGCCCACCGAGGCCGCAGCACGCACGCTGGCACAAGCGGCCCTGGCCGTGGCGGCGCGTCAACGAGAGCAGGCCACGCTGGACCGGTGGAACGAACTGCTCGGCGCAACGCAGGTGGCAACGCCCGATCCGCTGTTCGATGTGCTGGTCAACCGCTGGCTGCTCTACCAGACGGTGTCCTCGCGCCTGTTTGCCAAAGCGGGCTTTTACCAGGCGGGCGGCGCCACCGGCTACCGCGACCAGCTGCAGGACGCGATGGCGCTGGCCTGGGCACAGCCGGGCACCTTGCGCGCACAGATCGTGCTGTGCGCGTCCCGCCAGTTTGAAGGGGGCGATGTGCAGCACTGGTGGCACACGCCGGGCGGGGCCGGGGTGCGCACGCATTTCGCGGACGACCTGCTGTGGCTGCCTTTTGCCTGCGCGCATTACCTGCAGCGCACCGCAGACAACGGTTTGCTGCAAGAGCAGGTGGCGTTCCTCGAAGGCTCAGCGATCCCCGAAGGGGCGGAAGACATCTACGAAGCGCCCAGCGTCAGCACCACCACGGCCAGCGTGTACGAGCATGCCGCCCGCACCATCGACCGCAGCCTGCGCACCGGCACGCACGGCCTGCCGCTGATGGGCGGCGGCGATTGGAACGACGGCATGAACCGTGTGGGCGATGGCGGGCGCGGCGAGTCGGTGTGGCTGGCATGGTTCCTGTGCGCCATCGTTGCTGACTGGATTCCGATCGCCCGCGATCAGGGCGATTGGGATCGGGTGCAGCGCTGGGACGCTGCACTGGCCCGCTGGCGCGCCGCACTGGAAAACCAGGCGTGGGATGGCGACTGGTACCAACGCGCCTTTTTTGACGATGGCACGGCCCTGGGCAGCCACACGCGGGACGAGGGCCGCATTGACCTCATCGCCCAGGCCTGGGCGGTACTCTCTGGCGCTGCTATGCCAGCGCGGCAACGCCAGGCGATGGATGCGGTCGAGGCGCATCTGGTCAACCCTGCCGCAGGCTTGATCCAGCTGCTGGCGCCCGCGCTGCGCCATGCCGAGCCCAGCGCAGGTTACATCCAGGCCTACCCGCCCGGTGTGCGCGAGAACGGCGGGCAGTATGCCCATGGTGGTGTGTGGGCCCTGATGGCCGCCGCAGAACTGGCCCTGCAGGAGCCGGATCGCCCCGGTGCGTTCGATGTGCCGTACCGTTACTTCACCTACCTGAGCCCGGCGCACCGGACCCAGCACCCGGTGCGGGGACCGGTGTATGTCGTCGAGCCCTATGTGATGGCGGCTGACATCTATAGCCAGCCGCCCTATGTGGGGCGCGGCGGCTGGAGCTGGTACACCGGCGCGGCGGGCTGGCTGCACCGTGCGGCAGTGGAGTCCATCATCGGCATGCAGATGGGGGCGCAGGAGCTGTCTTTCACACCTTGCCTGCCATCGCACTGGCCGGGTGCAGAACTTGCGCTGGTGCGTGCGGGCCGCACGCTGCGGTTTGTGCTGGTGCGCGTTGCTATAGGCGCCTCAGCGATCTTTCCTTCGAACGTCCCATCGGATGCACGATGGTTGCAGGTTGGCGAGAGGCTGCGCTGGGGAGATGGGCCCGATTGCCAGTGTTTCGTGATTCCATTGCTTGAGCTGAGCGCTGGCTTGAGCGCATCGTGTGTGGGCATCCCTGACGCACCTTGATACCCATCATTTGGTAAATATGTGTATGTGCGATACCGTACAGACCTCCTGCGGCGCGCTGCCGCAGACTTTCGGCATGCCCAGGCGGCAGGCAGGGCCGCAGGGGCCAAGTACCGCGTTACGCCAAGGTGTCACCATCAAAAGCTCCAATACCCCTCTTCAAAACCAGTTGCTGGCGGCCTTGCCGGAGCCAGACCTGCAACGCTGGCTGACATTCCTGGAACCCGTGGAGCTGGCGTTGGGACAGGTGCTTTACGAGTCGGGCGCGGCCATGCCACATGTGTATTTCCCAACCAGCGCCATCGTGTCGTTGCTCTACGTGCTGGAGGATGGAGCGTCGGCAGAGATTGCTGTTGTGGGCTTTGAGGGCCTGGTAGGTATTTCGATCTTCATGGGTGGTGGGTCCACCCCCAGCCGGGCCGTGGTGCAAAGTGCTGGTTCTGGCTACCGCCTGCGTGCCGAAGTGATCAAGCAGGAGTTCGAGCGCTCCGGGCCGGTCATGCACCTCATGCTGCGCTACACCCAGGCGCTCATCACCCAAATGGCGCAGACCGCTGTATGCAACCGCCACCACTCGCTGGACCAGCAGCTGTGCCGCTGGCTGCTGCTGAGCCTGGACCGCCTGCAAAGCAACCAGCTTGTGATGACCCAGGAACTGATCGCCAACATGCTGGGCGTGCGGCGCGAAGGCGTGACCGAAGCGGCACTCAAATTGCAGCGTGCAGGGCTCATCAGCTATGCACGGGGTCATATCAATGTGCTCGATCGCCCAGGGCTGGAGCGTCGCACCTGCGAGTGCTATGAGGTTGTGAAGAAGGAATACGACCGGCTGCTGCCCATCGGCGTGGCGATCTAGCGCTTGTTGACACTGTGTGCGCTGGCAGACGGTGATGCCGCGCAAAGTAGCCCACACTGGCTACCACCTTGCGCAAGGCAAGGCTTTGTGCAGGGGTCTTGGCACTGCTGTCCCGTGCAGTGCAGACAGCAGACCGAGGCCCGCGATGCAACGCAAAGACAACGCCCTGATTCAGCAACTGCCAATTGCGGCGCGCGAGCGCCTGCTGCAGCACTGCGAGCCCTTCGAACTGGTACTGTCGGCCGAGTTGAGCACCCGGGGGCAGCCACTGGCGCATGCACATTTCCCGACCGATGGCTTTTTGTCGCTCATCATTGATGTGGACAGCCACCCCCCGCTGGAGGTGGGGATGGTGGGGGCAGAGGCGATGCTGGGCTCGGAGCTGATCCTGGGCCTGACGGCTACGCCATGGCGGGCCCTGGTGCAAGGGGAAGGGGCCAGCTGGCGCATTGGCGCCCAGCAGTTGCGGACCCAGATCGATGCGATTCCCGAGTTGCAGGCTTTGCTCCAGGCCTGCCTGCTGGCGCGGCTTCATCAGCAGACGCTGGCCGCCGCTTGTCAGCGCTACCACCTTATTGCCCCCCGGCTGGCGCGTTGGCTACTGATGAGTCGGGACCGCTCGCATTCCGACCGATTTCATGTCACGCAGGAGTTCATGGCCTTGATGCTGGGGGTGCGCCGCGTGGGGGTGACTGAGGCGGCTGGGAATTTTCAGGACGCTGGCCTGATCGCATACCACAGGGGAGAACTCACGGTTCTCAATCGCAAGGCCTTGGAGGCCGAGTCATGCAGTTGTTATGCGGCCGACAAAGCGATTTACCAACGGCTTTTGCTGCCGCGTGGCGGTCGATAGCGGGTGAGTGGTGATTCATCCTCTCCGTCTGTGCCCGTCGCTGCCACCATCTAGGCGGTGTCTGTTGTATCGCCCGGGTCATTGCTGGATCTGAAGCTCGTCCTGGATGCTGCCGATACCCAGCACTCTATGGGCCAAGCGCACCCAGTGGCTCAGTTGGGGAACGCCTGGGGCAGGGGTGTCGGTAGCAGTGTCAGGCTCTTGGGCACGGGGGACGGGCTCGGCGGTGGCATACACCGCGCTGGCCGGGGCTGAGGGCTCCTCGGCAATGGTTGGTGGGGCGTGGCGCTGCTGGTCCAGCTGTTTGGGCGGCGCAACCAGCAGTTGCCAGGCGCGTGGTGCGTTCAGATCCGGGGCTTGGCCCTTACGCACCGCCAGCGCGGGCGCAGCGCCAGTCGAGAACATGAAGCTGTCCACCGAACTTACTCCAGGCACCGTTTGCGCCACAAACACGGCCAGGTCGATCTGCGTAGGGTCTGCTGCCATGCCACTGAGCAGCACTACCCCCTGGTGAGATTCCACGCCGATGTAGAAACTGTTCACCACCGGCGAGGTGGTGAGTGCCGCGCGCACGCGGGATGTGAGCACGCTGTCTTCCACGTAGGCGGTAGGGGGGGCACTGGAAGGCGTTCTCTGGGTGACCATGTCGCTGCGCTTGCAGCCTTGCAGCGGCACCACGGCAAGCATCCCCAGAAGGGCGCCGGAAAGCAGGCGAGGTGTGGGATGGCGCATGAAACAGTCCTTTGGAGAGGGCGGCCACCGTGGTGGTGTGGCCGTTGTTGGTACTGTTCCACGGCGCGTTGTGGCGGTCTGTTCGTAACCGTACCCATAGGCGTTTTTACGTTCAGGACTTACGAAAATCGGGATGCTCGAACCGGCTTTGACGCAGGCTGCGCCGCATGCCTGTGCCCTGTTTTGCGTAAGTCATGACTTTGTCAACAAGGTGCTTTTCGGATCATGTGGCTTCGCCGTAGAACGCAAATCCTCGCTTTTCGCGTTTTGCCGCATACATTGCAGCATCTGCGCACGCCAGCAGGTCTTTGGCCGCTGTGCCGTGCTGCGGACAGATGGCCACGCCAATGCTGGGGACCACCAGCAGCCGCAGGTCGGCGATGGTCATGGGGCGCGAAACGGCCTCCAGAAGTTTGGCGCAAAGCTGGCGCAGCGGTGCGGTGTCGGCCACCCCTTGCAGCAGGCAGGCAAACTCATCACCCCCCAGGCGAACCACTAGGTCGCCGTGGCGCACTGCTGCACTCAGTCTTGCGGCGGTAATGCGCAGCACCTCGTCACCCACGCCGTGTCCATGGGTGTCGTTCACCGCCTTGAAGTGGTCGAGGTCGATGTAGATCACCGTGGGCCCAGAGTGCCCGGGCCCGCGCTGGGCCAGGGCTTGCTCCAGTTGCAGCAGCAGGTGGCGGCGGTTGGGCAGGGCCGTCAGCTCGTCATGCAGTGCCTGGTGGCGTGCCTGGCGCTCACCGCCACGCACGCAGGCCAGGTCGGCCTCGGCCCGAACGAGGGCCTGACGGGTTCCTTGAAAAGCACGTTCCAGCTCCTGCCTCTGGGCGGTTTCGCGCTGGAGGGCCTGATGCATTTCCTCCAGGGCGGCTACGCATTCGCGCATGTTGAAATCAGGCCCCGGCTGGGTCATGGGGGCAGGGGGGGGATAGTTCGGGGTCGCATCGCCAGGCAGGTTCAGCAGGCGCGACCGCAAAGACCCCAAGACCCGGGTCCAATGCTGAATCTGCGTTGCGCTGGGCCTCGAAGTGGTCAGCGTCTTGCTGAACAGGAACTGTCGTTGGTGCATCCCCATGCGCTGGTCCTTTCCAAGTAGCTGCCCTTTTCAGAGAAAACTCCGGGCAGCGCGGAGCTTGGACAAAAGCGCAGCCTTCAGAGCCAGGTTCTTGCGCACGATGAACACTGTGAAGTCTGACGCGTTGAAAAGGCTCTGACCGTCTGCCAGCGCACACAGGCAGAGCGCTGGCTCGGATGTCTTGCACAGGCCTCGTGAGCATGCGCTACCAGAGACCGCAGGGATTTATGTACGACATCCCTGGGCACTGTGAAGTACCGGGTCACCGGCTGGGCGGATGGAAGACTTCGGCTGCAGGCCGCTTTGTTGCTCGCAACCACCGCAGCCCCTCTGGGAGCCTGTGGAGTGCTACATTCAAGAGAGCGCCTTGCCGCAATTTGCGCTGCGGGCTGCACGCACCACCTCCACCGCTGCTCCAGAGGAAGCTTTCATGTCCCCAGAACGTCAACGGCTGATCCGGCTGCTGTTCGATGAATACATTGAGATGTATGCCGCGCGGGATGCAAGGCTGGTTACCCGTTTCAGCGATAACTTCAGCGGCTTTGCGGGCAGCAGCGATCAACTGATCCAGAGCCGCAGCGAGTGGGTGGACATCACCCTGCAGGACTTTGCCCAGGTGCCCGGCCGCATCGGCATCGACATGGTGGACCTCTGCCTGCAGGAGCTGGGGGATGATGTGGTTGCCGCCACCGCGTTTTTCCACATCCGTCTGCCCATGGCGGATGCCCTGTTTGAGCGCGAAACCGCGCGGCTGGTGCTGGTGTTTCGCCACGAGCAGGGCGACTGGAAGATTGCGCACAGCAGCATTTCCATCCCTTACGGCCTGGCGCGCGACGGCGAGGTGTACCCGGTAGGTCGCCTGCAGCAACGCAACCTGGAGCTGGAGGCGCTGGTCGAAGAACGCACACAGGCCCTGGCACAGGCCAACCAGCGGCTGCAACTGATCAGCAACACCGATGGTCTCACCGGCATTGCCAACCGCCGCCATTTTGACCAGACCCTGGCGCACGAGTGGGCGCGCGCCCAGCGTGCGCAGGCGCCGCTCTCGCTGCTCATGCTGGACGTGGACGTGTTCAAGCACTTTAACGACCACTACGGCCACCTGGCCGGAGACGCCTGCCTGCGTACGCTGGCCACCACGCTGGCGCAGATGGGTGCGCGGCGCGAGGGGGAATTGGCCGCGCGTTTTGGCGGTGAAGAGTTTGTAGTGCTGTTGCCCGGCTCCGACCTGGCCGCCGCTACCGAGGTGGCGCGCCATGTGCAAGAGGCGATCCACCAACTGGCGCTGCCCCACGAAGGCGCCCCCCACGGCATCGTGACCGTGAGCTTTGGCGTTGCCAGCCTGCAGCCCCAGCGCGACCAGTTGCCCGAAGAACTGGTGCGCCGCGCCGACCGCGCCATGTACCGCGCCAAGCAGGGCGGGCGCAACCGGATCGAGCTGGCGCCTGCATGATGCGCTGGTGATCACAAGCCGCGCTACCAGCCGCTAGTGTCCTGCATAACTCCCTGCGGTCTGTGATAGCGCGGCCTCGGGCAGTCCGCTGCGTTGCTTTTCTTGCCAATAGCCCAGCTATTGGCTGCAAAAAGACGCCTTGCGGCCTGTCCCGATCCGCACTACCACCGACTCGCGAGGGTTATGCAGGACATCCCTAGCGCACCGCCAGCTGCGCCATCTCTTCCGCCACCCCCCGCACTGTCAGCGGCGCGCAGCCCTCGGCGTGGTTGCTGATGGTCACCAGTGCGTTCTGCCCCCGGCCCGCGATGCCCGCAATCACAGCGGCCAGCGCCGCCCGCGTTTCCAGGTCCGGGTGGTGCAGCCGGTCGTAGGGGGCATATAGCCGTTCTGCTTCTTCATAGCCATAGGGCCCATGCACCGGGTTCAGGTTCCAGCGGCACACCAGGGGCCCGGGCCACAGTGCGCGCAGCATGGGCAGCTGGGCTTGCAGCGGTGGCATCTTGGCGTGCAGGCCCAGGCAGTAGGTGGCGCCGGCCTCGCGCAGCACGGCGGCAAAGTCTGGGGTCAGCCATTCGGGGTCGCGCACCTCCACCGCAATCACCCCATCGGGCGCCGTGGGCGCGAGTGCGGGCAGGGCGAGCAGCATGGTGCGCAGGCGCTCCAGCAGCATCGGCACACGGTCCAGCTGCGCCAGCGGCAGGGGGCTGAGCTGGAACACCAGCGCGCCCAGCTTGTGCCCCAGGCCCTGCAGAGCGGGCTCCACGCACTCGCTGCGCGCCAGCTCGGGGCTCAAGAACGCCGGGTTGGGCTGGCGGCCCCGGCCGTCCTCGCTGCGCACCAGCGCATCTGTCACCACGCTGGGCGCCTTCACCACAAACCGGAAGTCGTCGGGCACCTGCGACGCATAGCGTTCGAACTGGCTCACCGTGAGCGGGCGGTAAAAGCTGCGGTCAATGCTCACCGTGCGCATCAGCGGGTGCTGCGCGTACACGGCCAGCCCTTGTTTGGAGAGCTGTGCGTCGGAGTGCTCTCCCTCCCACATCAGCCCTTTCCATCCCGGGTAGGTCCACGACGACGTGCCCAGCCGCAGCCGAGCGGGCAGGGCGGCTGCCAGGGCCTTCAATGCCTCGTCAGCAGCGACAGGGGTCACCACACCAGACCGCTTGCGCCGCGCAGGGGCCTCGGCCTCTGGGGTAGGTTTTGGGGTGGACCCCTGCGCCGCCACATTCCCCGCTGGGGGTTTGGGCAGGGTGTCACCAAACAGATCGTCTTGCATGCGCAATCAATCGGTAGATCATCCGGTCAAGCAGGCGTGAGGTCGGCGTGGGGTAGCTGGGTCGGCGCCCTATGAGCCGCCAAACAAACCACCCTCGTCCAGCAGGTCAAACGTGATCTGCGGCTGCGCATCCATGCTCTTCTTGATCGCTGCCGGAATCGCCTGCCGCGTCTTGCGGCACAGCCCCGGCTGCTCGTGCACCAGGATCGCAATGCCGCGCAGGCTGCGCACCTCATGTGGGCTCTGGGTGATCGACAGGCGAATGCCCAGCTGCTGCTCCATGCGCTCCTGCATCCTGCGCAGGTCCGCCAGGCTGCCCAGGTTCTCCAGCCGCTCCAGCATCTTCTTTTCTTCGGTGCGCGTGAGCATCAGGATGCGCACGTCGCCGCCCGGCGTCTGCAGCAACGCATCCCGGTCGCAGACGCAGGTGCCAGGGGGGCATTCGGTGCGGATGGGGAAGGGG
>NZ_QAIH01000208.1 GCF_003060895.1 Acidovorax sp. HMWF029 | reverse complement strand
CCCCAACCCCAACCCCAACTCCAACTCCAACTCCAACTCCAACTCCAACTCCAAGTCCAACTCCAACTCCAACTCCAAGTCCAAGTCCAAGTCCAATCGACAGGATTGCGCAGGCGCTCCAGTCCGGCGACCCTCGCCCGTTGCAGCCCGCCGACGCACTGACCCTGCTTGATCGCGCGACGCGTCTGGCCGTGCAGCTGCAAACCCGGCAGACCGGCATCGTGGCCAATATCTACCGGGGCGGAGAGACGCTGGACCTGTCCCTGAACCACACCACCTCCAGCGCCACCATCACACCCATCGCCACCATGCCGTCGGCATCGGTCATGGTGGCTCCATTCATCCTCAGCGACAACAACAGCGGCATGGCCGCCCTGTCGGAGGTGCAGACAGGCCGGGGCTTGGCGTATGGCGCTGATGTGCTGAACTGGATGGCCAATGGCACCCGCGAGACCCAGCATGCGCCACTGTTCCGGCGCGCCTTCACCTGGTTGATGCGGGGGGACGCCAATGCCGCCTTGCCCGCCAGCATTTCCTTCGGCACGGCGGGCTACACCGCCGCCACGGTCAAAAAGTACATCGCCACGACTGGCAAGCAAGGTCAGGAAGTCGCCTGCGATATCGCCAACGTCGCCAACACCTGCTGGCAGCAGGCCGACCTGTTGGTCTTTGGCGCCGGCGTCAAGGCTGACCCCGGCCTGACGGCGCTGGTCGGCAAGTACCTCGCTGCTGGCAAGGCCGTGATCTACATGCACAACAACTGGACGGAGTCGGCCGGAGGCCGCCAGGTCCTGGTGGCCATGGGCATGACGCTGGGCGGCTATCCCGGCAACTACTTTGCCGGGGCCGCGGGGGTCAGTGTGAGCCAGGCCCGCACAAGCGCGCAAAGCGTGGCCCAGAGCGACCAGATCGGCAACCTGCCGAATGTGCTGCGCATGCTGGCCAATGACAGCCTGGTCTATGACTTCAGCACCGACCGGGCGCCGACGGCGCCGATCGACAAGATCCACAACGACCTGGCCGGATTCGATGGGCGCGGGGATGCCGTGTTTGGCAGCGCCGATACCGAGCTGTACCGGCTGCTGGTGCTGTGGGCGGACCTGTGGCGGCCCAACATCGAGTATGGCCGCGGCCTGAGCAAGACCGGCAGCTCTGCGGCCTTCCTGCGTGCCTACGCCTCCGATTCATGGACGCACTACAGCCGGAGCGCCACCACCGTTTCGCCCAAGGGCCAGGGGGACTACATGCCTGCAGCAGCGCAGGGCATACCGGTCATTGCGGAGGAGGAAATAGTAGTCAGCATTGCGCAAAGCGCAGGCAAGACGGCCATTGGCCGAGCCGCCGTGCCGGGCAAGCCTGTCACGGTCGAGATACTGGAGGCCACCGAAGGCAGCAGCTACGGCATGCAGACCAGCCATATCCGCACAGCCGGGAGCCCGTTCGAGGATATGTATGCCCGGCCACGCCGCCCCCAGTCGTTTGCCGTGCCGCTCAAGCTCGGTCGGTCCAGCACCTTTGTCACGCCCTTCGGCGGTCCTCTGTTCCTGAACTACAGCGGCGCCACGGGCGGCAGCACCGTCAAGTTGCGCATCAAGGGCGGGGCCAAGTACGCGCATTTTGATTTCAGCGGTGCCGCGCCCAGCGATACCGAGATAGCCGAAGCCTCGGCCGCACTGCTGCGCAAGGACTTTGGTTGGGTCACGGGGAAGTTCGTGGGTGGCGAATTCCAGCAAAGCATGAAATACAGCAGCGGGATCACGGACCCTCGGGCATGGATTGTTGGTGGCATCAAAGGTATTCTTTTTGATTCCAACCACATCGCAAATGGTTACAGCAACATGCCCCTGAGTGCGAACGTCAAGACCACTTGCGACAGTTTGGGTTGGATCTGCGATGGTCCCTTGCACCGCGCTCCAGGCGTGCAGCATTTTGTGGGCTGGATCGCCACCTGCGGCTACCTCTGCTCGGGCAATCCGTCGGATGGTTTTGCAGGCATCGGACCGGGCTGGGGCTGGGCGCATGAGTTGGGCCACAACACCGTGCAGCGCGTGATGCACATGGATTTTGGTAGTGGCCGTGGTTGCGTGACTGAATGCGACAACAACAATCTGGCCGTCGCCCAGACCCTTTGGGCCTATGCCGTGCAGGGTATCGACCAGAACGCGGGGCGCACTGACCATGTTTTGCTCTATCAGCACATTCAGGCCAACCGCGCCACCAGCCTGAGTGGCGAAGCCCTGCGCAGTGACATGGAGACTCGTTTCTGGGGCGGCTCGGCATCGGCCAAGATGGCGTTCTGGATGCAACTGTCCTTTCTGTATACCAAGGAGCGGCTGGGGCAGGCACAGCCTACGGTGGCCACAGCGCTGGAGTACCACAACCTGCTGACCAAGGGCGATCGCCTGGTGGCCAAGGCCTGGGATGCGGCTAATCCGGGCAAGTACGGCATGGGGCGTTTTGCCGACAACAAGATCAGCAATGAGGACCTGTTGTTTGTGCTCAGCTCGAAGATCATCGGCAAAGACTTGCGCAAGATTTTTGCGATGTATGGCCTGCCAGTGAGCCAGAAAGCGCTGGATTCGGTGGCAGACCTGAAGCTGCCCGTCGCAGAGCGGAGTTTCTATGCCATTGCTGCTGGCAAGAGCAATCGCTTGGCGACCGGGCAATGGGTCAATGTGGAAGGCCTGGTACCGGCTTACCCGTTCTGATCCTGGCTGGGCGGGGCCGCGGTCTTGCGCGTCAGGACGGCTCCGGCACCAAGTGCATGCGCATGCGACGGATGCTGGCTGCTGGTGCGCCGGCTGCGCACAGCAGCAGCGCGGCCAGACGCGGCCCGTGTACGTTGGCCTGGGGGCGGGGCTCGATGGTGGCTGCAGCTGCCAGCCAGGCTGCAGCATCGTCGCAGGGCAGGGTGGTGTCGATGGACTCCAGCGCGGCCCTGCGCTGCGCCAGGTTGGGCCAGGCAGCCGCCAGCTCGCTGCGCAGCTGTACTGGACGGCATGCAAACCAGCCCAGGAAGGCGCGCTCCAGCGTGGTCCGGTCGGCATAACCCAGGCGTCGCGCGATCGCGTCGATACCTTCTTCGCTGTAGGCCAGGCTTTGCAGCACGCGAGCGCGGCGATCGGCCTGCAGCAATGCAGAGAAGGAGTTGCCTTCGCTGGCCAGACGACGTCTCAGCGAACTGGTGCCGCAATTGAATGCGCGGGCCGCGCTGGTCTGGCTGGCCCTGCTGGGGTCGGCCAGTCCATGCAGCCATTGACGCAGCCGTTCCGTGGTGCTCACGCCATGGCGAATGGGGGGGAGCAGGTAGTCGAGCGAGGGCCGCAGGGCCGCAAGCAGGGCCGGGTTGCTGCCGGGCAAAGGCATGCCCAGCGCCTCGAGCGGGTAGCAGACCGCGAATTCATCCCTGCCAAAGTGGGGCATGACGCCGAACAGCGCCGCCAATTGCCCCGCCTGCGCCGTCTCTGGCGTCATGAGTTCAACGTTCTGCGGCTTGAGGGGGCGCGCCATGCAGTGTGAAAGCAGGCATGTAAGCCAGGCCACACCGGCCTCGTAGCGCAGTTGCCTGCCCAGCCGCCGGGCCTGGTAGCGCGGGCGCATGACAAGGCGCAGTTGCTGGCCGTCTTTGTGCATGCCGAACTCGCCGTCTGGCAGCAGGCGACTACGCAGCCGCACGATCTCCAGCAGCGCGGCCTCCAGTGTGGCGCAACTGCGCAGGTAGTAGGCAATGCCATGGCCAGTGCTCAGGTCCGACTGGAGCGCGAGCCAGGCGCCGACATGGGGTTCGCCTTCGGCATGCAGCATTTCGAAGAGTTCCAGCAGTGAGGACGTTGCCATCAGCTCCTTGCCCTGTCCGGCCACGCTGCGCAGGCCCCACTGGGCCTGCAGCTTTGCCAGCAGTGCAGGACGGTTGGCAAGCCGCGCATACAGCGGTTGAAGGTGGGCCATTTCAAGCCCATTGAAAGTTTGCATCGTTGAGGAGAGGGGAAGAGAAAGCGCGCAGTCCTGGGGCTGGGTCAGCAGGCTTCATGGCGTGTTTTTGCTATCTTAATGATAGCTATAAACACCCGATGAGAAGGCGCAGGGGCTATTTTTTTTGGTCTACACGCGCGGGATCGAGCGGGTGCCCGGTGGCTGCGTCGGGGCCTGGTAGGCGCGCAAATGCCGCAGCCCCCGCCGCCAGCATGCCTGCGATGGTCAGCATCACCGCCACATACGGGTCCACGCCCCGCGCGGCGGCCAGCGATGCAGCCAGGCCAGTTGCCCATTGCATCAGCGCCACACCCAGAAACAGCGCCATGGTGAACACCGCCATGGCCCGCCCGGTCATCGTGCTCGGGTAGGACGAACGCACATCGGCGTACTGCAGCACCATGTAGCCCGATAGCAGGCCCACGGCAATCGAGCCGCCCACATCCAGCCATTCGGCGTGCAACAGGCCGACGGCCGCAAACAGCCCGGCCAGCAGCAGCGTGAAGCCGACCAGCCAGCGCCTGCGCCGCCCTGGCCCGGGGTCGATGCGCCCGAAGTACGCCGGGGTGAACAGTGACAACAGTGACGAGAGCATTGCCACGTTGCCACTCGCCACCAGGCTGTAGCCATGCCGCTCAATGAGCAGCGGCCCCAGCCACAGCCCGCGCAGGGTGAGGAACGAGGCATAGGTCATCAGCGCCAGCAGCATGATGCCGGCCGTGTGCGGCAGCAAAAACAGCGCGCCAAACCCGCGCACCGCCTGCAGCACAGATTCGCGCGGGGGCGTGCTGTGTGCGGGCTGCGCGGGCTCGCGCACCTTCCAGAAGATCAGCAGCCAGGCCAGCACGGCCAGACCGGCGAGCACGCCAAACCCCATGCGCCATGACGACTGCTGCACCAGCCAGGCCAGCGGCGTGCCCGTGAACAGCATGCCCAACCCGCCCACGCCCATGGCCACGCCCGAGACCATCGCAAACCGGCTGGCTGGAAAGTAGCGCGCGATGAACACCGTGCACACCAGAAATGCAGGTGCGCAGCCCACGCCGATCAGTACCTGCCCCAGCAGTACCGTGCCATAGCCCGGTGCCAGCGCCGACAGCAGCGCACCCGCGATGGTGAGCGGGAAAGCCACCAGCAGCGTGCGCCGCACGCCATAGAGATCAATGCCGACGCCCATGAAAAGCTGCATGGTGCCGAACGCAAACGCGAAGGCCCCGGCAAACACGCCCAGCCCCTCGGCCGACAGCCCGAACTCCGCGCGCAGTCCGGTGGCCATGATGGCCGTGATGGTGCGAAATGCCTGGCTCAGCGCAAAGCCCGACACCAGCGCCAGCAG
>NZ_QAIH01000207.1 GCF_003060895.1 Acidovorax sp. HMWF029 | reverse complement strand
ACGGGGGCGGGCGCGGCAGCCACTTCGGGCTCGGGCGGCTGGGTCGGAGTGTCGGCACAGCCTGCAAGCAGCAGTGCGGCGGCGGTCAGCAAACCAACGGGGGCGAAGCGTGTGTGAAAGAGCATGGACATCCCTTGGGGTAGAACAATAGTGATGGAAAACACGTGTGCTGAAACGACGACTCTTGGCGCGTGGAACTGAGCAGCGAGTCTTTGCCAACCGGTGCGCATGCCCTCAGAGAGTCAATGGCGCGGCGGCTTGCGACCGGCGGGACACATTTCGCGACCAGCCAGATGGCGGCTGGTGGAGGCGTCACCTTTGTGGCGCAAATCTCGCCACAGTAGAGCGATGGCGAGACTGGGTGCCGTGTGGCAGTGGCAGAACCGCAAAGCGGCCCTGTCGGCTATTGCACCAGCTGCCAGAAGGTGACCTGCGCGAATTTGGTGTCGTTGGCCCAGGGGTCCCAGATGGTTTTGTCCCCCCGGCTTTTGGCGCCTGGCCACGAGCCCAACGAAGTGGACATCGCCGGTGCGTAGCTGCCCCGCGTGCGCAGGGTCTCTGCCTTGCCTTCGCGGGTGTAGCTGTAGCCACCCGCCGTGGTGTCGGGCCCTGGGTAGACAACGATCACGTGTCCGTTGGTGGCCTCGGACTTGCCACCCACGACCAGTGCTCCTTCGCGCGCCAGGCGGCCCACCTGTCCTGCCGGGACGATCTTCCAGTGCGCCTGCCCGCGCATGTGCTCGACCAGTGCGTTGGCGCTCATCCATGCCTGGTTGGGCAGGTACTGCTTGATCACATGCCATACGGCATGGCTGCATGAGTTGGGGTACAGCGCATAGGCAGCATCGCAAGCCTGCTTGAGCTTGCTGACGGACTGCGCGGTTTCTGCTACGTCTGTGGGCACGAGGTTTTGTCCTGTGAAGGGTTGGTGTTCTTGGGGGTGTAGGTCCCCTTGCGAGGATTCCAGTGCAGGCTGGGCAGCGTGGAGTCGCCGCCCACGGCAGGGGACTGCACCTTCAGGCGCAACTCGTGCGGGACACTGCGCTGCCAGCGCCCGGCGCTGATGGTCAACTCCTGCGGGGGATCGATTGGGAAGAGGTGCGGGATGCGGCCCAGGCAGCGGCCCGTTGCGTCAATGAGCATGGGCAGAGGAAAGTCGCGCCACGGTGCATCAGCGGGCAGGGTTTTGTAGTGGTCGTCGGTGAACACGCTGAGCAGTCGTACCTTGGCAGCAACTGGCGTAGCCATGGACGAGGGCTGCTGTGCGATGGCGCAAATACGCACTGCGGCACGGTAGGGCTCCATGTCGGCAGGCAGACCCACGCTGCGCTCCACCGGCAAGCACGCGGCCGGCGAGATGTTCACAAAGTCATGGGCGTAAGCAGCGCAGGCGGATGCAAGAAGTGACGCAGCGGCAACGCACGCTCGCCATCCAGCGAAAGCAGACATGAAGAGAGGCCTCCCAAACAGCAGAAGATGCGGCCGAGTGGTCTGTGCCACTCTGAAACGACGCCGAGTGTCGCTGGAGTTTTCTGCTGTTTTGACGTCAACGTGCCTGTTGGCAACTGCTTGATTCAGCTTTCACAAATGCCTACATGGCGCATCAATTGGTAACGCCGGGCATGTGTTCGGAGCATGATGAGACCTGACAAGCCCGCCACCGCGTGCGATGGCACGGCGCAATGGGCGGCGCTGTCCGCACCGACCGGGGTTGCTGGCTCAAGCTAGCGCCGCCTCAATATCCCCCGCCAGTTTCTTCGGCGCATCCTGCGGCGCATAGCGGCGGATCACGTGGCCGTCCTTGCCGACCAGGAACTTGGTGAAGTTCCACTTGATGGCCTTGCTGCCCAGCAGGCCCGGGGCCTCGGCGGTGAGCCATTTGTACAGGGGGGATGCGTTGGCGCCGTTCACGTCGATCTTGGCCATCATCGGAAAGCTCACGCCGTAGTTGAGCTGGCAGAAGCTGGCGATCTCGTCGTTGCCGCCGGGGTCCTGGGCGCCGAACTGGTTGCAGGGGAAGCCCAGCACGACGAGGCCTTTGTCGGCATATTCCTTGTGCAGCTCTTCCAGCCCGCCGAACTGGGGGGTGAAGCCGCAGGCGCTGGCGGTGTTGACGATGAGCAGTACCTTGCCCTCGTACTGGCGCAGGGGCACGCTCTGGCCGTTGATCTGCTGGGCTTCAAAGTCGTAGATGCTGGTGGGCATGCGGGTACTCCGGGTTGCGATGGCGGGTCATCGTAGCCTGTGCTGTCGAAGCGTGCGCGCGTATCGCTCAATGACCCGTGGCACCGGGGCGGCGGAACTGCAGCGCCGCCAGCAGCGAGGCCACAAGGATCAGTGCACCGCCCAGCACGGTGCGTGTGCTCAGGGTGGAAGCGCCCAGCAGGGCCGAGGACACGCTGGCGAACATCACCTCCGACAGCATCACCAGCGCCGTCGTACCGGCCGCCAGCCGCGCCGCGCCAAATTGCAGCGCCCAGTTGCCCAGCATGAGCACGCCCGCCAGAAGCAGCCCGGTGACGACCCAGGTGGCGTTGGCTGCGGGAAAGGGCTCGACCACACCCATCTGCAGCCCGATCCCCGCCACGGCAAGCGCCATCAGCATGCAGCCGCCAAACATCGAGAACATGCGCGCGGGCCCCGGCACGGCGTGCAGGCGGCGCAGTGTGACGTTAGTGAGCGCAAACATGAAGCCGCCCAGCAGCGCCAAGCCGTCGGCCAGCGACAGGTTCTGCAGCAGGCGCGATGCGGGTGCGCCTTCGGGCAGCAACACCAGCACCACGCCGCTGAAGGCCAGCCCCAGGCGCAGCAGCGCCGCCGGGGTGGGGCGCTCGCCCAGCACCTTCCAGGCCAGCAGCACGGCCCAGGCGGGCATCAGATAGAACAGCAGGATCACGCGCACCACATCGCCAATGGTCACTGCCCAGTTGAAGGCCGCATTGTTCAGGCCCGAGGCCAGCGCCAGCAGCCACAGTTCGGGGTGCTGGCGCACCTGGGCCCAAAGTGTGGGTCGCCAGGCCAGCAGCGCCAGCAGCACCACCGCATACATGAACGCCGTGGCCCACAAGGGGTGCAGCCCCGCCTGGTGCATGTGCTGGAATGGCCACCACGCCAGCCCCCAGACAAAGGCGTTGAACAGCAGGGCGGCGAAGGGCAGGGGCGATTGCATTGAAGGAAAAATGGCCGTTACCGCGCTATAGATAAGGGCTGATAGCTATGAAAATAATAGTGAATGGCGCAGCGCCAGAAACTGGCACACCGCCCTGCCAGCGCACCCGTGGAACTGGCTCTGCCAGGCCACCGGGTGCGTCCCCCTCCTGCGCAGCGAGAGAGGGGGAAGGCGCGCAGCGCCTCAGGGGGCTTCTCAGTGATGTGTGTCGTGCCGCGCAATGTGCAGCAGGTGCTCCACCTCTTCGCGGTGCTGTACGCAGTTGTTCTGGTGCCAGCGCTGGATCAGCCACATCACGCCCGCCACCACCAGCCCGAAGGCCGTGATGGCGCCGAACACCGACAGCCCGAACTTGAGTGACAGGCTGTAGAACGCGCCCAGCGCCAGGATGCAGGCCTGCTCGTTGAAGTTCTGCACGGCGATCGAGCGGCCCGCACCCATCAGGTTGTGGCCCCGGTGCTGCAGCAGCGCGTTCATGGGCACGACCAGGTAGCCACCCAGACCCCCCAGGATGATGAGGAAGGGGATGGCCACCCAGATGTTGCTGATGAACACCATGAGGATCAGCAGCAGCCCCATGGCAATGCCCAGCGGGATGACCTTGGTGGCCATGTCCAGGCGCATGCGCATCGAGGCCACCACAGCGCCCACGGCCGTGCCGATGGCCACCACGCCGGTGAGGGCTGAGGCCTGCGTGGTGTTGTAGCCCAGCGCCACGGCGGCCCAGGCCAGCACGATGAATTTGAGGTTGCCACCCGCCCCCCAGAACAGCGTGGTGGTGGACAGCGAGATCTGGCCCAGCTTGTCGCGCCACAGGCGGCTGTTGCAGGCCCAGAAGTCGGGCAGCAGGCTCAGCGTATTGGAGATGGCGCTGCGCGAAGGGTCGGAACGCATAGGGCGCATTTCCACGCCGGTGTGGGGGATGCGTGTGTTGAACCAGGCGGCCACGGCATACACCACGATCAGCGCGGCAATGGCTGACTCGGCGGGCGTGTCCACGCCGGTGTTGATCATCGGGATGTCGATGTGCAGCAGCATGGCCGACATGTGCTGCCCCACCAGCTGGCCGCCCAGCAGCACGCCCAGGATGATGGAGGCAATCGTGAGCCCCTCGATCCAGCCGTTGGCCTTGACCAGTTGCGATGCTGGAAGAAGCTCGGTGAGGATGCCGTACTTGGCGGGCGAGTAGGCCGCCGCGCCCAGGCCCACTACCGCGTAGGCAATGAGCGGGTGGGAGCCGAACAGCATCATCAGGCAACCCACCACCTTGATGGCATTGCTGATGAACATCACCTTGCCCTTGGGCAGTGCATCGGCAAAAGCACCCACGAAGGGCGCCAGCACCACATAAAACAGGGCAAACATGGGCACCAGGGCGGCGCGCTGCCATTCGGGGGCACCCTCTGCGCGCAGGAGTTCCACGGCGGCCACGAAAAGTGCGTTGTCGGCCAGCGAGCTGAAAAACTGCGCCGACATGATGGTGTAGAAACCGCGCTTCATCGAATGGCTGGTGGGTGCATCAGTTGGGCTGATGCACTGTTAATTGTGAGTAACCGTAGCAGGGGACAGGCGGTTATATCACGCGGATAAACGGCTGCAGTGCCAGAATCCTGCAGGTATTCCCCGGTAGATTCCCCCGTCCCAACTGGTTCTTGCCATGCCCCGTCCCATCACTGCCACGATCCACACCGCCGCCTTGCACAACAATCTGGAGCGCGTGCGTCAGTCGGTGCCCGACGCCAAGGTGTGGGCGGTGGTCAAGGCCAACGCCTATGGCCATGGCATCGAGCGCGTGTTCGAGGGCCTGCGCGGGGCCGACGGTTTTGCGCTGCTGGACCTGGCCGAGGCCGAGCGCGTGCGCCACCTGGGCTGGCGCGGGCCCATCCTGCTGCTTGAAGGCGTGTTTGAGTCGCGCGACCTGGAGCTGTGCTCGCGCCTGGGTCTGTGGCATGCGGTGCACTGCGATGAGCAGATCGACATGCTGGCCGCGCACAAGACGCAGGTGCCACACCGGGTGTTCCTCAAGATGAACTCGGGCATGAACCGCCTGGGCTTCACCCCTGGGCGCTACCGCGCCGCCTGGGCCCGGCTCAACGCGCTGCCGCAGGTGGACGAGATATCGTTCATGACCCACTTCAGCGATGCTGACGGCCCGCGTGGCATTGCGCATCAGATGGCGGCCTTCACCGCCGCCGCGCAGGACCTGCCCGGCGAGCGCAGCCTGAGCAACAGCGCCGCCACGCTGCGCCACGCGCAGGATGCGGGCGTGCGCGCCGACTGGGTGCGTGCAGGTATCGTGGTGTATGGCAGTGCCCCCGACTTTCCTGAGCACAACGCCGGCCACTGGGGCCTGTTGCCCACCATGACCCTGTCCACCCGTCTCATTGCCACACAGCAACTGCAGGCGGGCGACACGGTGGGTTATGGCTCGCGCTTCACGGCCGACGGCCCGCTCACCATTGGCATCGCCGCCTGTGGATATGCCGACGGCTACCCGCGCCATTGCGACACGGGCACCCCGGTGCTGGTGAACGGCGTGCGCACGCGCCTTGTGGGGAGGGTGAGCATGGACATGGTGACCGTGGACCTCACACCCCTGCAGCAGGCCGGTGTGGCAGCAGGTTTTGGCACCGAGGTCACGTTGTGGGGCCAGGCCAGCAATGGCACTGTGCTGCCCATCGACGAAGTGGCGCAGGCCGCAGGCACCGTGGGCTACGAGTTGATGTGCGCGCTGGCCCAGCGCGTGCCGGTGGTGGTGGACGGCATGGCCTGAAATTCCCCCTCTCTGCCCCTGCTGTTCCCGCAGAAGTTCGCACAACGGATGCAGCCTGCGTGCTGTGACAGCCTGAAACTGGTGTGAAATGGCGCAGTCTGTTTGCCACCTTGCGCATCGCACTCTTGCCATGTCCACACCCCGCAGCAACCCTTCCAGCTCCACAAAAAAAAGCAGCTCCACCTGGCGCTCGGTGCGCATGCCGCACCACGGCGTGGTGGCGCGCAGCCTGCAGCAGCGCTACAGCTTGCGCTGGCACGGACTGCTGATCGGCAGCTTCACGCTGCTGCTCATGTGGGGCACCTCGCACGCGCAGATGCTGCTGGGCGTGGACTCGCTGACGTTGCGTTACCTGGTCACGCTGTCGGTGGGCTACCTGGGGTATCTGCTGGTGCTGCGGGTGTGGGCCGCGCGGCTGGTGCGGCGCGATGGTGGTGGGGGTGACGGGGGTGATGCCAGCGTGGACCTGTCCGATCTGTCCTGGCCCGGCAACGGGCCTTCGGGCGGTGGCGGTGGCCAGGTGCCCCTGCCGCGTGCGGGCAGCGGGGATTTTGGTGGCGGTGGTGCCTCGGGCGACTTTGGCGGCAGCTGGGCACAGGCCCTGCCCCGTGAGGGCTTCAGTTCTGCCAGCGAGTCCAGCACGCTGGGCGGCCTGGCGGGAGGCGCGGCCGATGCCATAGGCAGTGCAGACGAAGGCGCCGTGGTGGTGGTGCCCGTGGTAGCGATTTTCCTCATCGGCGCTGCGCTGATTTTTGGCGCTGGCTCGCTGGCCATGCTGTTTTTTGGTTGGGATGTGCTGCTCACCGTGGCGGTGGAGATCGCCTTCTCGGTGGCCACGGCACGTGCCACCGTGGGTGTGGAGCGCGAAGGCTGGCTCAGCGCCGCTGTGCGCCTGACCTGGAAGCCGCTCTTGGGCGCGCTGGTCTGCGCCGTGGTGCTGGGCGCTACGCTGGACCACTTTCTGCCCCATGTCCAGTCGTTGCCCGAAGCTGTGCGGGCCCTGCAGGGGCGGGGATGAGGGTTGGCTATCTAATTTGTAGCTGAAAAGTGATACCCATCAGGCGCAGGGGCCTGATTTTGTTTGATTTTTTTGTTCGCCCGGTGTGGTGCAGGCGCCCGGTGTGCCCAGCGCATCCAGGTTGCCGCGCACCTGCGCCAGCAGGGCCAGCAGCTGGGGCGCGGTAGCCGGGTCGCAGCCCTGCAGCACCGATGCCGCCAGCCCCCGGCGCGCATCGCGCAGCGCCTGGTGCAGGCCCGCGCCCTGGGGGCTCAGGCGCAGGCAACGGCTGCGTTTGTCATCGGCGTTGGGCTCGCTCTGCAGCCAACCCTTGTCCTGCAGCAGGCTCACCATGCGCGCCACCTGGGCCTTGTCGGCACCGCTGTGGGCCACCAGTTCCTTCTGGGTGGTGCCGGGGTGGCGGCCCACAAACATCAGGGCCCGCACTTCGTTGGGCGTCAGGTCGGGGTGGATGGTGGCCATGGCGCGTGCCATGTGCGCCCGGTAGGCATGCAGCAGGTCGTGCATGGCTTCAAAGATATCGGGGGGCGCGTGGGGGGGCATGGCTACATGTGGTTGACAAAATCAACCAATAGATGGATGATTTGGTTGATCAAGTCAACATTTTAAATCATGAGCGTGCCTCTTCCCTTTGCCCATCCCCCCGCGGACAACCCTTTGGTCATCGAGCGCATACGCCACCCGCTCCATGCTCGCCACCTGCGGGTGGTGCGCCGCACCCAGGTCAGCCCCGGTTTTGTGCGGCTGACCCTGGCGGGCCCCGAACTGGCGGGGTTTGTGAGCGCCGGTTTCGACGACCACCTCAAGCTCCTGCTGCCTCAGCCGGGCCAGGAACGCCCCACACTCCCTACGCTGCAGGATGGCCGCCCGGTATTTGACGGCCCCCGCCCGGTGCTGCGCGACTACACCCCCGCCCGGTTTGACGCACAAACGGGCGAGCTGGACATCGAGGTCGCCCTGCACGACGCAGGCCCTGCCACCGACTGGGCCGCCAGTGCCACCGTCGGCCAGTGGGTGGGAATTGCCGGGCCGCGCGGCAGCATGGTGGTGCCCACCGGGTTTGACTGGCACTGGCTGCTGGGCGATGAAACCGCGCTGCCCGCCATCGCCCGCCGCTTGGCCGAGCTGCCCGCCAGCGCGGTGGCCACCGTGCGCATCCAGCTGCGCAACCCCGCCGACCAGCGTGTGCTGGCCAGCGCTGCACAGGTGAGTTTGCAGTGGGTAAGCGCGCTGTCTGCCGCCGTCGAAACCTTGGCGCTGCCACCTGGCGCGGGGTTTGTCTGGGCAGCAGGCGAACACAGCGAAATGGCCGCCGTGCGCCGCGCCATGCTGGCCAAGCCGGGTGTGGACGCCAAACGCATGCGCATCTCTGCCTACTGGAAGCGCGGCGTGGCTGACCACCATGAAGACCTGGCCAGCGTTGCGTAGTCGAAGCTTGCGCTGTCGACGCGCCTGTCTTGCCTTAAGGATGTCCTGCATAACTCCCTGCGGTCTGTGATAGCGCGGCCTCGGGCAGTTCGCTGCGTTGCTTTTCTTGCCAATAGCCGGGCTATTGGCTGCAAAAAGACGCCTTGCGGCCTGTCCCGATCCGCACTACCACCGACGCGCGAGGGTTATGCAGGACATCCTTAACGCAGCAGCGTCAGCGCCGCCGCCTGTTGCACCGCCTGCGTCATGTGCTGCAGCGCCTGCACGTTCAGGCGCCAGCACTGCCAGTAAAGCGGCACATCCACGGGCTTGCCCGCAATCAGTTCGACCAGCGTGCCGGTTTTCAGATCGTCCTCCACCAGCGGGTCAGGTGTCATGCCCCACCCCAGGCTTGCGCGCGTGGCTTTGACGAAGGCATGTGCCTCGGGCAGCCAGTGCACGGGCGGGGCCAGCTTGCGGCGCGTGATGCGGCCCACGAAACGCGACTGCAGTGCATCCTTGCGGTTGAACACCAGCATGGGTGCCTGAGCGAGCGTCGTGGCGTTCACGCCTTGCGCAAAGTGGCGCTGGATAAAGGCGGGGCTGGCCAGGGCGCGGTAGCGCAGCGTACCCAATGGCAACACCTGGCAGCCCTGCACGGGCTGCGGGTCGGCCGTCACGGCGGCCATCACGCGGCCTTCGCGCAGCAGGTTGGCCGAGTGGTCCTGGTCCTCCACATGGATATCGAAGGTGATGGCCTGCCCCACGGTCGCCTGCGCCATGGCGTGGGGGAACCAGGTCGCCAGCGAGTCGGCATTCACACCAATCGCCAGCCGCGTGGAGGTGTGTTGCCCGCCACCAATGGTGGCCAGCGCGTCGGCCTCGCTCAGGGCTACCTCGCGCGCGTGGCGGTACAGCGCCTGACCGGCCTCGGTGGGCGTGCAGGGTGTGGCGCGGCGCACCAGCACCTGGCCCACGTGCTCCTCCAGCAGTTTGATGCGCTGTGAGACCGCCGAGCGCGTGACATGCAGAACGGCAGCCGCGCGCTCGAAGTTGCCCTCGTCGATCACGGTGGCAAAGGCGTTGAGCTGGGCGGAGTCGAGGCGCATGGATGGTTAGCTATTCTGACGGATAGTTAAAAAGTATAGCTGGCGTCAACGAATTGCCTTGGCCAGAATCCGTGCCCATGGTCTCCACTGCACTCGTTCACGGTTTCACTTCCACCGCCATGCTCATCATGGCCATCGGCGCGCAAAACGCGTTTGTGCTGCGCCAGGGGCTGCGGCGCGAGCATGTGCTGCCGGTGGTGCTGGTATGCGCGCTCTCCGATGCGGTGCTGCTGCAGGCGGGCGTGTGGGGCATGGGCGGCGTGCTGCTGGCGCGGCCTGAGTGGGCGCAGTTCATGCGCTGGGCCGGCGCGATCTTCCTGGCCGCTTACGCGGTGCAAGCCGCCAGCCGGGTCTTCAAGCCCGCTCATCTGCTGGTGTCCGCAAACGGGCCAGGCGCGAGCATGCGCACCACCGTGCTCACAGTGCTGGCGCTGACCTGGCTGAATCCGCACGTGTACCTGGACACCGTGGTGCTACTGGGCACCATGGCAAGCCCCTACCCCGTGGAGGGGCGGGCCACCTTTGCCGCTGGGGGCTCGTTGGCCAGCGCCTTGTGGTTCGTGACACTCGGGTTTGGCTCGCGCTGGCTGGCGCCCGTGTTTGCGTCACCGCAGGCCTGGCGGGTGCTGGATGGCGCCACAGCAGTGACGATGATGGTCTTGGCGGCTGTGATGGCTCTAAGCTAAGAAAGATAAGTTCGTTGGGTAAAACGTGGGCTTGCTCCATAGTCAGACCATTGTTTGATCTGGAGTGATTGCCCCCATGCGTTTCAAGACCCTTTTGCTGGCCGCCGCCGTGGCAGCTGCCCTGCCGATGACCGTGCAGGCCAAGACCTTCCGCTGGTCGCGTTCTGTGGATATTTCGTCGTGGGACATCCATGCCCAGAACGTCGGTGTGAACAACACCATGCACGCGGCGGTGTATGACACCCTGGTCGAGTACAACAGCAAGACCTTCAAGCCCGAGCCGTCGCTCGCCACCGAGTGGAAGCTCATCAAGCCCACGCAGTTGCGCCTGACTTTGCGCAAGGGTGTGAAGTTCAGCGACGGCAGCGAGTTCACGGCCGACGACGCCAAGTTTTCGCTGGAGCGTGCCAAGGCCAAAAGCTCCAACTTCGCTGTCTACACCCAGGGCATTGACCGTGTGGAGAAGGTAGATGCCTACACCATCGACATCCACTCCGACCTGCCCAACCCCGTGTTGGTGAACCAGCTCACCGAGCTGCGCATTCTGAGCAAAGCCTGGGCCGAAAAGAACAAGTCGGTCGAGCCCAATGACATCAAGACCAAGGACGAAAACTTTGCCCACCGCAATGCGCTGGGCACCGGCCCCTACCAGCTCAAGCAGTGGACGCCCGACCAGCGCGTGGTGCTGGAACCCAACCCGAACTGGTGGGGCAAGGGCAAGTACCCCACCAACCTGACCGAGATCGTCTACACCCCCATCAAGGCCGACGCCACGCGCACGGCGGCGCTGCTGTCGGGTGAGGTGGACTTTGTGATCGACCCCAGCCTGCAAGACCTGGCGCGCATCAAGCAGACGCCCACCCTGCAGGTGCTGGAAGGGCCAGAGTACCGCACCATCTTCCTGGGGCTGGACCAGTTCCGTGACGAGCTGCCCGGCTCGGACGTGAAGGGCAAGAACCCGCTCAAGGACCTGCGCGTGCGCAAGGCGCTGTACCAGGCGATCGATATCCAGTCCATCCAGCGCGTGGTGCTGCGCGGCCTGGCCCAGCCCACGGGCACGTTGATTGCCAACCAGGTCAACGGCTGGACCAAGAAGGCCGATGTGCGCTACCCCTACGACACCAAGGCGGCTCAAAAACTGCTGGCCGATGCGGGCTACCCCAACGGGTTTGAGGTGGACTTTGCCTGCAGCGCAGGCCGGTACATCAATGACGAGCAGCTGTGCCAGGCCATCACCTCGCACTGGGCCAAGGTGGGCGTGAAGGCCAAGCTGCGCTCGCTGCCGTTTGCCACGTACTTCCCGATGATCCAGCGCAACGAGGCCAGCATCTACCTGCTGGGCTGGGGCGTGCCGACGTTTGACGCGTTTTACAGCCTGCAGTCGCTGGTGCGCTCGCCCGGCGCGGGGGGCGATGGCAACTTCAACCTAGGCCGCTTCTCTGATCCGCAGATCGACGCCCTGGTCGAGCGCGTGAAGAAGGAAACGGACACTGCGACGCGCAACGGTCTGATCGAACAGGCGCTGATCAAGGAGCATGAGCTGGTGTCGCACATCCCGCTGTACAACCAGGTGATTCCGTGGGCTGGTACCAAGAAGGTGGAGATCATCCACCGCGCGGACAACCGCATCGACTGGCGGTATCTGAAGGTGAATTGAGTGTGACAACCCCCTGAGGCACTTCGTGCCTTCCCCCTTCTCTCGAATTACTGCGCAAATCGGGAAGGGGGACGCCGCCAGCGCACGCACGCGCAGCGCTGCCTACGCAGCATGGCGGCCCTTGCGCGGCGGCCCTGGCCTGTGCCGCGCCAGTTTTACAAGCCGCGCACTCTCGCAGCGTGGATGTGTAGCCCCAAAGAAATTTCAGGCCAGTGCGCGCTGCACGGCGGGGCGCTGCAGCATGCGCTGCGTGTGTGCAAACACCTTCGGGAACTGTGCAATCTCCACGCCGTCGCTATGCAGCCAGGTGCCGATGGTGAACAGGTAGCCGTCGGCCACCGTGTATTGCTCGCCCATCACCCAGGGGCCCTGATCCGCCTGCGGCAGGTAGTGGGTTTCGATGAGGTTGAAACAGTCGGTCATGTTCTGCGGCACCTTGCGCTGCATGGCAGCCTGCGCTTCGGGCTCGTCGGCCCAGCGGCTGGCACGGGGGCGGTGGGCGTGGGCGATGTGCACGGTGGACGCGAGGTAGCTGTGGAACTCCTGCAGGCGCGCAAAACCATAGGCGTCGGTGGGCGCAAGGCGAGCTTGCGGAAAGCTCTGCGCCACATAGGCCAGCAGCGCCGGGGTTTCGGTCAGCGTGCCGTGCAGCGTGGCCAGCGCGGGCACGCGGCCCTTGGGGTTCACCGCCAGGTATTCGGGCGTGCGTTGCTGGCCAGCGGCGAAATCCACCCGAACCAGTTGGTAGGCGGCGCCCGCTTCTTCCAAAGCGATGCGCACGGCCTGCGCGCAGGTGCCGGGGGTGTAGTAGAGCGTGAGTGTGGTCATGGAGGTTTGCTATTAAATATGTAGCTTAAAAGTCAATAGGGTCGCGCGCAGATGGCCTTTTTTGTTCGAATTTTTCAGTACAGACCGCGTGTGCGCGCCATCAGCCGCACCAGGCCCAGCAGCGCATCGGTGTGCGGGGTGGGCACGGCGGTGATCTGGCCCAGTTCGCGCACGGCGCCCACCAGGGCGTCGATCTCCATGGGTTTGTTGGCTTCCACGTCCTGCAGCATGGAGGTCTTGAATGCGCCCAGCTTGCGGGTGACGGCGTGGCGGTCTTCGGGTTGTTGATCGATCGGCAGGCCCAGCTTGTCGCCGATGGCCTTGGCTTCAAGCATCACGTGCGACACAAAACCCCGCACCAGGTCGTCGTCCAGGATGCGGTCGGTGGTGGCGCCGGTGAGGGCACTGATGGGGTTCATGGTGAGGTTGCCCCAGAGCTTGAACCAGATGTCCTTCTGGATGCAGTCGCTCACCTCTACGTCGATGCCGCCGCGCTGCAGCGTGTCGGCCAGGGCCTGCAGGCGTGCGCTGCGGTGGCCGCCGGGTTCGCCGATGATGAGGCGGTTGCCGAAATGCTGTTTGACGAAACCCGGCGCCTCCAGCGAGCAGCTGGTGTGCACCACACTGCCCACCACATGGCGCGTGGGGACGGCGTTGGCGATCACGCCGCCCGCGTCCACGGATGCGAGCGCGCGGCCTTGCGCAGCGCCGCCAAAACCGTCCAAAAACCACCAGGGCACGCCGTTCATGGCCGTGAGCACCACGGTGTCCGGCCCGATCAGCGGCTCCATGGCGCGTGCCACCTCGGGCAGGCCGGGCGCCTTGACAGCCACCACGACCAGGTCCTGCACGCCCAGGGCCGCCGGGTCGGCCGCTGCCGTCACCGCCACCTGTGCCACCGTGCCGTCGGGGCGCCGCAGGCGCAGGCCGTCGGACTGCAAAGCCGCCAGCGTGGCGCCGCGCGCCACCAGGCTGACCAGGTTGCCCGCCTGCGCCAGGGCCACACCGAGCCAGCCGCCGATGGCGCCCGCGCCGTAGATACATGCTTTCATGTTTGTCGATCCTTGCTTGTTTTTGTGTGTTGTTCTGATGACGGGAGTCAGTAGCCAGCGGGCCGTGGCGCGGCGGCTTCTGCGCTGCTGCGAAAGCGCGCCAGCAGATTTTGTGCAGCGCTTGCCAGCAGCATGGTGTCCACGCCCACGGCCACAAACAGCGCACCGGCCGCCAGCCACTGGCGCGCTTGCGCTTCGTTGGTGGCCAGGATGCCGGGCGCCTTGCCCGCACGCAGGATGCGCGTTATGCCATCGTGGATGGCGGCCTGCACATCGGGGTGCCCCGGGTTGCCAGGGTGGCCCATCGATGCCGACAGGTCGGCCGGGCCGATGAACACGCCGTCCACGCCCGGTGTGGCGGCAATTGCATCGAGGTGGGCCATCGCTTCTACCGTTTCGGCCTGCACCAGCAGGCAAATCTGCTGGTTGGCCTCGTGCACATAGCGGGGATAGGCCTGCCAGCGCGACGAGCGCGCCAGCGCACTGCCCATGCCACGCACGCCCTCGGGCGCATAGCGCGTGGCGCGCACCAGCTGCTGTGCCTGCTCGGGCGTGTCCACCATGGGCACCAGCAGGGTTTGTGCGCCGATGTCGAGGTACTGCTTGATGAGGGCGGTGTCGCCCACCGGCACCCGTGCAATGGCGTGGGGTGCGCGGGCCCCCGGTGGCAGGGCGCTGCTGGCGCTGGCAATGGCCTGCAGCTGGTGCAGGATGGAGCGCAGGTCGTTGGGCGCGTGTTCCCCATCGACCAGCAGCCAGTCGTAGCCGGTGCCTGCGAGGATTTCTGCTGTGTAGGCATCGGCCAGGCCCAGCCACAGGCCGATTTGTGCCTCGCCCTTGGCCAGGGCCTGCTTGAAGGAGTTGGTAGGTGTGTGCATGGCGTGCATTCTTGCCGATGCAGAAGAACCAGGTGGATGGGTGGCCATCGTAGAGGCGCGGCGCCTGGGGTCTGTAGGTGCTTGGTAGGGTGCGCGCCGACTCCTGGGGCTGCGCCGCTATAGTCGGCCACCCGCGCCTGTGCCCACCGACCATCCCCTTTTCATGGCCAAAGACAAAACCATCTTCACCTGCACCGAATGCGGCGGCACCAGCCCGCGCTGGCTGGGCAAATGCCCGGCATGCGGCGCCTGGAACACGCTGATCGAGCAGGTGGCCGAGGCCGGGCCGGGCAAAAACCGCCTGAGCGCACCGCAAGGCTATGCAGGCCTGGCCCACGCGCAGCCCGTGATGCCGCTGGCCGCCATCGAAGCCCAGGACGTGGCCCGTACCCCCAGCGGCATCGATGAGCTGGACCGTGTGCTGGGTGGCGGCATTGTGGAAGGCGGCGTGGTGCTCATCGGCGGCGATCCGGGCATTGGCAAGTCGACCCTGCTGCTGCAGGCCATGGACGCACTGCAGCGCGCAGGCCTGCCCACGCTGTACGTGACAGGCGAGGAAAGTGGCGCCCAGGTGGCGCTGCGCTCGCGGCGCCTGGGCATCGAGGGCAGCCAGGTGCAGCTGCTGGCCGAGATCCAGCTCGAAAAAATCCTCGCCACGGTGGATGCTACGCAACCCGCCGTGGTCGTCATCGACTCCATCCAGACCACCTACTCCGACCAGCTCACCAGTGCGCCAGGCTCGGTCGCCCAGGTGCGCGAATGCGCAGCGCACCTCACGCGCATGGCCAAGGGCACGGGCATTGCAGTCATTCTGGTGGGCCATGTGACCAAGGAAGGCGCCCTGGCGGGGCCGCGCGTGCTGGAGCACATGGTGGACACGGTGCTGTACTTCGAAGGCGACACGCACAGCCAGTTCCGCCTGGTGCGCGCCATCAAGAACCGCTTTGGCGCGGTGAACGAAATCGGCGTGTTCGCCATGACCGAAAAGGGCCTCAAGGGCGTGAGCAACCCGAGCGCCATCTTCCTCTCTCAGCATTCCGAGCCCGTGCCCGGCAGCTGTGTGATGGTGACGCTGGAGGGCACACGCCCGCTGCTGGTGGAGATCCAGGCCCTGGTCGATACGGGCGGCCCCAGTCCGCGCCGTCTGTCGGTGGGTCTGGACAAAGATCGCCTGGCCATGCTGCTGGCCGTGCTGCACCGCCACGCGGGCGTGGCCTGCATGGACCAGGACGTGTTCGTGAACGCCGTCGGAGGCGTGCGCATCAGCGAACCAGCGGCTGACCTCGCCGTGATGCTGTCCATCACCAGCAGCTTGCGTGGCAAAGCGTTGCCCCGGGGGTTTCTGGCGTTTGGCGAGGTCGGGTTGGCGGGCGAGGTGCGGCCCGCACCGCGTGGGCAGGAGCGCCTGAAGGAGGCCGCCAAGCTGGGCTTTAGCGTGGCGGTGGTGCCCAAGGCCAATGCGCCCAAAAAGCCCATCGAAGGGCTCACCATCCATGCTGTGGAGCGGGTGGAAGAGGCCATGAACGTTGTGCGCGGGCTGTAAGCAATGCCCACAGCCGTACACCGTTGAGCCCGTAAGACAATCCCAGCCTATGAATTTGCGCAATATCCTGGTGCCCCTGGGGGTCGTGTCCCTGATCGGCTTTGGTTTTTATGCCTATGGCTGGGCCGGTATCGCGGCCGTGGTCGGCGGGCTGGTCATGTGGGCCTTGCTGCACTTCACGCGGCTGGTGAATGTGATGAAGAAGGCGGCCAAGCGGCCGATTGGCTATGTGGGCAGTGCCGTCATGCTCAATGCGCGGCTGGCCGAGGGAGTGAACCTGATGCATGTGGTGGCCATGACCCAGGCGCTGGGTGAGCTGCGGTCTGCTGAAGGCGCGGACCCGGAGATCTACCGCTGGACCGATGGCACGCGCTCGCACGTGACCTGCGAGTTCCGCCGGGGCAAGCTGGTGAAGTGGACGCTGGAGCGGCCAGAGGCGGATGCCGACACCCCGCCTCTGGCGGGATGACATCCCTCCTCGGAACCTGCGGGTTTGCTGCACTGCACCCCCGGGCGGCGGTTCCCTGCATGCTGCGGCCCCGTAAAATCCCGGTTTTGCGACCCATAGCAACCAAAGGATTCCCATGAGCCCCGTAGTTCCCTCGATGGCCGACCGTGACGGCAAGATCTGGATGGACGGCCAGATGGTCGATTGGCGCGACGCCAAGATCCATGTGCTGACCCACACCCTGCACTACGGCTGCGGCGCCTTCGAAGGCGTGCGCGCCTACAACACCGCCAACGGCACCGCGATCTTCCGCCTGGAGGAGCACACCGACCGTTTGTTCAACAGCGCCAAGATCCTGCGCATGAAGATCCCGTTCACCAAGGAAGAAGTGAACGAGGCCCAAAAGGCTGTCGTGCGCGAAAACAAGCTTGAATCCTGCTATCTGCGTCCATTGACCTGGATCGGCTCGCAAAAGCTGGGTGTTTCGCCCAAAGGCAACCAGATCCACCTGATGGTGGCGGCCTGGGCCTGGGGTGCCTACCTGGGCGAGGAAGGCCTCAAGCGCGGCATCCGCGTCAAGACCAGCAGCTACACGCGCCACCACGTCAACATCACCATGACGCAGGCCAAGGCGGTGAGCAACTACACCAACTCCATCCTGGCCAACATGGAAGCGCTGGACGACGGCTACGACGAAGCCCTGCTGCTCGACAGCTCGGGTTTTGTGTCCGAAGGCGCGGGCGAGAACATCTTTGTGATCAAGAACGGCGTGATCTACACGCCCGACCTGTCGGCCGGTGCACTCAACGGCATCACCCGCAACACGGTGTTCCACATCGCCAAGGACCTGGGCCTGGAGATTGTGCAAAAGCGCATCACACGCGACGAGGTCTACATCGCCGATGAGGCCTTCTTCACGGGCACGGCGGCTGAAGTGACCCCCATCCGCGAACTCGACCGGATCGAGCTGGGCAGCGGATCACGCGGCCCGATCACCGAAAAAATCCAGAGCGCCTTCTTCGACATCGTCGGTGGCCGCAATCCCAAATACGCCCACTGGCTCACCAAGGTCTGAAGAACATGTCGCAAGCAACCGTTGAACTCCTGGCCAAAGACCTGAACGCCCAGGGCGGCGTTTTCTGCCCCAGCCCCAAGGCCGACATGAAGCTGTGGAACAGTCACCCCAAGGTGTACCTGGACGTTGCCCGCACGGGTGAGGCCAAGTGCCCTTACTGCGGAACCGTCTATCGCCTGAAGGCGGGCGAGCATTTCCACGGTCATTGATTGATGCCCGCAGGAACCGGCGGTGCATCGGCGCCGCCCACGTTGACCGTTGCGGTGCTCACCCACAACGAGGCGCACCGCATTGAGGCCTGCCTGAAGAGTGCCGCGTTTGCCGACCAGCTCCTGGTGGTGGACAGCGGCAGCACGGACAACACCGTGGCCATCGCCCAGGGCCTGGGCGCCGAAGTCCACAGCTATCCCGACTGGCAGGGCTTTGCCGTGCAGCGCAACCGGCTGCTCGCGCATTCGCGGGGCGACTATGTGTTTTTCCTCGACGCCGACGAGGTGATGACACCTACGTTTGCGAAGGAGCTGCAGGCCATTGTCCGTTCGGGCGAACAGGCGGTGTGGACCATTCGCTGGCGCATGGTGGCCTTTGGGCACGAACTCAAGCATTTCCGCTCGCAGTCGCAGATCGAGCGCCTGTTTGTGCGCGCGCTGGTCAAGGAGTACACCGGGGTGGTGCACGAGCAGGCCCAGCTGCATGCCCTGCCCGGCGGCGGGGCAGTGCCGCGCCGACTCATCCAGGCGCGGCTGCTGCATTACTCGCGCACCACGGTGCGGGGTAGCCTGGAGAAGCTCACGCAGTATGTGATGCTCGGCGCCGCCAAGCGCGCCGAAAAAGGCCAGCGTGGAGGTGTGCTGCGTGGCCTGGCGTCGGGGCTCTCGATGTTCCTGCGCCTGTACGTGTTCCGCCTGGGTTTCCTGTGTGGCGGGGCCGGGTTTCTGTATTGCCTGTTTGTGGCGCTGGAGGGGTTCTTTCGCTATGCAGCCCTGCACTATGACCGTGACAGCCTGACCGACAAGGTGATCCGTTGATGACCGCACAACGCTGGTGGAGACGCAGTGCGAGCATCGGTGCTTTCATGGTTCCGGGGCTGGCACTGTGTGTGCCTTCCGGGTATTCGTACGGGGCAGCCTTGGTGCTGCTGGCTGCGCTGACCAGCGCCTCGGTGTGGTGGCGCCGCCCCGCGCCGCGCGCCGCCTGGTGGCTCACGGCCGCGTTTTCCTGCATGGCCGCGCTGTGGATGCTGGATGTGGGTGTTGCCTGGGGTTGGGGCAGCATGGACCGCCCGGCCAAGTACCTGCTGGCCCTGCCCTGTATCTTTTACCTGATGATCTTCCAGCCTCGGGCGGCCTGGCTGTGGATGGGGATTGCCGTGGGGGCCGTGGGCGGCGGGCTCGTGGGGCTCTACCAGACCTATGGCATGGGCCTTGCGCGTGCCAACGGTTTCACCAACGCCATCCAGTACGGCAACCTGAGCATGCTGCTTGCGGTGATGAGCGGCCTGCTGCTGGTGGCGCAGTGGCGGCGCTGGGTGCTGTGGCAGCGCCTGCTGCTGGCGAGCGCCGTGGTGCTGGGCGTGGCAGGGTCGGTGCTGTCGCAGTCGCGCGGCGGCTGGCTGGCCCTGGTGCTCTTGCTTCCGTTGTGTGCCTGGCTGCTGGTGCGAACCACTGGGCAGCGGCGCGTGTACTGGGGCCTGTCTGCACTGGTGGTGGTGGCCGCTGCGCTGTCGCAGGTGCCGGCCGTGGAACTGCGGGTGGATGAAGCACGGCAGGAAGTGCAGACCTACAAGCAGAACGGCGACGGCCGTAGCTCGGTGGGCCAGCGCCTGGCGCACTGGGGCCTGGCTTGGCAGATGGGCTGGGACCGCCCCCTCACCGGTTGGGGCCGGGCGGGGTATGCCGAAGAAAAGGCCCGGCGCGTAGCGGCTGGGCACGCGCACCCCGTGGTGCTCGAGTTCGGCCACGCACACAACGAAATCCTGGATCTGTTTGCCAAACGCGGCCTGCCCGGCGTGCTGCTGCTGATGGCCTTCTACGGCATTCCGTTGGCGTTGTTCTGGCCCACGGCACAGCGCATCCGCGATGCCGAAGGCAAGATGGACCGCGAATCGCTGTCGCTGTGCCTGGTGGGCGTGCTGCTGCCGCTGTCGTACATCGGTTTTGGTCTCACGCAGGTGTTTCTGGCCCACAACAGCGGCAACATGTTCTACCTGTTCATGTGTCCCCTGGTGCTGGCCGCGCTGCACCAGCGGCGCGCGCGCCTCGGCTGTCCCCGCCCGCAGTGAGATGACGCGACCCCCCCTGAGTCGCTTCGCGCCAGCCTCATGGGCTGCGGATAGCGGGCAACACCGTGGAAAACTGAGACGAGAGGCTTCTCGATGCACATCCTATTGGTCAACAACTCCCCCATCCCCGTCTACGGCTATGGGGGCACCGAGCGCGTGATCTGGGACCTGGGTAAGACCCTGGTGCAGCAGGGCCACCGCGTGAGCTACCTGGTGCCCGAGGGCTCGACCTGCGACTTTGGCCAGGTGCTGCCCATTCGACCCGATGAGCCCTGGGAGGGCCAGATTCCGGCCGACGTGGACATCACGCATTTCCAGTTCAACCCGCGCACCGAGCTGGCCAAACCCTATCTCGTGACCGAACATGGCAACGCGCGCAAGCCCAAGCCGCTGCCGCGCAACACGGTGTTCCTCTCGCGCGACCATGCGGCGCGCTATGGCTCCAGCGAATTCGTTTACAACGGGCTGGACTGGTCGGGCTACGGTCCGGTGGACTTCCAATTGCCGCGCCCGCGCTACCACTTTCTGGGCAAGGCGGCCTGGGGCGTGAAGAACGTGCGTGGTGCCATCAAGGTGGCCAAGATGGCGGGTGTGGAGCTGGACGTGCTGGGCGGTGACCGCATCAACTTCAAGCGCGGCTTTCGCTGGACGCTGTCGCGCAAGATCCACTTTCACGGCATGGTGGGCGGCACGCAGAAGACCCGCCTGCTCAACGCCTCGCGCGGGCTGATCTTTCCGGTGCGCTGGCACGAGCCCTTTGGGTTGGCGGTGATCGAAAGCCTGTACTTTGGCTGCCCGGTGTTCTCCACCCCCTATGGTGCCCTGCCTGAGCTGGTGCCCGTGCACTGCGGCGTGCTGTCGGCCGAAGCCGCCGTGCTGGCCGAGGCGGTGCTGGGCAACCACTTTGACCCGCGTGCCTGCCACCAGCATGTGGTCGACCACTTTGGCGCCGAGCGCATGGCGCGCAACTACCTGCGCATGTACGAACGGGTGCTGGCGGGCGAAACGCTCAATGCGCAGGCCCCGGTCATTCAAGGCCCGGCGCGCGAGCTGCCGTGGAAGAACTGACGGGGCGGCCTCGGACTTTTGATAAAAATGGCCGTTTCCGCGCAATGGATAAGCGCAAGTAGCTATTAAAAATATAGCGCCGCCTCAGGCGGTGGCTGTCTGCAGCTCCTGCGCCAGCACCGCCATCAGTTCGGCCGCTGGCAAGGGCCGCACCTGGGCTACGCCCTGGCCCGCCCACAGCGACAGATGATCGGCCCGGCCCGCCTGGGTGGCGGCGCGGCGCAGTGCGCCTGTCAGTGCGTTCTGCACGGGGTAGGGCGGTACGCTGCGCTCATCCGCCCGCAGGGCGTCCATCATGCTGTTCACAATGCCGCGCGCGGGCCGACCTGAAAAGATGCGTGTGGTGCGGGTGTCCGTGGGGCCGGCCTGCGTCAGCGCCTGGCGGTAGGTGGGGCCGATGCCCGACTCGGGGCATGTCAGAAACGCCGTGCCCATCTGCACCGCCTGGGCACCCAGGGCGAGTGCGCCCGCAATGCCCCGCCCGTCCATGATGCCGCCCGCTGCGATCACGGGGATGGACGGCAGTGCGTCCACGCATTGCCGCACCAATGTCAGCGTGCCCAACATGCTGGCTTCGAAGTCGTCCACCGACGGCCCTCCCGGCGCAGGCACGTCGTGGCCAGGCGACAGGAAGGTGCCCCGGTGCCCGCCCGATTCCATGCCTGAGGCGCAGACAGCATCTGCCCCCACGGCGGCCCAGGCGCGGGCTTCGGCCACAGTGGTGGCGGTTCCGATCACTGTGCTGCCAGCGGACTGCAGTCGCGCCACCTGCGCGGCAGAGAGGATGCCGAAGGTAAAGCTGGACACTGCTGGCCGTGCGGCCACCAGGGCCTCAAACTGCGCGCCAAAGTCTTCGCACCACTGCGCGGGCCGCTCCGGCACCAGGCCAAACTCCGCATAGAACGGCGCCAGGCGCTGCAGCGCGGCCTGCACCGTGGCCTCGTCGGGGGACGGAGTGGCCTGCACAAACAGGTTCATGCCAAAGGGCCGGTCGGTGCGGCGGCGCACCTCGGCGGCGGCTTCGGCCATGGCGGCGGGCGAGCGCATGCCGCAGCCCAGCATGCCCAGGCCCCCGGCCTGGGACACGGCGGCTGCCAGCGCGGGCGTGTCGGAGCCCGTCATGGGACCCTGGATGATGGGCAGCGCGAGGCCCAGGCGGGTGGTGAAGGGGGAAGGCATGTGCAACTCCTGTGAAGATGGGTCAGATGACGGAACAGGCTATGCGGGGCGCGCTGGCCAACAGGGCCGCCTGCAGGGCCTGCAGCGCTGGCGACTGGTAGCCGCGCCGACGAACCAGCACCGTGTCGCTGGCTGCCAGGGGCACCCAGCGCAGTGCCGGGGGCTCGCGCATCAGGTCGATCACGGCCTGCGGCACCACGCCAGCGCAGCGCCCGGCCGCCACGCAGGCCAGGATGGCGTGGTACGAGGCCAGCTCCAGCACACGCGGTGGCGTGCCGTTCTTTTCCTGCAGGAAGGACTCGCCCATGCGGCGGTAGGTGCAGCCGTTGCTGAATGCGGCCAGCGTGTCCAATTGCAGGTCTTGGGCTGTGTACACCGGCGGGTGGTCAGCGGGCAGGGCCAGCAGCAGGGCTTCTGAGAACACCGTGGTGCGCTCCACCGGGGCGTCGGCATCAACGCCCGGCGGTGGCCAAGCGACCAGTGCGCAGTCGATGCGGTGGTCCACTACCTGTTCCACCAGCTGGCGCGAGGGCGCTGTGGACAGCTCCAGCACCAGCGCGGGCCACTGCGCGTGCAACTGTGCCAGTGGTTGCGGCAAGCGGGCTGCAGCAGTGCTTTCCATGGCGCCCAGGCGCAGGCGGCCACTGGGCTGGCCGGGGTGCACCGACTGGCGGGCCTCTTCGGCCAGCGCCAGCAGGCGGTCGGCATAGCCATGCAGCGATTCGCCCGCAGGGGTGAGCACCATCCGCTTGCCTTCGCGCAGGAACAGTGGGGCGCCCAGTTGCTCCTCCAGCTGTTGCACGCGGGTCGTCACGTTCGATTGCACGCGGCCCAGCCGCTCAGCGGCGCGGGTCACGCTGCCTTCCTGCGCCACGGCGCGGAAAATCTCCAGTGCGGTAAGGTCCATGGAAATTCTTGATAAAAGATGAATTTTTGAAAATATATCTCAAAAAAGAATTATTCGTTGTGGCCCGGTAACCCGGTAGCCTATGCACCACAGCTGCAATGCCCCTGTCGCAGCGTCCGCTGGCCGTGGCGCTGCGCATGTCCGCAGCAAGGCCCGCGCTGTCGTTTTCGGCGGGTGGTGCTTTCCCAGCCTGCTCACAGCGGCGTATGGCTGCGGACAGTTCGTGGGCCCGCCACGCGTGTTTGTGGATGCAGAGCCGTGCGGCCACGCAAGGCCTGTGGGTTTTCTAGAAATTGCCCGTGGCAGTGGCAGTGTTGGCGCTGGGGGCGGATGCGTTCACGGCCATGGCTTGGCGCTGGGCGCTGAATACATGCGGCGCCAGCGGGCTGGGTCAGTGGGTGTTTGTGCTTGCGGTGGCAGCCACAGGCACGAGTGGCAGGGTCAGCACAAAACAGGCACCATGCTCGCCATCCGACCGGTCCTGGCAGTGCACAGTGCCCTGGTGGCGCCCTGCAATAGAACGCACCAGCGACAGCCCCAGTCCCACACCTCCCGCACGTTCGCTGGCGCCCGGCAGGCGGTAGAAGGGCTCGAAGATGCGCTCGCGCTGGCTGGGGGGGACGCCCGGGCCTTGGTCGCACACATGCACCTCGGCACGCCCCTGGTGGCGGTGTACCACCACCGTGATCTCGCCCGTGCTGTAGCGGCGCGCGTTCTCCAGAAGGTTGCGGATGGCCCGGCGCAGCAGCTTGGCCACGCCGCGCACCTCCAGCGTGTCGGGGCTGGCGCTCACGTCCAGGTCGGCGTCCACACGGGCGCATTCCTCGGCGGCCAGGCCGATCAGGTCCACCAGTTCTACGGTGCCCACATCGGCTTCGCGCGCATCCAGGCGGCTGGCCAGCAGGATCTCGTCCACCAACTGGTCCAGCTCGGCGATGTTGCGCAGGATCTCCTCGCGGAACGCGGGCGAGGGCTGCTGGCCGCCCATCAGCTCCAGCCCCATGCGGATGCGGGTGAGCGGCGAGCGCAGCTCGTGCGATGCATTGGCCAGCAACGACTTGTGCGACTTGACGAGCGTCTCCACCCGTTCGGCGGCGGCGTTGAACTGGCGCGCCAGGTCGGCCACCTCGTCCTGCCCCTGCTCTGGCACCCGCACGGAGAGGTCGCCTTCACCAAACTTCTGCACACTGCGCTGCAGTGCTTCGAGCCGCTGCGTGAGGCGCCGGATGATGGGGTACACCCCCACCGCCACCGCCAGGCTCACTATGCCCAATAGCCATAGGAAGCCAAACGGTGGGCGCGTCCAGAAAGCGGTCCAGCCCTGGTTGGGCCCGCCGCCGCCCGGCCG
>NZ_QAIH01000206.1:7431-7935 GCF_003060895.1 Acidovorax sp. HMWF029 | reverse complement strand
GTGTGTAGGTGGCGGTGGTGGCCACATCAATCTCGGCGGGCAGGCCGGGCACCTCGCTGGCGGTGCCGGGCTGCTGTGCCTCCAGCACTGCATGCGTGCCGCGCACGAAGCCGTCATAGCGTGGCGTGCGGCGCGGGTCTGTGGCGACTTCGCCCTCCAGTCCGCGCGAGAGCAATGCGCTCATGCCCAGCGTGCGGAACGTCGTCTGCAGCATTTCAAAATATTCGGGATGTGTGTAGGCGGTGACGACCACCGACGGACCCGCGCAGGGGCTCATCAGCTTGACCACACTGTGTCCGGGGTTGCGCAGGCCCACCACCTCGCGCACGGACAGCAGGCGCGCCAGACCGGCGTGCAGGTGCTGGGTGTGGATGTGGCGCACGGTGCCGTTTGCTATTTTTTCAGGAGCTGTCAGCGCAGGCACACCCAGCGCCAGCAGCACATCCGAAGCCAGAATCCGCCGCGCTTCGGTGCGCATGCCATGCAGCAGCACGGGCAGGCCTT
>NZ_QAIH01000206.1:5220-7421 GCF_003060895.1 Acidovorax sp. HMWF029 | reverse complement strand
GCCCGCCACCGACCGACCGCTCATCGTGCTGCCCAGCTACAACGGCGCGCGCAAGCTGCCTGTGCTGACCCCGCTGCTGGCGCTGCTACTGGCGCGCGCCGTTGTAGCTGGGCAGCACGATGAGCGGTCGGTCGGTGGCGGGCAGCAGCGCCACGCGCTGGTGGGTGGCGTCCAGAAAGCCGCACATCTCCTCAGCCGTCTCGCCCTTGATGCGCATGGCCAGGCAAAAGGCTCCGATCTCCAGGTCGGTGACATGGCCGTCCAGCACTTGGCCGAACAGGTCCGTGGCCTGCTCGCGCGACAGCGGCTTGGCGCCGCGCGCGCCGCGGCCGATTTCCTTGATGTACTGGGCGATGGCCATGGTTCTCGGTGGCGGGACTTGTGAAACAGGGCTTCAGCGTCGTTGTTTCGGCTTGCCGTACAGGCGTACTGTCTGCGCCGAAAGCGCCTAGCTGCAGCCCTGTTGCCAAGTCCTGGTGGGGTTTGTTGGTCCGAGGGTTATTTTCCTGCAACCCAGAGAACTTTTGGTTATATGGCGGCCTGTGCCATGGGCTTGGACGCCAGTGGCCCCGTGGCCCGCACCATGCGCTTGATTTCGGGCAGGCACGATCCGCAGTTGGTGCCGCAGCGCAGCTTGCCCTGAAGTTGTGCCAGCCGGTCGTCGTCGGTGCCCTGGCAGTGCGCCAGCTCGGCGGTGATGGCGGCGTCCGTCACGTTCAAGCAGGTGCACACCGATTTGCCACGCGACTGCACCGCCACTGGAGCCTTGGTGCCTGGCACCAGCAGCAGGCGGCCATAGGTCTGCGCGGGCAGCTCTTCTTGCAGCAGGGTCTTGAGCCAGCCTTCGGCGCTGGTGTCGCCCGCAAGCACGATACCTTCAAGCGTGGAGGTGTCGCCATGGCGTGCCAGCCGCGCGGCGCGGCGCTGGCCGCGCTTTTTGTCGGCATACCGCAGCGTGTCGGCCGTGGACAGGCCCATCAGCATTTCAATGCCATCCACGGTGGCCTCGGGCGGTGCATTGTGTGCGGCGGCGCGCAGCAGCACGCCCACGCGCTCGCGCCCGGGTTCCTGCAGGGGCGTGTTGTTGCTGAAGGGCACGCAGCTCGTGAACTGGAAAAGGGGGGACTGCGCCATCAGCGCAGACAGCGCTTCGCGCGTTGCCTGGGCGCTGTCGGCGGGCAGCCAGGCCATCGCCAGCAGCGTCCAGGGCAGTTCGGCCTTGAGCACCTGGATAGCTGCGTGCTTGAGTTCGGGTTGCTTGGAGGTGGGGCAATACGCCGAGGTGGTGAGCGCGTTCACGCCCGCCAGGCGCTCGCCTGTGGGCGAGCAACCGCTCAAGAACTCGCTGCCCCAGTGCATGGCCATGAAGGCCTGCGACAGGCCCACCGTGGCATCGCTTTGCGCGGGCACGACGATGGTGCCGCGCTTGCTCGTCACGCAGACCAGGTCGCCGTCTTGAAGGCCCCGGCGCTCCATGTCCTGCGGGTGCAACTGCACGCTGGGCTCGGCCACATGGCCGAACAGGCGGCCCAGGGTGCCGGTGCGCGTCATGCCGTGCCATTGGTCGCGCAGGCGGCCCGTGGTCAGGCTGAAAGGGTAGCGCGATTCGCGCTGTTCGGCCGTAGGTTGCCAGGCGTGCGCGGAAAAACGCGCGCGGCCATCAGCGGTGGGGAAGACGCTGTCTTCGTACAGGCGGGCCTTGCCTGTGGCCTTGCCTGCAGGCAGCGGCCACTGCTGCGGGCCTGCAGATTCGAGCATCTCCCAAGACAGGCCGGTGATGTCCAGGTCGCGCCCGCGAGTACTTTCGCGGTGCTCCTTCCAGATGGCTTCAGCGCCCGCATCGGCAGCGTCTGTGGCGTAGGGGAAGAGCGTGGGTGCACCGGGGCGCAGGCGTGCCTCCAGCTGGTGCGCAAACTGCACCGCAATGGCCCAGTCATGGCGTGCCTGCCCGGGTGCGGGCACTGCAGTGCGCACGCGCGAGATGCGGCGTTCACTGTTGGTCACTGTGCCCGTCTTTTCGCCCCAGGTGGTGGCGGGCAGCAGCAGGTCGGCGTATGCGCATGTCTCGGCGGTGGCAAAGGCTTCTTGCACTACCACAAATTCGGCGCGCTGCAGTGCGCGGCGTACGGTGGCCTGGTCGGGCATGCTCTGCGCGGGGTTGGTGCAGGCAATCCACAGCGCTTTTATTTCGCCGTCGGCGG
>NZ_QAIH01000206.1:0-5210 GCF_003060895.1 Acidovorax sp. HMWF029 | reverse complement strand
ACCCCCCACAGTGCGGCTACTTCGGCGCGGTGCTGTGGGTTGGCCAGGTCGCGGTGGGCGCTGAGCAAGTTGGCCAGCCCGCCCACTTCGCGTCCACCCATGGCGTTGGGCTGGCCCGTCAGGCTGAACGGGCCTGCGCCGGGTTTGCCGATTTGGCCCGTGGCCAGGTGCAGGTTGATGAGTGTGGCGTTCTTGGCGGTGCCACTGCTGCTCTGGTTCAGGCCCTGGCAGTACAGGCTCAAAGTCGCTTGGGACGTTGCAAACCACTGTGCCGCCGTCGTCAGGTCTGCCACCGAGATGCCGCATACCTGCGCCACACGCTCTGGCGTGCAGTCGCGCACAAGGGCCTTGAGCGTCTCAAAGCCCGTTGTGTGTGCGGCGATGTATTTGGCGTTCGTCCAGCCTTCCCACAGCATCAGGTGCAGCATGCCGTTGAACAGCATCACATCGCTGCCGGGCTGGATGGGCAAAAACAGGTCGGCCATGCCTGCCGTATCGGTGCGGCGCGGGTCGGCGACGATGACCTTCATGCCGGGGTTGGCGGCGCGCGCGTCTTCGATGCGCCTGAAAAGAATGGGGTGCGCCCATGCCGCATTGCTGCCCACGATGAACAGGCACTGCGCATGTTTCACATCGTCGTAGCAGGCAGGCGGTGCATCGGCGCCCAGTGTCTGCTTGTAGCCCGCCACGGCGCTGCTCATGCACAGGCGCGAGTTGGTGTCGATGTTGTTGGTGCCGATCAGGCCTTTGGCCAGCTTGTTGAAGACGTAGTAGTCCTCGGTGAGCAACTGGCCGCTCACGTAAAAGCCCACAGCGTCGGGGCCGTGCTGCTGGATGATGTGGGCAAACTTCTCGGTGGCCAGAACCAGGGCGGCGTCCCAAGACAGCGACTGGGGTGCATCTGCGCGGTGCGTGCGGCGCTGCGGCTGTAGCAGCCGGGTCTGCAGCGTGATGGGGCTGCTGGCGGTGAGGTGCAGGGTCGAGCCCTTGGTGCACAGGCGGCCAAAGTTGGCGGGGTGGTTGGGGTCGCCGCGCACGCCGGTGATCTGGGTGCCGTTGCTTTCGATGATCACGCCGCAGCCTACGCCGCAGTAGGGGCAGGTGGATTTGGTTTCTTGCATGGCGAGGGGCCTGGATTTGTGATCTTTTTTGGGTACCTGCGCGCGTCCATCAAGCGCTTATTGCTATGTAATTTATAGCATGGTGGTGCTGGCGGTCTGTGGTGCGGCCACGGCGGTTCATGCCGTGGCGGTGCGCCGCGCGGGCCCTGCAATGGGGCGGGCCAGGTCGGTGGCCAGCGTGGCCAGTTCGTGGCTGTCCAGGTACACCGCGCCGTCCTCCACCTTCACCGCAAACTTCGGCGTGCACCCCTCATCCGGCGCAGACGCCTGCCCGTCGCACAAGCCTATCGTCCAGTTGTGCATGGGGCAGGCCACATGCGTGCCAAACACAATGCCCTGGCTCAGCGGGCCGCCCTTGTGGGGGCAGCGGTCCAGCAGGGCGAAGACGCCACCGGCGTCGTTGCGGAAGATGGCGACATCGAGCCCATGCTCACGTGCTACGCGGCGGGAGCCGAGCACGGGGATGTCGTCCACGCGGCAAATCAGTTTCCAGTCATTCATGGGTCAGTCCTTGGAGGTGTAGCTATGCGGAAAAAGCGGGCTGGCAGTGCCGTTACGCGGCCAGAGCGGCATACATGCCGGTCACGCGGTCCATGCTGGCCAGCAGGTTTTCGCTGCTCACAAACACTTCTGACACCTGGCGGAACGTGTTGCTGGCATTGCCCATGCGCTGCAGGGCGGCGTCAAAAAAAATCCACTGGCCGTCGGCCAACAACAGCTCCTGGCGGATGCGGGCGGTGGCCTGGGGAGCGTTGCGCAATAGCTCGGTGGCTTTGAGGAATTCGTCGCGCGCCTTGGCAATCTCGGTGGTGGCGGTGGAGGTGTCCACCCCCAGCATCGCCGACAGGCAGAACTTGGCCATGCGCTGGCTCAACATGCGTTGGCGCCCGGCCACGTTCACCAGGTGGCCCACAGGCTTGCCCAGCGCGGCCTCGTACTGCGAGGTGCCCTGGTGGGCCAGGGCCAGCACCTTGGCGTCGGCCTGCAGCAGCGCGGCCACGCCGTCACGCGAAGGCGTGGTGCCCATCAGCGTGGCCTTGTGGTCGGCCCAGGCGCCTTCCAGTTTTACATAGGTGTCGCGGATGGCGGGTGAGGGCGCATAGGCCTTGAGTTCGCCCAGCTGGCGCTCGAACAGTGCCAGGGACTGCTCCAGCACGGCGCGCGCCGCAGGGGTGTCGGCCTTGTGGGCCAGGGCCAGCCAGGCCTTGCCCATGCGCTGGCTCAGCATGCGCTGGCGCCCGGCCTTGTTGATGGCGTCGTTCAGGTCTGCCACCTGGGCCTGGGCCTTGCCCGCTGGCACCAGAAGGCCCAGAGCGCCCCAGGCCGTCGTATAGCCCGCTGAGGTAAGAAGGGTGCGGCGTTGCATGGTGAGGCTCCTTGCCGATCAGGCGCTCAGGGGCGTGAACTGGCGTGTGTCCACCGCCGCCTTGTCAAACTCAAACCAGGGGTCGGGCTCGCCATCGAGTGCAAACTGCAGTTGCTCCCACAGCGCCTTGCGGCCTGCGTGGTCTTCCAGAATGCGTTTTTTCACATAGTCCAGACCCACGCGGTTCACGTAGTGCACGGTGCGCTCCAGGTACCAGCCTTCCTGGCGGTACAACTCGCAAAACGCGCCGGTGTACTCCAGCACCTCCTCGGCGGTTTTGAGCTTGGTGAAGAAGTGCGCCACCTCGGTCTTGATGCCGCCGTTGCCCGCCACATACATCTCCCAGCCGCTGTCCACGCCGATGATGCCCACGTCCTTGATGCCTGCTTCGGCGCAGTTGCGGGGGCAGCCGCTCACCGCAAACTTGACCTTGTGCGGCGCGTACATGCGCCACATGGCGCGCTCCAGGTCTTTGCCCATCTGGGTGCTGTCTTGCGTGCCCATGCGGCACCATTCGCTGCCCACGCAGGTCTTCACGGTGCGCAGCGCTTTGGCGTAGGCGTGGCCGCTGGGCATGCCGATGTCCTTCCAGACGTTCTGCAGGTCTTCCTTCTTCACACCCAGCAGGTCGATGCGCTGGCCGCCCGTGACCTTAATGGTGGGGATGTTGTACTTGTCGGCCGCATCGGCAATGCGGCGCAGCTCGTCGGCGGTCGTTTCGCCCCCCCACATGCGGGGGATGACGCTGTAGGTGCCGTCTTTCTGGATGTTGGCGTGGCTGCGTTCGTTGATGGCGCGGCTTTGCGGGTCGTCCTTGGCGTCTTTGGGCCAGGTGCTGATGAGGTAGTAGTTGACCGCCGGGCGGCAGGTGGCGCAGCCGTTGGGCGTCTTCCATTCCATGTGCCTGAAGACGTCGCCAATGCTCAGCAGCTTGTTGGCACGGATCGCATCGCGCACCGCCTGGTGCCCATGGTCCGTGCAGCCGCACAGGGCCCGGGTCTTGGGCGTGGCGCTGTAGTCGCCACCCGCTGTGAACATGATGATCTGCTCTACCAGCCCGGTGCACGAGCCGCAGCTGGCACTGGCCTTGGTGTGCTTGCGCACCTCGTCCAGCGTGAACAGGCCCTTGTCCTTGATGGCCTTGCAGATGGCGCCTTTGGTCACGCCGTTGCAGCCGCACACCTCGTCGGTGTCGGCCATTGCCGATGCCTTGCTCTGGCCCTGGTGGCCCACGTCGCCGATGTTGCTCTCGCCAAACATCAGCTTGTCGCGGATGTCGCTCACGCTGCGGCCATCGCGCAGCAGCTTGAAGTACCAGCTGCCGTCCACCGTGTCGCCATACAGGCAGGCGCCCACCAGCTTGTCGTTCTTGATGACGAGCTTTTTGTACACGCCGCCAAAGGGGTCGCTCATCACGATTTCTTCGGTGTCTTCACCACCCTGGAAGTCGCCTGCACTAAAGAGGTCAATGCCCGTGACCTTGAGCTTGGTGGACGTGAGCGAGCCCTGGTAGCGGCCTATGCCGAACTCGGCCAAATGGTTGGCCAGCACCTTGCCTTGCTCGAACAGCGGGGCCACCAGGCCATAGGCAATGCCCCGGTGCGCGGCGCATTCGCCCACGGCGTAGATGCGCGCGTCGGTGGTGGTCTGCAGCGTGTCGCTCACCACAATGCCACGGTTCACGTGCAGGCGCATTTTTTCGGCCAAGGCCGTGTTGGGGCGGATACCCACGGCCATCACCACCAGGTCAGCGGGAACTTCGGTACCGTCCTTGAACTTCACGCTGGCCACGCGGCCTTCGGCGTTGCCCACCAGCTCCTTGGTCTGCGCGCCCATCAAAAAGCGCATGCCGCGGTCTTCCAGCGACTTTTGCAGCATCTTGCCCGCCACGTCATCGAGCTGGCGTTCCATCAGCGACGGCATCACATGCACCACGCTCACAGTCATGCCGCGCTTCATGAGGCCGTTGGCGGCCTCCAGGCCCAGCAGGCCGCCGCCGATGACCACCGCGTGCTTGTAGGTGGCGGCCGCGTCGATCATGGCCTGCGTATCGGCAATGTCGCGGTAGGCCAGCACGCCTTGCAGGTCTTTGCCAGGGATGGGCAGGATGAACGGGTTGGAGCCCGTGGCGAGGATGAGGCGGTCGTATTCGGCGGTGATCACATCGCCGTCCTGGCTGGTGGCACTGACCACGCGGCGCACCCGGTCCACATCGGTCACGGTGAAGCCGGTGTGCAGCGTGATGTGGTTGTCTGCGTACCACGACCAGTCATTGAGGATGATCTCGTCGATGGTCTGCTCGCCCGCCAGCACGGGGGACAACAGAATGCGGTTGTAGTTGGGGTGGGGCTCTGCGCCAAACACCGTGATGTCATACAGATCTGGGGCGATCTTGAGCAGCTCTTCCAGCGTGCGCACCCCGGCCATGCCGTTTCCCACCATCACCAGCTTGAGCTTTTTCATCGCAACTCACTCCATCGGTTCCATCGCCAGGGCGACGTGAAAAACAAAAAAGGCGTCCACACGATGCTGCTCCGAGGTCTCGGAACCGCATGTGGGGACGCCTTCGTCCTTACAACTCTTCTGTGCGCCTTTGCACTGCTGAATTGCGTGGGCCTGCCCGGCCCTTGCCTGTGCCAAGCAATGGCCGTGCCAGTTTTTTGCACTGATCTGGGGTGCGCCCCGGGGCGGGCCTAGCCGGGGGCTGTCGAGGTCACCAGGGG
>NZ_QAIH01000205.1:12190-28513 GCF_003060895.1 Acidovorax sp. HMWF029 | reverse complement strand
CGGAGGGCGTATCGCGCAGGCGCTCGGCAATCAGCGCCTCCAGCGGGTCCACCGACGCGGCGGGGTACAGGTCGAACACCAGCCGGTGCTGGTAGGCGGCCACGGGCGGCAAGGCGAAGACCTGGGGCAGAGCAGCCTGCTTCAGGTCCACCACCAGGCGCACCACGCCGGGCGCGTTCTGGCCCACGCGGATGCCTGCAATGTTGGGGTCGTCGGGCTTGACCTTGGCCACCAGCTCGCGCAACGCGGGGCTGAGGTCGATGCCTTCGATGTCCACCGCCAGGCGTGGTGGCGTGGTGACGAAAAACTGCTTGGCCACCAGTGCGCCATCGGATTCGATGGTCACGCGCGAGTACTCGGGGGCGGGCCAGACGCGCACCGCCAGGATGGTGGCGCCACGCGCAATTTGCTGCGTGCCCAGCAGCAACACCAGGGAGCCCATCTGCAGCACGGCGCGACGCGAGGGCGGTCTGGCGGAGTGGACGGGGGTGTGGGTCTGGTTCACGGTGCGTCAGAGTCCTTGCAGCATTGCACGCCCGGCATGGGTGTGGGCGTGCAGTGTGACCTTCCTTTCGGAGTCATCGATTGCTTCAATGTGGATAGCAAGGTCCGCAGGCGGGGTAAGCGCTGCAGCCTTTTCCGGCCATTCTGCCACCTTGAGGCCCGGGTTGGCAAAAATGTCCCTGAAACCTGCGTCCTCCCACTCGCGCGGGTCGTCGAAGCGGTAGAAGTCGAAGTGCCACACCGTGGTCGCATGCGGTGATAGGCCCGGCGCCTCGTGGGGCTCCACCACGGCGTAGGTGGGGCTCTTGATACGGCCCTGCACACCCAGCGCGCGCAGCAGGTGGCGCACCAGCGTGGTTTTGCCAGCGCCCAGGTCGCCATGCAGGGTGAGGAAGGCATTGGCCAGCAGCGGCTGCGCCGCCAGCTGGCGGGCAAAGGCCTCGGTGTCTTCCTCGCTGCGCCAGGTGAAATGGCGCGCGGTCGCAGCGGCGGTGGCGTCGCCGCTTTCTACAATCTGGCCGGTATGTGGTGCAACAGTCAACTCGTTCCTCAAATGCAGGAGTGGGCCCGCGAGCTGGGATTTTCCCAAATCGGCGTGGCGGGGGTGGACTTGTCTGCGGCAGAGCCGGGTCTTGCGGCCTGGCTGGCACAGGGCTTTCATGGTGACATGCATTACATGGCATTCCACGGCATGAAGCGCGCGCGCCCGGCCGAGCTGGTGCCCGGCACCGTGAGCGTGATCACGGCGCGCATGGATTATTTGCCGCGCGAGACCACCCTGGATGCGCCAGGAGGCTGGCAGGCGGTGGAGTTTTCACGCCTGGCTCACCCGCAGGAGGGCATCGTCTCGGTCTACGCCCGGGGCCGGGATTATCACAAGGTGCTGCGCGCGCGCCTGCAAAAACTGAGCGACCGCATCGCCGAGGCCATCGGCCCGTTTGGCCACCGCGTGTTCACCGACTCCGCTCCAGTGCTGGAGGCCGAGCTGGCCGCGCGCAGTGGCCAGGGCTGGCGCGGCAAACACACGCTGGTGCTCAACCGCGAGGCAGGGTCGATGTTCTTTCTGGGCGAGATCTATGTGGACATGGCGCTGCCCGAGAGCGCGCCCGTCACGGCCCACTGCGGCAGCTGCAGCGCCTGTATCGATGTGTGCCCCACGCAGGCCATCATCGCGCCGCACCGCATCGACGCGCGGCGCTGCATCTCGTACCTCACTATCGAGCATGCGGGGCCGATCCCGCTGGAGTTGCGCCCGCTGATGGGCAACCGCATCTATGGCTGCGACGACTGCCAGCTCATCTGCCCCTGGAACAAGTTCGCGCAGGTCAGTCGCCTGCCCGACTTTGATGAGCGCAAGGGCCTGTCGGGTCAGCAACTGGTGCATTTGTTTGCTTGGGATGAGGCCACCTTTTTGCGCATGACCGAAGGCGGCCCCATCCGCCGCATCGGCCATGAGCGCTGGCTGCGCAATGTGGCGGTGGCGCTGGGCAATGCGCTGCGCGCCACGGGCGATGCCACGCTGCGCACGGCGCTGCAGTCGCGCGCGCAGGGCGATAGCGCCCTGGTGCGCGAGCATGTGGCCTGGGCGCTGGAAGTTTGAATAAAAACAGGCCTCTCCGCGCAATGGGTAAGCATTTTAAGCTATCAAAATGATAGCTTGTGGCTTGCGGCGACTGCAGGGCTACTGTGCCAGCAACCCGGTGGTTTTGAGGGTCTCCACCAACCCCTGCGCAAACTGCTCGTAGCCCGCTGCATTCGCATGGATCTGGTCGGACCGCAGCCGCTCTTGTGCCAGTACATCCGACCAACCCTTGCTGTGCAGGGGAATCTTCAACTCGTCGGCCACTTCTTTGTACAGCGCATGGTCGCTGAGCTTGCCCACAGCGGCCATCAGCGAAAGCTCGGGCACGGCCACCAGCAGCACCTGGGCGCCGCTGGCGCGCGCGTCGGCGCAGATGCGCTGCACGTTGGTGCGGGTGGTGGCGCTGCTCTGGCGGCGCAGAAAGTCGTTGCCGCCGATGCTCACGATCACCAGCGCCGGGTTGTGTTTTTGCAGCAGGCCGGGCAGGCGGGCGAGCGCCTGGGTCGAGGTGTCGCCCGACACGCCGCCGTTGACCACCGTCCAGCCCGTCAGGCGCTGCAGCACGGCGGGGTAGGCGGTGTCGGCCGATGCGCCCACACCCGAGGTCAGCGAGTCGCCCAGCGCCAGCACTGTGGCCCCGGCGGGCACGGCCTGCGCGCGGGGGGGCTTGCGCCCGCAGGCGGCCAGGGGTGCAAGGGCCATGGTCGCCAGGCTGGCCAGCAGTGCGCGGCGCCGTGTCAGGCCCGTTCGATTGGAGTGCAGGTCAGGAGGCAGAAGGTCGGTCATCGCAAAAACCCCAGGGCAAAGGGCAGGCTCAGAATACCCAGCAGCGTGGACAGTGTCACCAGCCCCGCCACATAAGGCCCGTTGTAGCCCATGCGGGCGGCCAGCACATAGCAGGTTGATGCGGTGGGCAGGGCCGAGAAGGCCAGCAGCACCGTGGTCTGCACCGGGTCCAGCCCAAACAGCCGGGCCAGCGCGAAGGCCAGCAGGGGCTGCACCAGGTGGCGGATGGCCAGCACCGACACGCTCAGCGCCTTGCCGCGCGTGAGCAGACCAAACTGCAGGCCGGCGCCTGCGGCCATCAGCCCGAGGGCCAGCGACGCGGCGCTGATGCGGCTGACGGTGGGCACAGCCCAATCCGGAATCTGAAAGCCCAGCAGGTTGGCCACCAAGCCTGACCCTGTGGCAATGATCAGCGGATTGCGTGCGAGCTCGCGCGCAAAGCTGTGCTGGCCCTGCCGCGCCATGGGCCACACGGCCGCCACGTTGAACAGCGGCACACACACGCCAATCAGCACGGCAATCATCAAGAGGCCCTGCGTGCCCGCCAGTCGCTCGGCAATCGCCAGGCCGATGAAGGAATTGAAGCGGAACGCCACCTGCGCGCTGGCAGCATGGTCGCGTACGTCGATGCGTTGGCCCAGCCACGGCCAGTGTGGCAGGCTGTAGGCCAGCGCAATGCCGATCACGCCCGACAGCATGCCCGCGCCGATCAGCCCCGACGCGGCGCTGATGTCTACCGGGCTCTTGACGATGGACTGGAACAGTAGCACCGGAAAGAGCAGGTAGTACACCAGGCTTTCCACCGGCTGCCAGACCGAGCGGTTGAGGGCGGTGTAGCGGCAGATCAGATAGCCGCACAGGATGAGAGAGAAGTCGGGGAGCAGGAGCTGGGCGTAGTTCACGCTGTCAAGAATACTTGATGCGCGGCAAGGTCTTCGGGTTAGCCCTTATGTGGAATCCGCAGGACGCCAAAGCGGCGATTGCGCATACCATCGGCGCAGTTTGTTACCCGCACGAAGGAGAACTCCATGCATCGTCGTCAATGGCTGGCGCTGACCGTACTGGCTGCCGCCGCAGGCACCGCAGCCGCCCAAGGCTATCCCAACAAGGTGATCAAGCTGCAGGTGCCGTTTGCACCCGGTGGCACCACCGACATCATCGCGCGCGTCATCGCCGACCCGCTGGGCAAGGCTCTGGGCCAGAGCGTGATTGTGGAGAACAAGGCCGGTGGCGGTGGCATCGTGGGGGCGGCAGAAACCGCCCGTTCCGCCCCCGACGGCTACACGCTGGGCGTGGCCACCGTGTCCACCACGGCCGCCAACCCCGCCATCAACCCCAAAACGCCCTACAACCCGTTGACGGACTTCACGCCGATCATCAACATCGCAGCCACGCCCAACATCATTGCGGTGCACCCCAGCTTCCCGGCCAAGGACTACAAGGCGTTTGTGGCCGAGGTCAAGAAGTCGCCGGGCAAGTATTCGTATGCCTCGTCCGGCACCGGCGGCATCGGCCACCTGCAGATGGAGCTGTACAAGAACCTCTCGGGTACCTTCGTCACACACATTCCCTACCGTGGCGCGGGCCCGGCCCTGAACGACACGGTGGCGGGCCAGGTGCCCATGATTTTTGACAACCTGCCCTCGGCCCTGCCTTTCATCAAGGAAAACCGCCTGGTGCCTATCGTGGTGGCTGCGCCCCAGCGCGTTGCGGCTTTGCCCAATGTGCCCACGTTCAAGGAACTGGGTCTGGAGCCAGTGAACCGCATGGCCTACTACGGCATCGTGGGCCCCAAGGGGCTGCCCAAGGATGTGGTGGACAAGATCAACGCAGCCGTGCGCACTGCGCTGCAAGATCCGGCTGTGAAAAAGCGCATCGAGGACACCGGCTCTCTGGTACTGGGCAATACCCCTGAGCAGTTTGCCGAGCAGATCAAGGCTGAGTTCGCGGTCTACAAGGACGTGGTGGTCAAGCAGAAGCTGACGCTCGAATAAGCGCCGCACTTTCACCCTCAAAAGCCGCCCCTTCGCCCGGGCGGCTTTTTTACGTGCTATCGTTTTTGTATGCTTGCCGCCAGCCTGAACGCGATCGATGCCTTTGTGGACGCCCTGTGGCTGGAGGACGGCCTGTCGCGCAACACGCTGGCAGCATACCGGCGCGACCTGACGCTGTACGCGCAGTGGCTGGCAGCCCAGCAGCCCGCTCTGGCGTTGGACGACACCGCCGAGCTGCACCTCAATGCCTACTTTGCGGCCCGCCATGCACAGACGCGTGCCACTTCGGCCAACCGGCGGCTCACCGTGCTGCGCCGCTACTTCCATTGGGCACTGCGCGAGCGGCGCATCACCGCTGACCCCACGCTGCGCCTGCTGGCCGCGCGCCAGCCACTGCGGGTGCCCAAAACCCTGTCGCAGGTCCAGGTGGAGGCCCTGCTCAACGCGCCCGACCTGGGCAACCCCTTGGGCCTGCGCGATCGCACCATGCTGGAGCTGATGTACGCCAGCGGCCTGCGCGTGACGGAGCTGGTCACGCTCAAGACTTTTCAGCTCGGGCTGAACGAAGGCGTGCTGCGTGTGATGGGCAAGGGCAGCAAGGAGCGCCTGGTGCCGTTTGGCGAAGAAGCGCGTGCCTGGCTGGAGCGCTATCTGCGCGAGGCGCGCGGTGCCATCCTGGGCGGGCAGCAGACCGAGGACCTTTTTGTGACCCAGCGTGGCAGCGGCATGACGCGGGCGATGTTCTGGGTCATCGTCAAAAAGTGGGCGCAGGTGGCGGGCATCACTGTGCCGTTGTCACCGCACACGCTGCGCCATGCATTTGCCACCCACCTGCTTAACCATGGCGCCGACCTGCGCGTGGTGCAGCTGCTGCTGGGCCACGCCGACATCTCCACCACCACCATCTACACCCATGTGGCGCGCGAGCGGCTCAAGTCGCTGCATGCGCAGCACCATCCGCGCGGATAACGCGGGTGGGTTGGCTCTGGCGCCCGTTGATGGATCGGTATCCCTATTCACCCAAGGAAACACCCATGAAAAAACTGTTTGTTGGTACCCTGCTGCTGAGCGCCGCCACCCTGGCCCTGGCACAGGCCTGGCCCACGGCCAAACCCATTCGCATCGTGGTGGCCTACCCGGCGGGGGGCGTGAGCGACAACGTGGCGCGCGCCCTGGCTGACAAGCTGGCCGTGCAGCTGGGCACGCCGGTGGTCATCGAGAACAAGGCGGGTGCGAGTGGCAGCCTGGGCGTGGATGCCGTGGCCAAGGCCACGCCAGATGGCTACACACTGGGCTTCGCCGCGGTGAGCCCGCTGGCGCTGAACCCGCACCTGGGCAAGTCGCCGTTCGATCCGCAAAAAGACATTGCTCCAGTGGTGAGCGTGATGTATTCGCCTGTGTTGCTGCTGGGCACCTCTGCCAGCAAGGCCAGAGATTTCAAGGACTTGCTGGCCGCCGCGCAGGCCAAGCCGGGGTCTGTGCGCTGGGCGACCTCGGGGCAGGCGTCACTGGGTCACATCATGCTGGAGCAGATCGCGGGCAAGAGCCAGGTGCAGATCACGCACATCCCCTACAAGGGCGGCGGCCAGCAGATGAACGACGCGCTGGGCGGGCAGTACGAGGTGCTGTCCACCAATGCGGGCCCTGCCGTGCTGCAGCACATCAAGGTTGGCAAGCTCAAGCCGCTGGCTGTGGGCGCCCCTGCACGGCTTGATTCGCTGCCCCAGGTGCCCACGCTGGCCGAGCTGGGCCAGCCAGCCGCCAATCTGTCATCGCTGTTTGGCATCTATGCGCCAGCACAGACGCCTGCGCCGGTGCTGGACCGCATCAATGCCGAGGTGAACAAGGCGCTGGCCCTGCCCGACATCCGCAGCAAGCTCGAATCCACCGACAACGTACCCACTGGTGGCACGGCGGCAGAATTTGCGCGTCAGATCGCCCAAGAGTCGGAGAACAATGCGCGCATCATCCGCGCGGCGGGCATCCAGGCCAGCAACTGACAAACGCCATCCCAGGCCAGAGATAAAAAAGGCCCTGGACGACCAGGGCCTTTTTTTGTTCTGGCGGCTGAACCCGCTGTCCTGTCTGTTGACGCGATCAGTCCTCGCTAAGGCTTTCGGCCCAGGTCAGCGCCTGCAGGTGGGCCCAGTTGACCTGGCGGTTCGACAGGTGCAACGCATCGGCATTTTTGGCAAAGGCCACCTCGTCACCGCTCTCGCAGGCTTTGGTCAGCTCCAGGAAGGGTGCAAACACGCCATTGCCACGCAACAGGGCATCCATCACGGGTTCAGGCAAGGCGACGGATTCGAGGGCTTTTTCGAGTGGCACGCCCAGCATGGTGTCCAGCAGTGAGAACACGCCCACCACAAAGGCGTTATCGCAGTCTTCGGGGGACAGCAGCTCGGCAGCCAGCAACTCCATGAGGCGGCCACGCACCACAGCGGTCTGACCCACGGCTGGTGGCGCACCACCTGCACGCGAGGTGGTCATCAATAGCGCAGCCCAGCGGAACAGCTTCTTCAGGCCCAGGATCATCACCGCGTGGCGGAACGAGGTGATCTCGCAGGACAGACCAAAACCCGATGAGTTGATGAAACGCAGCAAATTGAAAGACAGGGTGGGGTCTTTCTTGAGCAATTCCTCGATCTCAGCCGTGCTGGCTTGCTTGCGGACCAAGTTGATGAGCTGGATGATGGTGGCCTGCGATGGGCGGATGGTAGTGGCCTTGACCAGAGAGGGCAGTGCGAACCAGAAGCCCTGGAATAGCTTTACGCCCAGGCCCTTCATCAGTTCGTACTGTTCTGCGGTTTCCACCTTTTCGGCCACCAGGGTGGCTTTGCTGTGGGTGGTGGCGAACTTGACCAGCGGTGCGGCCAGCTCGGGCTTGAACGCCTGCATGTCGAGCTTGATGAAAGCCGCCAGTGGCAGCCAGCTGGTGTAGGCACGCTTGAGGGCCTGCTGGTCAAAGGCCAGGCGAAAGCCGCGCGTGCGCAGGGCCTCCAGCGTGGGCAGGCGGCCTTCTATTTCCTCTGGCGCAGCCCCTTCGGGCAACGGTGGGATTTCCAGGACCACCTTTTCGGGGTGGATCAGCTCCAGGTGGCCGCCGGAGAGGCTGTCGTGGGTGCAATTGATGAACACCGTTTTTTTGCCCACCAGGGCCTCGGTGCCTGCGTAAGACAGTGCATTGAACAGCAGGGCGGCATCGCTGGCGGCGGTGTGCGACTCGGAGGCTGTGGAACGGTCGAACAGCTCATAGCCATAAACCGTGCGGCTTTCGTCCACGATGGCTTGGCGGGCGATGATGGCGAGATTTTCGTCCACTGGCTCCACCGCTGGGGATGCAGCGTCCGGGGTGTCTTGTTCAGGTGTGCTCGACATGGGGTCTGCTGTAGTGAAAGGCTGTTTTCCTGGGATTCTAGACCTCCACAGCCCCACCGCGGACCAATCGTTGGCGGCAGGCCTGGTCTGTAGCCCCCGGCGGGTCAGTCGCCCAGATTGTCTGACCAGGCCAGCGCCTGCAGGTGGGCAAAGTTGATCTGCTGACTGGTGAGATGCAGCAGCCCGGCAGTGCGGTCGAATACGGCGTCGTCACTCGATTCACAGGCTTCAGCCAGGGTGAGCAGATCGCCCAGGAAGCCCTCGCGATGCAGCAGGGCCGCCGCAACGGGTTCGGGTACATTCAGCAGGCCCAGGGCAGATTCCATTGGCATGGACAGCATCACATCCAGCAGCGAGAAAATGCCCACCACAAAGGCCTGGTCAGCTTCTTCGGGGGGCAAGGTTTCAAGGGCCAGCAACTCCATCAGGCGGCCTCGCACCACTGCAGTCTGGCCCACGGACGACGGTGTGCCCCCGGCGCGCGAGGCCGTGAGCAGCAGTGCGGCCCAGCGGAAAAGTTTTTTCAGGCCCATGAGCATCACGGCCTGGCGGAAGGAGGTGACCTCGCGCGACAGGCCGAAACCCGCCGAGTTGATCAAGCGCATGAGGTTGAAGGCCAGTCCGGCGTCCTTCTTGAGGGTTTCTTCGATGTCGTCTGTGCTCGCCTGTTTGCGCACCTGGTTAATGAGTTCGATGATGCTGGCCTGCGACGGTGCAAGCAGCTTTGCTTCGACCAGTGCTGGGCGCGCGAACCAGTAACCCTGGAACATTTGAACGCCCTGGCTCGACACCATGTCGTACTGCTGGGCTGTCTCGACTTTCTCAGCAATCAGCTCGGCCTGGGAGTTGCGCCCTGCGTAGCTGATGAGTACAGCCAGCTGGTCGGGGGCCAGTACGGACAGATCGAGCTTGATGTAGTCGGCCAGCGGTAGCCAGGGCGCATAGGCCGATTGCAGCACCGTGTGGTTGAACGCCAGGTGAAAGCCCCGGTCGCGCAGCCCGGCCAGGATGGGCATGCGGGTGGCGACCTCTTCGGCGGCGGCATGGCCCAGGGGGGGGATCTCCAGCACCACCTTGTCGGGGTCCACCAGCTCCAGATGGCCACCCGACAGGCTTTCGTGCGTGCAGTTCACAAAGATCAGCTTCTTGCCCACCAGCTCTTCTGTGCCCGCGTGCGATAGCGCAGTAAAAACCAGGATCACGTCGGTGGCCGCCGTGTGCGCCGCGCCGCTGCGCGAGCGGTTGAACAGCTCGTAGCCCACCACCACCTGTTGCGCGTTCACGATCGCCTGCCGCGCAATCATGGCGACCGAAGACTGGTTGCCCGCGGGCGGAGGCGTGAGGGAAACCCCGGGAGTGGTGGGTGAAGTCATTGCGAGAGTATGTAAGAAAGAGGGGCTGATGTCAGCGCAGTGCAGTTGAGGGGGCTGCGGCAGCCGGCGCGGCGAATTTTAGAAGCCCATGCCGCGTTGCGTGTAACCAGAAGATCAGAGCTGCTGCAGCCAGCGCAGTTCGTTGTCGGTAAAGCCAGCCTTGCGGCGGGCGGTTTCGTTGAAGGGGGGCTTCAGGCGCGGAGCCTCGTATTGTGCGACCAGGGTGCCGTAGTGGGTTTCGGGGTCGTGCCCCGCACGTTCGCACAGCCAGCGGTACCAGTGGTTGCCGATGGCCACATGGCCCACCTCGTCGCGCAGGATGGTGTCCAGAATGGCCACGGCGGCCAGCGCGTCGGGCGTGCCCACCTGGCGCAGCTTGGCCTGGATCTGCGGCGTGGCATCCAGCCCGCGGGCCTCCAGCGTGCGTGGCACCAGCGCCATGCGGGCCAGGATGTCGTGGCTGGTCTTCTCGCACATGGTCCATAGGCCCTGGTGGGCCGGGAAGTCGCCGTAGTCATGTCCCTGGCTGCGAAGGTGGTCTCTCAGCAGGCGGAAATGCTGCGCCTCTTCGGCCGCGACCAGCATCCAGTCGAGGTAGTACGCGCGCGGCATGCCACCAAAGCGCCAGACGGCATCCAAGGCCAAGTTGATGGCATTGAATTCGATGTGCGCAATCGCGTGGATCAGCACGGCACGGCCCTCAGGCGAGGCGGGGGAGCGCCGGGCGACGTCGGTGTGGCGCCGCAGTTCCGGTCGCGCAGGGCGACCTGGCAGGTCAGGTGGGGCCTCGGGCGGGGTAGGGGTGATTTCTGCTATTGAAAGCGTAGCTGCTTGGGCATGCAAGTCCAGCGCAGCCGCCGCTTTTTGTTCAGGGTCTGCGAGGCACAAGACCTGCAGTGCACGTTGGCGAAGCTCCATCTTTACAATTCTAGGCCGTTGCCAACGGTGCCGGCAGATGCATGGCACCTCCGGTTGGCGCTTCCCTCATTCCAAAACGCAGGCCCCAATCCCTGCCCCGACGGAGACTTTTGCATGACTGTTTACGAACTCGATGGTGTGGCGCCCCAGGTGCACGCATCGGCCTGGGTGGCCGACAGTGCGCAGGTGATGGGCAACGTGGTGCTGGGCGAAGACGCCAGCGTGTGGTTTGGCACGGTGATCCGTGGCGATACCGAGAGCATCACCATCGGCGCAGGCTCCAACATCCAGGACGCGAGTGTGCTGCACGCCGACATCGGCAAGCCCCTTGTGGTGGGGGAGCGCGTGACGGTGGGCCATCAGGTCATGCTGCACGGCTGCACCATCGGCGACGAGTCGCTGATCGGCATCGGCGCCGTGGTGCTCAATGGCGCGAAGATTGGCAAGCACTGTCTGGTGGGAGCGGGTGCGCTGGTCACCGAAGGCAAGGAGTTCCCCGACGGCTCCATGATCATCGGCAGCCCTGCCAAGGCCGTGCGCGAACTCTCGCCCGAGCAGATCGAAGGCCTGCGCCAAAGCGCCCAACATTACATCGACAACGCGCGCCGCTTCCAACGCGGCTTGCGCAAGATCGGCTGAACGCGGCATCGCCGCTGCCAACCTGCCGCCATTTTTTTCTCCTGGAACCCCTGCGTGTCTGAACTCCACAAGTTTCTTTTTGATGGCCTGCCCGTGCGCGGCATGATCGTGCGTCTTACCGATGCCTGGACCGAAATCCTGCGCCGCCGGGCCGGCAACACCAGCACGGGTGCCTATCCCGCGCCCGTGAGCGAGCTGTTGGGCGAGATGGCTGCGGCTGGTGTGCTCATGCAGTCCAACATCAAGTTCAATGGTGCACTGGTGCTGCAGGTGTTTGGCGACGGTCCGGTCAAGCTGGCCGTGGCGGAGGTGCAGTCGGACTTGAGCCTGCGCGCCACGGCGACCGTGAACAGCGAGGTGCCCGCAGACGCGCGCCTGTCACAGATGGTCAATGTGGGCGGCGGCGGCCGCTGCGCGATCACGCTCGATCCCAAGGATCGTCACCCCGGCCAGCAGCCCTACCAGGGTGTTGTGCCGCTGCACGGTGACCACAATGAAAAGCTGGAGCGCCTGTCGGATGTGCTGCAGCACTACATGCTGCAGTCCGAGCAACTCGACACCATCCTGGTGCTGGGCGCGAATGACCAGGTGGCCGCTGGCCTTCTGATCCAGCGCATGCCCATCAAGGGCGAGGGCAACCTGGCGGCTGGCCTCACGCACCGTGAGAACGAAGACCAGATCGGCCATAACGAGGACTACAACCGCATCGCGCACCTGGCATCCAGCCTCACGCGCGAAGAGCTGTTGACGCTGGATGTTGACACCATCCTGCGTCGCCTGTTCTGGGAGGAAAAGCTGCTGCGCTTCGAGCCGCAGCAGGGTGCCGGCGGTCCGCGGTTTGCCTGCACCTGCAGCCGTGAACGTGTGAGCAACATGCTGCGCAATCTGGGTGTTGAAGAGGCAGAGAGCATCCTCTCCGAACGCGATGACATTGAGGTGGGTTGCGAGTTCTGTGGCCAGCAGTACCGCTTTGACGCAGTGGATGCAGCGCAGATTTTTGTCTCGCCTGCCGCGAGTCAGCCCCCTGGACCCACGGGCATCCAGTAAGCACTGGGGAAGGCCTGTTTGTCAGCAGAGTCCGCCACCGTCCGGTGCTGCGCGGCTGACCATCGTTGACATTCGATTCTTCCAACACCGCCTAAGATTCATTGGCCATTGCACGGCACCCGTTGCGGCTGCGGCGTGGGGCAAGGGCGCCGTGCGCGCCGGGTCAGCGGCATCCTGCCACTGATGGATCTGAGCAAACCTGTTCTGAGGGTGTCATGGAGTTATTACGTCGCGTTCTGGGTGTCCGCCGTGCTGCCCCTGCGGTTGCTGCTGCGCCTGCACAGGTGCTGTTCGACAGTGCCGCCGTGCCCGACTCGCGCCGCGGCGACAGTCTGCTGGCAACTCTGGACATCGACGCTGCCATCAACGCCCACGAACGCTGGAAGGCCCGTCTGATGGACTACCTGGAGGGCCGTTCCACCGTGGGGTTGGACCCCGCCCTGATACGCCGTGTGGACCATAGCGTGCTGGGACGCTGGCTGCATGGCGTGGGGGGTGAGGTGCTGGGGGATCAGCCGACTTTTCCATTGCTGGTGGCGCGCTACCAGTATTTCCATGAGCAGGCCGCAGCCCTGGTTGAGCTTGCGCAGCAAGGCGAGTGGGACCGCGCTGTGCAGGTACTCAATGGCAGCTACCGCTATGGCTCCAGCCAAGTGGTGCTGCTGCTCAAGGAGTTGCAGCGCGGGCTGGTGCGGTCATTGGCAGAGGATGAGACCCACGCCCGATGAAGATAGACAGACCGTGGTTCAGTCCGAGCACGTTTGCCGCTTTTCCACGAGGGATGTGAACAGGCGGTGTTCGCAGACGGGGTCGCTGCATTTTTCGCAGTTCCAGGCGCGCAGCCGCTGTGCGCGAATCCCATTTTCTACGTTAAAAACCCTTTCTCCGCCTGTTGGGTATGTGTTTATTGCTATTGATTTAATAGCATTCAATGCGTTCGCTACCCGCTTGTCGCCCTGCCCGTAGATCACCCGATATGCCACGCCGGCGTCCTGCAGCGCCACGCGCAGCTGCGCGTCGAAGGCTTCCTGAGCGGTGCGGTCCTCAGGTGGGCAGGGCAGGTCCAGGCCCATCAGCAATGTCAGTGTGGTGGCGGAGAGGGCGGGCGCGGGTCGTGTCTGTGGCGGGGCTGCCAGCACGGCTGGCGCCACCACAATCTGTACTGAGTCAGGCGAGATGCTCGCCTGCAGCGCCCGGGCCAGTTCCTCGGCTCCCGTGTGCGGGGCGCCCAACAAGGCTATCGAGGGCAAGGGGACAGGGAGTGGGGGCACAAACGACGGAGCGCGGGGGGACAGGAGTGGCGGCCAGGGCCGTGCAGGGGAACGGACTGTTCAGCCGCTCAGCGCGGCGTGAACTGCACGTAGACCTCGTTAGGCCGGACCATGCCCAACTCGCTGCGTGCCTTTTCTTCCACCATGTCCAGCCCTTCCTTGAGGTCGTGTACCTCTGAGGTCAAGCGGGCATTGATCTGGCGGGCATGGTCATTGGCCGCTTTTTGGGCATCAATCTGCCGCTGCATCTCGTTGACGCGCGGCACGCTGCCCCGCCCCAGCCAGAGCTGGGCGTGCAGTGCCCCCAGCAAAGCCAGCAGGATGACGGGGACGATGCGGGAGGCCAAGTCGGGGCTCGCTCAGGCGAGGGGTCCTGGGCTTAGCGGAGGTTGTAGAACGCTGCGCGGCCTGGGTAGTGAGCGATTTCGCCCAGGTCTTCCTCGATGCGCAGCAGCTGGTTGTACTTGGCGATGCGGTCGGAGCGGCTCAGGGAGCCGGTCTTGATCTGGCCTGCGTTGGTGCCCACAGCGATATCGGCAATCGTGCTGTCTTCGGTCTCACCCGAGCGGTGCGAGATCACGGCGGTGTAGCCAGCGCGCTTGGCCATCTCGATGGCGGCGAAGGTTTCGGTCAGCGTGCCGATCTGGTTGATCTTGATGAGGATGGAGTTGGCGATGCGCTTGTCGATGCCTTCCTTCAGGATCTTGGTGTTGGTCACGAACAGGTCGTCACCCACTAACTGCACCTTGTCGCCCAGGCGTTCGGTAAGAATCTTCCAGCCGTCCCAGTCGCCTTCGTGCATGCCGTCTTCGATGCTGATGATGGGGTATTTGTCCACCCAGGCCGCCAGCATGTCGGTCCATTGCTGGGCGGTGAGCTTGAGGCCGCCTTCGCCTTCCAGCACGTAGTGGCCGTCCTTGTAGAACTCGCTCGCGGCGCAATCGAGGCCCAGCGCGATCTGTTCGCCCGCTGTGTAGCCTGCGGCTTCGATGGCCTGCAGGATCAGACGGATGGCGGCTTCGTGGTTTTCAACGCTGGGGGCAAAGCCGCCTTCGTCGCCCACGGCGGTGCTCATGCCCTTGTCGTGGATGATCTTCTTGAGCGCGTGGAACACTTCGGCACCCCAGCGCACGGCTTCGCGGAAGGTGGGGGCGCCCACGGGGATGATCATGAACTCTTGCAGGTCCAGGCTGTTGTTGGCGTGTGCGCCGCCGTTGATCACGTTCATCATGGGCACGGGCAGTTGCACGCTTCCCATGCCGCCCAGGTAGCGGTACAGCGGCAGGCCAGATTCTTCGGCGGCAGCGCGCGCCACGGCCATGGACACGGCCAGCATCGCATTGGCGCCCAGGCGGCTCTTGTTCTCGGTGCCGTCGAGGTCGATCAGGGTCTTGTCCAGAAAGGCCTGCTCGGAGGCATCCAGGCCCAGTACGGCTTCCGAGATTTCTGTGTTGATGTGCTCCACAGCCTTGAGCACGCCTTTGCCCAGGTAGCGGCCCTTGTCGCCGTCGCGCATTTCAATGGCTTCGCGGCTGCCGGTGGATGCGCCCGAGGGCACGGCGGCGCGGCCCATCACGCCCGATTCCAGCAGCACGTCGCATTCAACGGTGGGGTTGCCGCGGCTGTCCAGCACTTCGCGGCCTACGATGTCAACGATTGCACTCATTTTGATTTACTTTCCAAGGGTTATTGACTCTTGAGCGGCGCGCCATTTAGCTCGCCTGATTGCAAAATTCTAGGCTCGCCATTCTGGACTTCACGTCGGATGACGAGACCGCGGTGCCACCATTCCGTAGTGGCGTCGTCGATCTCGTAGCGGCATGAGGTGAAGGTGCCAGCAGGCATCGTAATGAGCTCAACACCTACAAATTTGACTTGCTCTCGTCGTGTGTATGGGTCAGATTTCGGGGGGAACAGCTGCGTGCGTGTGCCTTGACCGACGAACATGCGAGTCTCACCCACTGCCAACTCGGCGCGCCGATCCTCGTAAGCTGGGGTGTATGTAGTTGTTGTGAATGAAGTTGCCCCTTGTGCTGCCTCCGTACCGTAGAGGAAAACTAGGCCAGTAGTTGGCAGTGGTTTGCCAGAGGTAATCTGTGGCGCGGATGGCTTCAGATACCGTGTGACAACGGTGGTTATCGTGTTATTCGTAGTTTCCACGAATTGGACTAGATCAGAAACGCCATTGAAGCTGGCGCTAGTCGTGCGCACGAAGCCAGAAACTATAGGGCTGGTTGCCCCCTCCTTGAAACTCAGTTTGTAGGAGGCATTTGCTGCATAGATGCTGTTGTCGAAGCAGAGATCCTTGCTTAACTCTGGGGCCGGCCTTGTTTCGCTGTCGCCCCCACCGCCGCAGGCGGTAAGGGCCAGGATAGTTGAAAAGACTAGTAGTAAGGTTGGGAGATTTTTGGCAGCATTTATCAAGTAAAAGCTCCTTAGGCGTATCGCTGGCATCGAGTTTTCAAACACCTTCGACACACACCATGCGCATGATGGCCGCACCTTCGCGGGCTGCCTTAGCCTTTTGGTATTCGGGTGTGTCGTAGAAAGCGCGGGCTGCGTCAAAGCTGGCGAACTTGAGGATCACGGTGCGACCGGGGTTCCAGTCGCCTTCCAGCACTTCGACCTTGCCACCGCGCACGCACACCTCGGCGCCATGGGCCTGCATGGCCAGCGTGCTCCACTTGCGGTACTCCTCGTACTGCGTGGGGTTGGTGACGGTGACGGATGCGATGACGTAACCACTGCTCATGTCTCAAGCTCCAAAGTTGTTTTCGAGGAATCCGTTTTTCTTGGTGACGTCGTCCAGCGCCACCAGCGTTTCGAGCAGC
>NZ_QAIH01000205.1:0-12142 GCF_003060895.1 Acidovorax sp. HMWF029 | reverse complement strand
TCCATGAACAGGCCCGCCACGCCCACGGCCACACCGGCGCGCGCCAGCACGGGCACCATGTCGCGCGCACCACCGCTCACGGCACCCAGTCCGCCGGGTTTTTGCACCGAGTGGGTAACGTCAAACACCACCGGCGCGCCGGAGTTGCGCATCTCGGCCAGGCTGGTCATGTCGGCCACGAGGTTGTTGTAGCCAAAGCTCACACCGCGCTCGCAGGCCAGAAAGCGGTCTTCCGACAGGCCCACCTCGGCTGCTGCCGACCGGGCCTTGTCAATGACGTTTTTCATGTCCCAGGGCGCCAGGAACTGGCCCTTCTTGATGTTCACCGGCTTGCCGCTTTGCGCCACGGCGCGGATGAAGTCCGTCTGGCGGCACAGGAAGGCAGGCGTTTGGAGCACATCGACCACACTGGCCACCTCGGCCACATGCGAGGTGTCGTGCACGTCGGTCAGGATGGGGAGTTGCAGCTGGCGGCGCACTTCATCCAGGATCTTCAGGCCAGCTTCCAGCCCTACACCGCGCTTGCTGGTGCCGGAGGAGCGGTTGGCCTTGTCGAAAGAGCCCTTGTAAATCAGCGGGATGCCCAGCGGCGCGCAGGCTTCCTTGAGTTGGCCTGCCACGTCGAGCGACATCTCCAGGCCTTCGATGGAGCAAGTGCCTGCGATCAGGAAGAAGCGCTGGTCTAGGCCGACGTTGAATCCGCACAGCTGCATGGTGGGTGTCCCTTATGCTTTTTTCGCGGCTTGCTGGTGTTCCACGGCGGCCTTGATGAAGGCGTTGAACAGCGGGTGGCCGTTCCAGGGCGTGGACTTGAACTCGGGGTGGAACTGCACGCCGATGTACCAGGGGTGCACGGCTTGCGGTAGCTCCACGATTTCGGTGAGCTGCTCGCGCTGCGTGAGCGCCGAGATCACCAGGCCCGCTTTGCGCAGCTGGTCTAGGTAGTTCACATTGGCTTCGTAGCGGTGGCGGTGGCGCTCAGTGACCACATCGCCGTAGATGCTGTGTGCCAGCGTGTCCTTGGCCACGTCCGAGCTTTGCGCGCCCAGGCGCATGGTGCCGCCCAGGTCCGAATTCTCGTCACGCTTCTTGATGGTGCCGTCCGCATCCTTCCACTCGGTGATCAGTGCGATCACGGGGTGGGGCGTGGTAGGGTCGAACTCGGTGCTGTTGGCGTTGGCCAGACCGGCCACATGGCGGGCGTATTCGATGGTGGCCACCTGCATGCCCAGGCAGATCCCCAGGTAGGGCACCTTGCGCTCGCGCGCAAACTGGGCCGTGGCGATCTTGCCTTCCACGCCGCGCTGGCCGAAGCCGCCGGGCACCAGGATGGCGTCGTACTGGGCTAGCTTGGCCACTGCTTCGGCACTGTCGATGGTTTCGGAGTCGACGTGGTCGATCTTCACACGCACATGGTTGCGCATGCCGGCGTGGCGCAGGGCCTCGTTGACCGACTTGTAGCTGTCTGACAGGTCCACATACTTGCCCACCATGGCGATGGTGACTTCGCCTTGTGGGTGCTCGGTCTCATGAACCAGGTCGTCCCAGCGCTTGAGGCTGGTGGGCGGGGTGTTCAGGCGCAGCTTGTCGCAGATCAGGCCATCGAGGCCTTGCTCGTGCAGCATACGGGGCACCTTGTAGATGGTGTCCACATCCCACATGCTGATCACACCCCATTCGGGCACGTTGGTGAACAGCGAAATCTTGGCGCGTTCTTCTTCGGGAATGCGGCGGTCGGCGCGGCACAGCAGAGCGTCGGCCTGGATGCCGATCTCGCGCAGCTTCTGCACGGTGTGCTGGGTGGGCTTGGTCTTGAGTTCGCCGGCTGCTGCAATCCAGGGCAGGTAGGTCAGGTGAACGAAGGCCGCATTGTTGGGCCCCATGCGCAGGCTCATCTGGCGCACGGCTTCCAGGAACGGCAGCGATTCGATATCGCCCACGGTGCCGCCGATTTCGACGATGGCCACATCCACGGCATCGGGCGTGCCAATGCCGGCGCCGCGCTTGATGAATTCCTGGATTTCGTTGGTGACGTGGGGAATGACCTGTACGGTCTTGCCCAGGTAGTCGCCACGGCGTTCCTTCTCCAGCACGGACTGGTAAATCTTGCCCGTGGTGAAGTTATTGGTTTTCTTCATGCGCGTTTCGATGAAACGCTCGTAGTGGCCCAGATCCAGGTCGGTTTCTGCGCCGTCATCGGTCACAAAAACCTCGCCGTGCTGGAACGGCGACATGGTGCCCGGGTCTACGTTGATGTAGGGGTCAAGCTTGATGAGGGTGACTTTGAGTCCCCGCGATTCGAGGATCGCGGCAAGGGAGGCTGAGGCGATTCCCTTACCGAGGGAAGACACCACACCGCCGGTGACGAAGACAAATTTGGTCATGTCTGAAGGGGGCCTCTCGCGAGAGGTCTCCTGGTGGTGGGAAATTGGGATTATAGATGGCGCCCTGGCGACACCCCTTGGGGCAGGGTCAACCCTGTCTGCTAAATTCGGCCCATGAATGAGCTTGCTGGCAAACACATTGTTCTGGGTTTGAGTGGGGGCGTGGCTTGCTACAAGGCGGCCGATCTGTGCCGCCAGCTCATCAAGGAGGGCGCCACCGTGCAGGTGGTGATGACCGAAGCGGCCGAGCAGTTCATCACGCCGGTCACCATGCAGGCTCTCTCTGGAAGGCCGGTGTATGGCTCGCAATGGGATGCCCGCGAGCCCAACAACATGCCCCATATCAATCTGAGCCGCGAGGCGGATGCAATCCTGATTGCGCCCTGCAGTGCGGACTTCATTGCGCGTCTGGTGCAGGGCAGGGCAGACGAGTTGCTCAGCCTGCTGTGCTTGGCGCGTCCCGCGCAGCACGTGCCGTTGCTGCTAGCGCCCGCCATGAACCGCGAAATGTGGGCCCACCCTGCCACACAGCGCAACCTGGCCCAGGTGGCGCAGGACGGCGCTGCGGTGCTGGGTGTGGGTAACGGCGATCAAGCCTGTGGCGAGACTGGCGACGGCCGCATGCTGGAGCCCATGGAGTTGCTGGAGGAGTTGATTGCCTTCTTCGCGCCCAAGGTCCTGGCGGGGCGCAAGGTCTTGGTGACGGCGGGGCCTACTTTTGAAGCGATCGACCCCGTGCGTGGTATCACCAATCTTTCGAGTGGAAAGATGGGCTTTGCGATTGCGCGTGCCGCCCGCGAAGCCGGTGCCGAGGTCACTTTGGTGGCTGGGCCCGTGCATCTGCCCACGCCACGTGGGGTGCAGCGTGTGAGTGTGCAGTCGGCCCAGGACATGCTGGCGGCCGTACAGCGCCATGTGCAGGCGGCGTCGGTGTTCGTTGCCACCGCTGCCGTGGCGGACTGGCGGCCCGCCAGCCAGTCCTCCCAGAAAATCAAGAAAGACGGCTCGGGCCAGACCCCGACCCTGGGTTTCGTGGAGAACCCCGACATCCTGGCCACGGTGGCGAAGTCATCGCATGCCCTGGAGGGTGATCTCTTTTGTGTCGGTTTTGCCGCTGAGAGCCATGACCTGCTGGCCCACGCCACGGCCAAGCGTGCGCGCAAAGGAGTGCCGCTGCTGGTGGGCAACATTGGTCCGGCCACCTTTGGGCAGGATGACAATGCTTTGCTGTTGGTGGACGCCCAGGGGCACCGCGAGCTGCCCCGGGCCTCCAAGCGGGTGCTGGCCCAGCAGCTGGTCGCGGACATTGCAGCGCGGTTGGCGCCTGTGGTTTCCTAGAGGTCTTTGCCGGGAGGCTGTATGAAGACTGGTGCCATCAAGCCTGAATGGGACACGCCGCCCGATGGCGACTTTGCACGCTACGTGGAACGGCTGACCGCACCAGCGCCTGTTAGAGGTGTACAGGCTTTAGTCCCTGGCTCCACCGCCGCCCAGAAGCCCTCTGGGGCGGCTGGGGTGCGCCCGGCGCCCAAGCCCGGTCCGCCGGATCTCGCTCTGGTTCTGAAGCCTTTGCTGGGCGTTGTGCGTGCCGTGCGCGCCGTGCTGCTGGTGTTGATTGTCTTGCACGGGGCGGCGTTGTTTATGTGGAGCCAAGGGTCTTTGCCGGGGCTGGCGGTCATGGCGGCCATCTGGTGGGGGCTGGGGCGTTTGATCGAAGTGGCTCCCAAGGCCCTATCATCCGCAGCCTTCGGGGCCGCGTCAGGCGTGGAGCCCTTGCAGGAGCGGCTGCGGCAAGTGGCCCAGCAGCGCACAACTGGAAAGAAGAAATAACTGTGAAGATTGACGTGAAGATTCTGGATCCGCGCATGGCGGATCAATTGCCCACCTATGCCACACCCGGCAGCGCGGGTCTGGACCTGCGGGCCTGCCTTGATGCGCCGCTCACCTTGCAGCCCAATGCATGGCAACTGGTGCCCACCGGCATTTCCGTCTACATCAAGGATCCGGGGTACGCCGCCCTGATCCTGCCGCGCTCCGGCCTGGGCCACAAGCACGGCATTGTGTTGGGCAATCTCGTAGGCCTGATCGACAGCGACTACCAGGGGCAGCTCATGGTGAGCGCCTGGAACCGCAGTAACGTGGCCTTCACGCTGGAGCCCATGGAGCGCCTGGCCCAGTTGGTCATCGTGCCGGTTGTGCAGGCGCAGTTCAACGTCGTCACCGAGTTTGAAGCCACTGAGCGGGGTGAGGGCGGCTACGGCTCGACGGGCAAGGCCTGAAGCCACTGCGCCACAGGCGTGGCGCGGCATTTGTAAGACGGCGCTTACTTTTTTGTGTGTCTGTTACCGACAGGCCATGTGGCCATGTGTCCACGCGGCTGAACCCTGCCGCGTTGTTCCAATCAACCATGTGTCCGGGATGACTGCTGTGTGCCTTGCATCGACACTTCGCCTCGGACTGGCTCATATGACTTCAGGAGATTGAAATGCTGCAATTCACCCGCCGCCCCCTCGCCATTGCTGGTGTGGTTGTCCTGGCTGGCTCTTTGGCTGCCTGTGGCCACAACCGTCCAGCGCCTGCTCCCCAGTATTCAGGGGGTTATTCCAGCGGCTATCAGACCGCCCCCGCCTACCCGATCAACCCGGCTGGCACCGAGTACGGTCGCGTGTCCAACATCGAGGTGGTACAGGGGCGCTCTCAAGGCCAGACCTCCGGTGCGGGGGCAGTGCTGGGTGCGGTTGTCGGCGGCGTCCTGGGTAATCAGGTGGGCAAGGGCTCTGGCCGCGCGGCTGCCACGGCGGTGGGCGTGCTCGGGGGCGCTGTGGCAGGCAATGCCATCGAGGGGCGCAACAACCAGGAATACGTGCAGGGATATCGGCTGTCCGTGCAACTGGACCAGGGCGGTTACCGCGTGTATGACGTGAGCAGCCCGGGTGATCTGCGTATTGGCGACCGCGTGCGTCTGTACAACGGCCAGATCTCACGTCTCTGAGTTGAAGGGCTGAAAGAAAGCGGGCGCTCTGAAAACCATCAGAGCGCCCGCTTACTCATGGGGGTCTTGTCGAGAGAGGACTAGTGCAGCAGCGAGCTTCCAGGGGCTTGGGGCTGTACGCGAAAGAAGCCCGTTCCCGCCGTACCACGACCGATTTCTTCCTCGGTCGCTTCGCGGACGGCCTGTATGGTGAGTTGCAGGCGCAGCGCAATGCCTGCCAGCGGGTGGTTGCCGTCCAGCACCACGTGTTCGGGGTAGATCTCGGCCACGGTGTAGAGCGCAGTGCGCGGCGCATCCGGGTTGCAGCCTTCCGGCAGTGCCATTCCGTCAAATGTCATGCCTTCTTCGATTTCTGCTGGGAACAGCGCGCGGGGTTCCAGGAACAGCAGTTGGTCGTTGAAGTCGCCAAAAGCGTCCTCGGGTTCGAGGTGCAGCGCCAAGCTGGCGCCGGGGCTGTGACCTTGCAGGGCTTCTTCGATGCGGGGCAGAAGATCATCGCCGCCGACCAGAAACTCCACGGGCTCATCGAGCACGTCCAATTCTTCGCCCAGCGTGTCCTTGAGCGTCCAGGTCAGTGCGACCACACATTGTTGGGTAATTTCCATAGGAGAATTGTCGCAGTTTGACCAACCGCCCTGCCAAGGGGCCCTGTTTTCCCATGGATATCCAGCAACCCCTTTCCCTGCTCGGTGGCCTCACCCCCGCGCAATTCATGCGCCGCCACTGGCAGAAGAAGCCCCTGCTGGTGCGCCAGGCCATTCCCCAATTTGCGCCGCCCGTCTTGCGGTCAGAGTTGTTTGCGCTGGCCGCGCAGGAGGGGGTGGAATCGCGCCTGGTGCAGTTGGTCAAGGGCGCCTGGAAGCTGCGCCACGGTCCCTTCAGTCGCCGCGCGCTGCCTGCGCTGCAGCAGCCGGACTGGACCTTGCTCGTGCAAGGGGTGGATCTGCACAACGATGCGGTCCATGCGCTGATGCAGCAGTTTCGTTTCGTGCCCGAGGCGCGGTTGGATGACCTCATGATCAGCTATGCCAGCAATGGCGGCGGCGTGGGGCCACACTTTGACAGCTACGACGTCTTTCTGTTGCAGGCCCATGGCAAGCGGCGCTGGCGCATTGGTCGCCAGAAGGACCTGACGCTGCGCGACGACATTCCGCTGAAGGTGCTGGCCCAGTTCGAACCCGAAGAGGAGTTTGTGCTGGAGCCGGGCGACATGCTGTACCTGCCGCCGCGCTACGCCCATGACGGCATTGCCGAGGGCGAGTGCATGACCTACTCCATCGGGTTCCGCGCCCCAGCGCGCGCAGAGCTGGCGCAGGAGCTGCTGGTGCGCCTGGCTGAAGATGCTGGCGAGGCCGACGAAGGCAAGCCTTTGCTCTACCGTGACGCAGGCCAGGAGGCCGTTGCGCATCCTGCTCACATTCCGGCCGTATTGCATGAATTCGCGCGTGAAGCGCTTGCCCGTGCGCTGGCGCAACCCCTGATGCTGGAGCGCGCGCTCGGCGAATACCTCACCGAGCCCAAGCCCAGTGTGTGGTTCGAACCCGGCGATGCTCGCGTGATGCTGGAGGGTGTCTGCCTGGACCGCAAGAGCCGCATGATGTACGACGCGCAGCACATCTTCATCAATGGCGAAAGCTACCGAGCCGCTGGGCGCGACGCTACGTTGATGCGACGCCTGGCAGACGAACGACGGCTGACGGCGCGTGAGCTGGCCCGCGCCAGCGACGATGCGCTGGAGCTGTTGTCCTCATGGTGCGATGCGGGCTGGGCCCATGTCTGGACGGGCAGTCACTGACCAGGAGACTGTGATGAGCGACAACTTCGCTGCCACCCCGCCCGAGCCTTTGCGGGACCTGCCCACCGGTCGGTTCAGTGGTCGGGAAGTGTTCCAACAGCTCGTACGTGATGCCTTCGCCACGGCCGCGCGGGACGGCTGGCAGGAGATTGTCATCTGTGACGCCCATTTTCACGACTGGCCTTTGGGCGAGCGCTGCGTGATCGAATCCCTGCAGGCCTGGGCCCACAGTGGCCGACGCTTCACCATGCTGGCCTGCAGCTATGACGATGTGATTCGGCGCCATGCCCGGTTTGTGCGCTGGCGCGGCACTTGGGACCACATCATCACCTGCCGCCGCAGCCCGGCGGCCGACCCTCTGGATCTGCCGAGCGCCCTATGGTCGCCGCAGTGGGTCATGCACCGCCTGGACCCGGAGCGCTGCGTGGGGGTGACGGGCTCTGAGCCCGACCGCCGGGTGTTTTTGCGGGAGTCGATCAATGAATGGGTGCGCAGCAAGAGCACCCCGGGGTTTCCCTCAACCACGTTGGGCCTGTGAACCTCTGCGTAGCAAGCAGCGCTGGCGTACCGGGAAGTGGCCTGTGTGTGGTGAGATCACCACGGCTTTGCTTTGCATGTGCGAAGTCAAGCGGGTGTAAAGCTTTCGTCAGTGTTAGTCAGTATTGACTAAAAATCAATATAATCGGAGGTTGCGCCAAAAAGGTGCAAATCAACGCTTTGTGCCAATGCGTACCAGGGCTTCAGAGAGCCTGACGCCATGGCTTTTCAAGATTCTGTCTGTCCAACTAGGAAATCGAAATGAAGAACTCTCTCGTTCTGGCCGCCCTGATCGCTGCTGCTGCACTCGCCGCTTGTGGCAAGAAGGAAGAGCCCGCTCCAGCACCTGCTCCCGCACCCGTGGAAGCTCCCGCTGCTGCGCCAGCTCCTGCCGCCGAACCCGCAGCGCCTGCTGCTTCCGACGCAGCTGCAGCCCCTGCCGCCGCTCCTGCTGCTGATGCCGCCGCTCCTGCTGCCGACGCTGCCAAGGCCGCTGCTGATGCTGCTGCCACCGCTGCTACTGGCGCTTCCGCAGCCAAGTAAATCGCTGCAGGCTCTGGGCCGACCACATGGTTGGCCTTTGCCACGGCCCCGCACCGCAAGGTTCGGGGCTTTTTTTATGGCATTTTTTGTCTTTGGTGCGGAGATTGCCTGTATCTGACCATGCCTGGTCAGCGGCTTGGGTGACTCTCGCCCACGCGCAGCCATTCGGTCCCCTGGGTGGGGCTGGCCACAATGATCTCCTCGGCCCGCCAGCCCAGCGCGGCCGCTAGAGCCGCTTGCGCGAGGCGGGGGGCATTGTTCTTGGCGCTCAGGTGGGCGGCTACCACCTGGCTCAGGCCTGCGTGCTGCACTGCTCGCAGTATGTCGGCTGTGGCGGCATTGGCCAGGTGGCCAAAGGGACCACCCACCCGGCGCTTCAGAAAGGGCGGGTAGCGTGAGGCCTGTAGCATGCCAGGGTCGTGATTGGCCTCGATCAGGAGGGCATGGCAGCCTTTGAGTTGCTCCAGCACATGGGCGCTGGCGTGCCCCAGGTCGGTCAGCACCGCCAGGTGCGCGTCGCCATCGGAGCAGCGCAGCTGCAGCGGCTCTCGGGCGTCGTGGGGCACTGTGAAGGGCAGAGCCTGGAAGGTGCCCAGGTCCATGGCTTGCATGTCGCGCGCCATCCGCAACAGGCCGTCAAAGTCCGGGAACCCCAGTGCTGCGTGTGTACCTTCGCTCATCCAGACCGGGATGCGGTAGCGCAAAGCCAGTGCCTGGGCGCATCCAATGTGGTCGGAGTGTTCGTGGGTGATGAAAACGGCGTCGATATCTTCGGGCTGCAGCTGGGCCTGGGTCAGGCGGGCTTGCAGTTGGCGGATGCTGAACCCGCAGTCGATCAGCAGGCGGCGCATCTGCGCGCCGCTGCCGCCTTCGACCACGGTGGCGTTGCCTGAGCTGCCGCTGCCCAAATTCTTGAAGCGCAGCATGGTGGATGTGGGACGCTTAAAAGACCACACCCTGCCGGGGGCTTGTGGCCCGGGGCAGGGTGCTGGTGGGGGTTGGGCGGTGTGCCTTCTTGACTACTTCAGGTCGTCGGTAATCACGCGCACGATACGCTCGGCATTGGCCGAGGTGTCGGGGGCACCTGCTTCATTGAGCACAGACACCGTGGTGGATTCGCCCTGGCTGCGCACCACGATGCGGTACTTGAGCGGAGGTGTCGCGGCCGAGGAGCTGCTGAAGAGCTTGCCGAAGAAACCAGGATCCTTTTTGTCGGCATTGGGAGCCACATAGCGTACGAAATACGTGCCTTCGTTGCGGTTGCGGTCTTCCACCGTGAAGCCTGTGCGGTCCAGCGCCAGGCCCACGCGGCGCCATGCGCGGTCAAAACCCTCGTCCAGTTGCACCACGGGCTGGTTGTTGACGGTTGCCATGCGCGCTGCCTGCGTGCGTGGCGCCGGAGTTGCGGCAATGGCGCGAGACTGCTCCTGGCTCACGCCCAGCTTGACCATCAGGCGGCGCAGGAATTCGGTTTCCAGTTCAGGGTCGGAGGGGCGGGGTTGCCACACCGTGTTGTCCTTGGTGGTTGTGCCGTAGACCTCAATCATGCCGCGATGTGTGATGTAGACCTCGGTACTGCCATTGGCATTGCGCTCTAGGCGGGTGCGGAATTTGTCGCGTTCTCCGGTGGAGTACAGCGAGTCCAGCATCTTGCCCAGCGTGGAGCGAATGAAGTCCTGCGGCAGCTTGGCGCGGTTTTCTGCCCAGTCGGTTTCCATGATGCCGACGTTGGACTCAGCCTGGGCCAGGTTGAAGCCGTTTTCCTGCCAGAAGTCGCGCACGGGCTCCCAGAGCTTGTCGGCAGGGCGGTTGACCACCAGCCAGCGCTGGTTGCCGTCGCGTTCGATGCGCACGTCGCCCAGCTGCAGGGCGGCGGCGTTGGCCGTGCCGGAGGGCTGCGCTGCCTGGCCGGCCTGCAGGGCGGCGGCCGATACCGTGCCACCTGGCACGGCATAGCGCGATTCGCGCGACAGCTGCGTCAGATCCGGTGGGACTTCAAGGGTCGAGCCCTTGGCGGCGCTCTTGTAGTCGATCTTGTCGCCTTCGAGGGCGGCGCAGGCGGACAGGGCCATGGCGAGGGCCAGCAGGCTCAGGCGGGTGGTAGCAGCTTTCACGCGGAAATCCTCGGGAAGAAGTGTCTCAGGGAGCCGGGCGTGGCCCGGGTTGGATCAGGCCAGCAGGCCGCTGCTGCGCAGTGCAGCCTCGACAACGGCTTCGTTGCCGCTGGCCAGCGGCGTCATGGGCAGGCGCATGGTGCCACCACACAGGCCCATGCGGGCCATGGCCCACTTGACCGGGATGGGGTTGGCTTCGACGAACAGGTTCTTGTGCACGGGCATCAGCTTGAACTGAATTTCCATGGCGCGACGCGCGTCGCCCGCCAGGGCCGCCACGCACAGCTCGTGCATCAGGCGCGGGGCCACGTTGGCCGTCACGCTGATGTTGCCGTGGCCGCCGCACAGCATCAGGGCTACAGCGGTTGGGTCGTCGCCCGAGTACACGCCAAAACCCTGGGGCACGTCACGGATGAGCCACTGGGCGCGTTCGACGTTGCCTGTGGCTTCCTTGATACCGATGATGCCGGGCACCTGGGCCAGGCGCAGCACGGTGTCGTGCTGCATATCGGCCACCGAGCGGCCGGGCACGTTGTAAAGCACGATGGGCAGGTCGCCCGTGGCTTCGGCAATCGCCTTGAAATGCTGGAACTGGCCCTCTTGCGTGGGCTTGTTGTAGTAGGGCACGACCTGCAACTGGCTGTCGGCACCGACCTTCTTGGCGAACTTGGCCAGCTCGATGGCTTCGGCGGTGGAGTTGGCGCCGCAGCCGGCCATGATGGGCACGCGCTTGGCGGATTGTTCGACCGCGACGCGGATGATCTCGCAGTGCTCTTGGACATTGACCGTGGGCGATTCGCCCGTGGTGCCCACCACGCCGATGCAGTCGGTGCCTTCGGCGATATGCCAGTCGATCAGTTTGCGCAGGGCGGGGTAGTCCACGCTGCCGTCCGCGTGCATGGGGGTGACGAGGGCGACGATGCTGCCGGTAAGAGGCACGGAGGAAGAGGTCATGTCCGCAGTGAAAAACGGTAAAAGGGCATTCTAACTAGCCGCGATGGACAAAAGATGCCGGGAAGGCCCGCCAGGCTGCGGGAGTTCCCGCACGGCCGTGACGCGTTGCACAAAACGTGCGGGTTCGTCCAGGAACCCGTCTTCGTAGGCCACCACACGCAGCCCCTGGCAGGCGCCCAGCAGTTCGCCGGGCGCGAGCAGGAATTCGGGCCGTGCCGGGCGCCCCACGGTTTCGTTGCCCAGGGCAAAGGTCTCGTAGATCAACACGCCACCTGCAGCGACGCTGTCCACAATGGTGGGCAGCAGTGGCCGCCAGAGGTAGTTGGTGACCACCACGGCGCCAAACTGGCGCCCCGCCAGGGGCCAAGGGCCGTTCTCAATGTCTGCCAGCAGCAGCTCGCCCAGGCCGTCGCAGGCGGCCAGGGCCTCGGCGGACCGGTCCACGCCCACCATGGCGTGCCCCAGACTGCGCAGCCAGCGCAGGTGGCGGCCTGCACCGCAGGCCACATCCAGCACCGTGCTGCCGGAGGGAATCAGGTGGGCCCAGCGGCGGACCCATGCGGAGGGAGCTTCCGTACCATGCATTTTGCTATTGAATTTATAGCTATAAAGACTTGTTCAGCGCGCGCAGAGGCCCAAAAAAGCCTTGAATCCACCCGATGTGCCCGTCAGAAACAGGCCCACATCTGGTCGGCGAGCATCACCATGAACTCGGGCGCGGTGTACAGGCCAAACACCGCCAGGCACAGCAGCACCGCTACGGCCACACCCAGCCAGCGCAGGGCGCGCGGCCTGGGTTTTGGGGGCGGGGGCGGTGTGTGCA
>NZ_QAIH01000204.1:5389-15783 GCF_003060895.1 Acidovorax sp. HMWF029 | reverse complement strand
CCCCGCCTCAAGATCGGCCTGTCGGCCTGCTTTCAGCACGCCGACCCCACCCGCCCCTTGTTCACCAACAAGACGCTGCAGTACGTTGAGCAGTCCATCGCACACTGGATCATGTCGTCGGGCGCCATCGTGGTGATGGTGCCCTGCCCCACGGGCGCGACGGCGCGCGGCGATGTGACGCTGCAGCACTACGCCGAGTGGCTCGATGGCGTGGTGATGCACGGCGGCGCCGATGTGTGGCCCGGCAACTACGGCGAGGAGCCCCTGCGCGAAGAATGGGTGGGTGACCGCGTGCGCGACATCTACGACCTGGCCCTGGTCAAGGCCTTTGCCGAAGTGGGCAAACCCATCTTTGGCGTATGCCGGGGCCTGCAGCTCATCAACGTGGCCTTTGGCGGCGCGCTGTACCAGGACATCGAAACCCAGCACCCCGCCGCGCTGCAACACCGCAACGCCAGCACCTACGACCAGCACTTTCACGACATCCAGATCGTGCCCGGCTCGCGCCTGGCCCAGCTCTACCCCGACGTACCCCGTGCGCGCGTGAACAGCATCCACCACCAGGGCATCAAGCGCCTGGCCCCAGAATTTGAGGTCGAAGCACTGAGCGAACCCGACGGCGTGCCAGAAGCCATCCGCCTCAAGCCCGCGCCGGGACGCGGCTACATCGCGGCCACACAGTGGCATCCGGAGTTCCACCAGAGGGGCTCGGACACGCTGGACGACACGGCCATCCTGCAAGACTTTCTGGCAGCCTGCGCCGAGGCCAAGGCGCATCCGGTGCGGCCCGGCAAGCCGGCAGGGCTACGGGACCGGGCAACGCGGTTGTTGCGCGGGGCGCTGCGCAGGGACCACGAGGCGGCCTGAACCGACCAGACCTCACAAGCGGCCACTGGCGAGGGCAGGCCCCACCACCGCCTCCACCTCCCCCCGCAACCACCGGTGCGCTGCATCCTGCTGATACCGCACATGCCAGATCAAATACATCGGCATGGCCGGGCACACCACCGGCACGGGTGCGGTGGCCAGGCCTGCCAATGCCGTGCAGGCCAGCAGCGATGGCGCGGTGGTGAGCAGCGCGGTGCCGCGCACAAAAGCCGGTAGCGCGGCAAAACCCGGCACACGCACAGCGAAGCGGCGGCGCACGCCACGGGCCAGCAGCTGGCGGTCCAGGTCCAGCCCCCGGTGCGCTTCGTAGGCCACGGTGGCGTGGTCGGCGGCCAGGTAGTCGGCCTCGGTGGCGGGGGCGCTGCGCACGCTGGCGTCGTAGAACACGCGGTACTGGTCTTCAAACAAACGCTTTTGCACGATGTCCGTGCCATCGGGCGGGCGGGGGCTGATGACAAGTTGGCACGCATCGGACCGCAGCAGCTCGGCGCTGGGCGCGCCGCTGGGCACGATGCGCAGCGTGACGCCCGGTGCGGCAGTGCGCAGGCGCGCGGCCAGCGCGGGCAAAAGCAGGTCGCGCTGAAAGTCGTTGGCGGCGATGGTCAGCTCGGTCTGCCAGGCGCGCGGGTCAAACTCGGCCCCTTGGGCAAACCGCTGCATCTGGTGCAGCATGTCACGCGCGGGCTGGGCCAGGGCCTCGGCCCGGGCGGTGGGCACGATGCCGCGCCCGCGCTTCACAAACAGCGGGTCGCCGGTGATGGCGCGCAGCTTGTCGAGCAGGTGGCTCACCGCCGATTGGGTGACGCCCATTCGCTCTGCAGCAGCGGTGATGCTGCCGGTTTCCAGCACCGCCAGAAGCAGTTTCAGCAGGTGCCCGTCCAGCGCTGATCCATCGAAATTGCTCATGCATTCGATGATGTTTTCAGGCTTCATCTTTGGCAATGGCGTCACGACACTCTGGGCTGACTTACATCAAGACCCGGAGACTTCCATGCCTTCCAAGCTGCCCCCCATCCCCGGCACCACGCCGTTCGACGGCGACCAGGCCCGCAAAGGCTATGCGCTGAACAAGATGTGCTTTTCGTTCAACGACGAAGCCAACCGCAAGGCCTTTGTGGCCGATGAAGAGGCGTACATGAAGCAATACGGCCTGAACGAGCAGCAGGCCGCCGCCATCCGAGCAAAAAACGTGCTGCAGCTCATTGCCGCAGGTGGCAACGCCTACTACCTGGCCAAGTTCGCGGGCATCTTCAAGCTGGACATGCAGGACATCGGCGCGCAGCAAACGGGCATGACCAAAGACGAATTCAAGGCGATGCTGGTGGCCGCAGGCCGGGACTGACCCGCACGGCGCCACCCTTTGTCCAACACCCCCACCCGTTCACGCTGAGCCTGTCGAAGCGCCGCACCACCACCGCGCCCCGGCTTCGACACGCCCAGCCCGAACGGATGGAGAGCGGCTTGGTCCCTGCGTTGCAAATGCAGACAAGCCACCCCTTCACACATTGAATCTGGAGACATCACATGGCACAACTCATCGGCGGCCTCGGCACCTCGCACATTCCGGCCATTGGCAACGCCATCCACAAAGGCCTGCAGAACGAGCCTTACTGGAAGCCCTTTTTCGACGGCTTTCCGCCCATTCGCCAGTGGCTGGGCGAGAAGCAGCCGGACGTGGTGGTGATGTTCTACAACGACCACGGCCTGAACTTCTTCCTCGACAAAATGCCCACCTTTGCCGTGGGTGCGGCAGCCGAATACAACAACGCGGACGAGGGCTGGGGCATCCCCACGCTGCCGCCGTTCAAAGGCGAGGTGGACTTGTCGTGGCACCTCATCAACACGCTGATCGAGCGGGAGTTTGACGTGACCACCTGCCAGGAGATGCTGGTGGACCACGCCTGCACGCTGCCGCTCAAGCTCTTTTGGCCCGAGGGCGATTGCCCCGTGACAGTGGTGCCGGTGTGCATCAACACCGTGCAGTTCCCGCTGCCGTCGGCCAAGCGCTGCTACGCTTTAGGCAAGGCGGTGGGCCAGGCGATTCAGAGCTGGGACAGCAACAAGAAGGTGGCGGTGATTGCCTCGGGCGGCCTCAGCCACCAGCTCGACGGCGAGCGCGCGGGCTTTATCAACAAGGCGTTTGACCTGCAGTTCATCGAAAGCCTGACCACCAACCCCGAATGGGCCACGCAGTTCAGCGTGCATGAGCTGGTGGAAAAGACCGGCACCCAGGGCGTGGAGCTGCTGATGTGGCTGGCCATGCGCGGGGCGCTTGCCACCGGCAGCGCGGGGGTGCGGCGAGTGCACAGCAATTACCACATCCCGATCTCGAACACGGCGACGGCGGTGATGGCGCTGGAAGCGGTCTGACCCCGTCGATTCCAAGCATTTTTGGCTGCCTGCGCCTATCCATCATGCGCAAGCAGCTATCAATTCAGGAGTGTTGACCTCCCCCTGCTTTCCCACAGGCTGGCGTCAGGCATTGTGTTTGCTGTAAATTTATACAGTGAATTTACAGTCCAAACTCGCCATCCTGGCCGACGCCGCCAAGTACGACGCCTCGTGTGCATCGAGCGGCGCTGCGCCGCGCAACTCGGTGGGTGGGCGTGGCATGGGCTCCACCGAGGGCATGGGCATCTGCCACAGCTATGCGCCGGACGGGCGCTGCATCTCGCTGCTCAAGATCCTGCTCACCAACTTCTGCCAGTACGACTGCCTGTACTGCGTGAACCGCGTGACCAGCAACGTGCCCCGCGCACGCTTCACGGTCGATGAGGTGGTGCAGCTCACGCTGGACTTTTACCGCCGCAATTGCATTGAGGGGCTGTTCCTGTCCAGCGGCATCATCCAGAGCCCCGACTACACCATGGAGCAGGTGGTGGAGGTGGCCCGCGTGCTGCGCGAGGAGCACGACTTTCGCGGCTACATCCACCTCAAGACCATTCCCGACGCATCCCCCGAGCTGATGCAGCGCGCTGGCCGCTATGCCGACCGCCTGTCCATCAACATCGAGCTGCCCACTGCCGAGAGCCTCACGGCCCTGGCGCCGGAGAAAGATAGCGCCGCGATTGACCGATCCATGGCCCGCATGGCGGTGCACATTGGCGAATCGCGTGCAGCCCGCAAGGAGCAAGCCGCGCAGGCCATCGTGTCGATGCCGCAATCGCGCACCACGCGCCGGGCCAGCGCGCCGCTGTTTGCGCCGGGCGGGCAAAGCACGCAGATGATTGTGGGGGCCGATGCGACCAACGACCGCACCATCCTTGCCACCAGCGCGCGGCTGTACGGCGTGCACCGGCTGCGGCGGGTGTACTACTCGGCCTTCAGCCCCATCCCCGACGCGGCGCGCGCCCTGCCGCTGGCCGCGCCGCCCACGGTGCGCGAGCACCGGCTGTACCAGGCCGACTGGCTGATGCGCATTTATGGATTTACCCACGACGAGATCGTGCCGCCCAGCCAAGGCACCCCGGGAGGCCCGATGGGCATGCTGGCGCTGGACATGGACCCCAAGCTGGCCTGGGCGCTGGCGCACCGCGAGCGCTTTCCGGTCAATCTGAACACCGCCCCGCGCGAGTTGCTGCTGCGCGTGCCCGGCTTTGGCGTGCAGACGGTGGAGCGCCTGCTGGCCGCCCGCCGCGTGCGCCGCCTGCGGCATGCGGATCTTTCGCGGCTGCATGTGCCGCTCAAAAAGGTGCTGCCGTTTGTGGAAGCCGCCGACTACCGCCCCGGCCGTGCGCTGGAGGCTGCCGACCTGGCCGCACAGCTGGCCCCGCCGCCAGTGCAACGCAGCCTGTTTTGAGCCCGCAAGTTCTGTCAGGCCCACATGCAGAGCCACACCATCACGCTCGACCATCCCACCGACTGGCCCGGCTTTCGCACCGCCGCACGCGCCCTGGTGCAAGCCAACGTGCCACCACAGGCCGTGGACTGGCGCTGCCAGGCCGATGCCGCTGAAGACCTGTTTGCGCCCGAGGCCACCGGCCACAACGCCCTGCCACAGCCAGCCCCCGATGCACCCACGCTGCGCGTGCCCCCCGACTTTGTGCACCTGTGCGAGCAGCTCATCTTGCACCGCGACCCTGCCCGCTTTGCGCTGATGTACCGCCTGCTGTGGCGCATGGCGCAGGGCGGCAGTGAGGCCGACGCCGCGCGGCACGACCCGCTGGACGCCGACCGCATGCTGGCCCACCACATGGTCCGCGCCGTGGGGCGCGACATCCACAAGATGCACGCCTTTGTGCGCTTTCGGCCCGTGGTGGAGCCCGACGGGCAGACGCTGCACATGGCCTGGTTCGAGCCCGACCACTACATCACCGTAGCCAATGCGGGCTTCTTCATCCGCCGCTTCACGCAGATGCGCTGGGCCATCCTCACCCCCGACGCCAGCGTGCGCTGGGACGGCCAGCAGCTGCACACAGGCCCCGGCGCGCAGCGCAGCGACGCGCCGCCGCCCGACGCAGGCGAGGCGCTGTGGCTCACCTACTACCGCCACATCTTCAACCCCGCGCGGCTCAAGCTGAACATGATGAAAAAGGAGATGCCCACGCGCTACTGGCACAACCTGCCCGAGGCCGCGCTCATCACCGAGCTGGCACAGACGGCGCACGAGCGCAGCGCGCAAATGGTGGCGGCCGAGCCCACCACACCGCGCAAGATGATTGCGCCGCTCAAGCGCCCAATGCCCATGGAGCTGGAATGAGTCTGCCTCTCCGCACATGAAACCCCGTTCGGGCTGAGCCTGTCGAAGCCTTGCGCGGCGCTTTGACAGGCTCAGCGCGAACGGTTCAAGTGGGTAGGCTCCGCCCCTGAACGCCCGAGGCCTGCCGCATCGCACGGAACTGCGGCGCGGGCTGCGCTATCGTCCACCGCCAGGGCAGTGCCTGGGCGCGCCACACACCACCCAGCACCAACAACCGCAGCACGCGCTGCGCGCCGGGCCAGGGCGCACGGTCGGCCTCGCCCCACAGCAGTTCGGCGCGCGCGGCCACGTGCAGCAGGCCGCCGTCGTCGTAGTCCACCCACAGCAGCCCGGCCAGTGGGTGCTGGGCGAGGTTGCCCAAGGTGTTGTAAAACAGGTTGCCCGGGTAGTCGGGCAACCACAACTCCAGGCCCTCTGCGGTGTGCTTCGCCAGCACAAAGCCCGGCTCGCCACCCCGGTGGGAAATGTCCACACCCTCACCCCGCTGCTGCCCGGGCCGCGCGGCCGAGGCACTGGCGATGAACAGCGTGTCGCTGCGCGCAATAAGGTCCAGCGCCGCCGCATCCAGCAACGGGCCCAGCGCCTGCGCAGGCTGTGGTGGCGTAACGGCGGCGCGCAGGCCCGGTGCGCGCGCCTGGATGTACTTGGGGCAGTTGCCAAAGCTCTGCGCTACGGTGATTGACAGGCCCTGCTGCGCGCCCCAGCGCACCACATGGCCGTTCATGCGGTTGCGGCGGCGCGTGTGCGGCTCCAGCCCCAGCACGCCCACGGGCGCACCGGTGCCGTGCGCAGCCAGCGCCGCCATCGCGGGGTCGGCCGGGTCGATGGCGGCGGCCACATCCATGCGCTGCGCATGGGGCGTGTGCACAAAGCCCGGCGGGCCCGCCAGCATGGTGGCCCAGGGCTGGCCCTGCGCGTCGAGTGCGCCCAACAGCAGCGTGGGCAGCTTTTCAAACAGCTCGCGGTGCTGGTCGGGCATGTGGTCGCGCACCACCACCTCGCCCACGGCGGCCATGCGCTCGTGCACGCCCGCGCGGGCTTGCAGCGCTTGTTCACCGGCGTGCCAGGCGCTGGGGGCGGGGCCTTCGCTGCCGCCTGTGGGCAGGATGGTCATGCGGCCTCCGCAGGCTGGGGGACTTTGGGCGCGAGGCGGTCCAGCAGCGGCACATAGCCGGGCAGCGCCTGCAGGCGCGCCACCCAGGCGGCGATGCGCGGGTAGGCGTTGGGCAGCGGCAGACCCGCCAGATGGGCCTGCGAGGTGTAGCTGACCATGGCCACATCGGCCAGGCTGAGCGTGGCGCCGCCCAGCAGCCAGTCGCGCCCCTGCAGCTCGGTTTCCATGAAGTCCAGCAGCCGCCGGCCCTGGGCCTGGGCGACCTCGTTGATGGGCTTGCCGGTCAGCGTGGCAAAACGCGGCCCACCGATGCCCGGCGCCAGAAAGCCCGCCGCCAGGCTGAACCAGCGCTGCAGCTGCGCCTGGCCCACGGGGTCTTGCGGCAACCAGGCACTGCCGGGCGCGTAGCGCTGCACCAGGTAGACGAGGATGGCATTGCTGTCGCTCAGCACCAACTCGCCATCCACCAGCACGGGCACCTGGCCCAGTGGGTTGAGTGCGCGGTGCGCGGGCAGCTGGTGCTCACCCTGCAGCAGGTTCACCTCCACCAGCCGATGCGGCAGGCCGAGCAGGGACAGCAGCAGCTCCACGCGGTGGCAGTGGCCGGAGATGGCCGTGCGGTGCAGCGTGAGCGGGGCGGCGGGAAGGGAGGCGGATGTCATGGGGCGAGTCCTTGTCAAAACGGCGTGGAAAGAAGGGCTCGACCTTATCTATTGCGCTCCACAGCGTGAATAGCGATAGTGCGGCTTTCAGAATTTCGCAAGACGCAACAATGGACCACCTCGACACCCTGCGCTGCTTTGTGACCGTGGCCGACGCAGGCGGTTTTGCCGTGGCGGGGCGGCGCCTGGGCTGCTCGGCGGCGGCCGTCACGCGGGCCATTGCGGCGCTGGAGGCGCGGCTCGGTGTGCTGCTGTTTCAGCGCAGCACGCGCTGGGTGCGGCTGACGGAGGCGGGCGAGCGTTTTCTGGCCGACTGCCGCCCCATCCTGAGCGACCTGGCCGAGGCCGAGCAGACCGCCAGCGGCGCGCAGGTGCAGCCGCAGGGGCTGCTGTCGATCACCGCGCCGCAGATGTTCGGCATCCAGCATGTGGCGCCCATCGTGCGCGACTTTCTGCAGGCCCAGCCGCGCGTGCAGGCGCGCACGCTGTTTGTGAACCGGCTGGTGCATCTACTGGAAGAAGACATGGATGTGGCCGTGCGCATTGCCCACCTGCCGGATTCGGGCCTCACCGCCCTGCCCGTGGGCGCGCTGCGAAGGCTGGTGGTGGCGTCGCCCGACTACCTGGCGCGCCACGGCGAGCCACTGCACCCTCAGGACCTGGCGCAGCACCGGGCGATTGCATTCTCGTTCGACGCACGGGCCGCTGCACCCTGGAAGTTTGCCGAGGGGCAGGTGGGCAGCCCGCAGATCGCGTGGATCAGCAACGCCAACGAGGTGGACATCGCCGCCGCCGAGGCGGGCCTGGGCCTCACGCGCTGCCTGGCCTACCAGGCCGCTGCCAGCCTGCGTGCGGGGCGGCTGCGCATTGTGCTGGCCGGGTTTGAGCCACCGCCGGTGCCCGTGCACATCGTCTACCCCGCCGGGCGGCGGGCACCCGCCAAGGTGCGGGCCTTTGTGGAATTTGCGCGCGAGCGACTGGCGGCCGAGCCGGTGTTGCAGGGCCGGGGGCTGGTGCGGGGTGCAAGGCGCTGATTTTGAGGCTTTTTAGGCCGTCACCGCGCGTCCACCATGCCCAAAAAGCTATCAAATAAATAGCAAACTAGCGAAGAGAAGGGCTGGTGAACCAGATCGCGGCGATGACCAGCGCCAGCACCACACACAGCACCAGTGCAGACGCCGCCCGGCCCGGTGTTTCGTCGAACTCGAAGTGAAGGATGCCGGACACCGTATCGGCCACGGCGTCGGCCGCCCGCGCGCGGAAGATGAAGCCCAGCACCGCAAACGCCGCCGCGCCGTACTGCACCCAGTGGCGCAGCACCGGGTCCATGCCCGGGCCGTCGTAGTTGAGCGAATAGGCCAAGCCATACAGCCACCAGCCTGCCACGCCAACCAGCGCGCCAAAGAAGGCGCCGATCAGCGCATAGCCCAGGCGGTCAAAAAAGCCCTGCACGGACGCTACGCCTTTTTGAGCTCAAGCAGTCCATCAATGGTGGTGGCCATGGCCACCGTGCACATGGCGGTGGGCCACTTCTTCGGCCGATGCCGCGCGCACTTCGGTCACCTTGCAGCTGAAGGCGAGCGCCTGGCCTGCCAGCGGGTGGTTACCGTCCAGGTGCACTTCGGGGCCCTTGATCTTGACCACGTTGAACACGGCAGGGCGTCCGTCATTGCCCACGCCTTGCAGCTGGCCGCCGACCTTCACGCCGGGCGGGAACTCACTCTTGGGGATGGTGCGCACCAGGCTTTCGTCGCGCGCGCCAAAGGCGTCTTCCACCGCCAGTTGCAGCGTAGTGCTGTAGCCCACGGCCTGGCCTTCGAGGGCAGCTTCGACCTTGGGGAAGATGTTTTCGTAGCCGCCGTGCAGGTACGCCAGATGGCCCGCGTCCAGCGGCTTGCCCTGGGGCGTGGTCACCTTGTAGCTGATGGTAACGGCGGTGTCTTTGGTGATGTTCATAGGTCTTGGATAACAACGCAGATCGGGACCGTGGATTGTCCACGACCCGCGAGATGGGGCATTGGCAGCGGAATGTGGAAGTTCGCGCCTCAAACACAAAACACCCGTTCGGGCTGAGCCTGTCGAAGCCCCGCGCGGCGCTTCGACAGGCTCAGCGTGAACGGCTGCAAGGGGTGGCCGACAACTCACCCAGCCGCTGCGGCGCTTTCGGCCGGGCGCTCTTCCTCGGTCTGCCCGGGGTAGCGCGCAAACCGGCGCGGTGTGGCGCCGTGCACCGGGTCCTGCTCAGGCCAGGGCCAGCCGCCAAACTGGGTGCGGCGGTAGTCGTTCATGGCCTGCATGATCTCGGCCTGCGTGTTCATCACAAACGGGCCGTACTGCGCCACGGGCTCGCCAATCGGGCGGCCTTGCAGCACCAGGCATTCCACGGCGGTGGTGCCGGTGTTGGTCAGCAGCCAGTCTTCACCGGCACGCATTTCGAGCGCAGCGTGGCGGTCCACCTCCTGCGGGCCCACACGCAGGCGGTCGCCCACAAAGAAGTACAGCATGCGCTGCGTGTTCTCCCCCTTGGCGGCGGGCAGCGTCCATTCGGCGCCGGGCTCCAGGTGCAGCGTCCAGATGGCCACGTCGCCCTCGGGCTGCGAGGCCCAGGACTCGGGCGGCGGCGACAACGGATCGGGCGCACTGGGCAGCGCACCGGCCACCACCGTCACCGTGGTCTTGCGGCCTGCGGCGTCGGCATGCACCACGCGCGGGATGCGCTCGTTCCACAGCATGGTGAAGTGCGGCTCCACCATCTTGTTGCGCGCGGGCAGGTTCAGCCAGATCTGAAAGAGTTCGAGCGGATTCGGCCCGTCGGCATTGAGCAGCGGGAACATCTCGGAATGCACGATGCCCTTGCCCGCCGTGACCCACTGCACATCACCACCGCCAAAACGCGCTGCCGCGCCCAGCGAGTCGGAGTGGTCGATGAGGCCCTTGCGCACCAGCGTCACCGTCTCAAAACCCCGGTGCGGGTGGCCGGGAAAGCCGGGCACCGGGTCGCCGTGGTACATGCTCCAGCCGTCCTTGCGGC
>NZ_QAIH01000204.1:0-5379 GCF_003060895.1 Acidovorax sp. HMWF029 | reverse complement strand
GGGTAGGCATCGTCGTGGTGGGCGCAGAAAAGAAACGGGTCCATCGTGGGCCACTGCGGGCCCAGCAGCTGCGCACGCACGATGGGCAGCAGAGGGGCAACAGCAGAAGTGGACGAGGGCATGAAAGGCTCCTTGGGTTGTGCACCGCCACTATCGGGCGGCATGCCTGTGGAATATGGCGCCAATAGTGCCCGAGCAGAAGTGCGCCCGGTGGAACAGTGCGGCCCACCAAACAGGACAGTGGAGCGGCCCGGAGGGTGCGCGCCAAGCAAAAATTTATGCCTCTGCGCGCACCCACATTGATTTCACCGCTATTGAAATCATAGTTTTTCAAGGCCATACAGCCGCGCCGTGGCCCGCAGCCGCTGCACCAGCGCACGGCGCAACGCCACAGGCCGCAGCACCTCCACCTGCGGCGACAGGCGCATCAGCTGGCCGCAGGCATGTTCCACCGATTCGATGGGCAGGGTGACGGCCACGCGCCCGTCCGCGCGGCGCGAGGGCTTGGCAGCTGCCACCGCACGCGCCACGGCACTGCTGAGCGCGCGCAGGCCCTGGAGCCCCGCAGGCGTGGCCAGCACCTGCGCCTGGCCTGTGTAGATCTCTGACTCAAACCGCTGGATGGACGCGGCCCAATAGCCCGGCAGATCAAACCGCGCCGGGCGGCGCACCGCAGTGGCCAGCGCGGTGGCGGCGCGGATGCTGGACACGCGGTAGGTGCGGGGGCCGCCCTTCGCCGTGCCCGCACCCGGTGCTGCCGCCACACCTGCGGGCGCTACAGGCTGCGCCACCAGGTACCAGACCCCGGCCTTCAGCACCAGGCCCAGCGGGCTCACCGTGCGCTCCACGGTGTCCGTCCAGCTCTCGTAACGCATGCGGATCTGGTGGCCGTTCCACACGGCGGCGGCCACGGCCGTCAGGTGCGGCGTAGGCTCGCTTTCGCGGTACCAGTCCACCGGGTCCAGGTGCAGGCGGGCGCTCACGCGCTGGGCGTCGTCGCGCCACCCGGCTGGCAGCGCGGCCAGCAGCTTGAGCCGCGCACCCTCCACATCGCCACCCAGGCCCAGGTCCTGCGCGGGGCCGGGCAGGCCGCTCAAGAACACGGCTTGCGCCTCGGACGGAGTGAGGCCGGTGAGCGTGGTCTTCCAGCCCGGCAGCAATGCAAAACCGCCGTGGCGCCCCCGCTCGGCATAAATGGGCACACCGGCCGCGCTGAGCTGGTCCACGTCGCGGTAGAGCGTACGCACCGACACCTCCAGCGCATCGGCCAGCGCCGTTGCGCTCATGCGGCCCCGGGTTTCGAGCAGCATCTGAAGGGAGAGCAGGCGGCTGGCGCGCATGGGGTCGTGTTGTGCGGGGTGGTTGAAAAGGTGGAAACAGAAAAGAGCAGTTCTGGCAAAGATAGCCGAAATACATGCCACAAGGTGGCAGGTATTACTGCGCAGACTGCGGCACTGAGTTTGTTGCCCCCCTTCCACCAGGAGCCCGCATGTCCGACACCCCATTGACCGCGCCTACCCCGCTACCGCTGCTGTACGGCAGCACGAATTCGGGGCACTCCTACAAGGTCCGTTCACTGCTTTTGCTGTCTGCAACGCCCCATCGCTACCAGCACATCGCGCTCGGCATTCCCCGGCCCGAACGCCCTGCGGAGTTCATTGCAGTGAGCAAGCATTGCGAAGTGCCCGTGCTCGTCGTCCAAGGCATTGGCTACCGCCAATCCAACGCCATCCTCATTCACCTCGCCGAACGCACCCAGGCATTCTGCGGCGCTGCATCGGAGAAAAACGCGATCCTGGAGTGGCTTTTCTGGGAGACCAACCGCATCGGTTTCAGCGTGCCCAACCTGCGCTTTGCAATGCGCTGGGCGCCGCAACCCACGGAGGTTCTTGCGTACCTGCGCGAGCGCGCCCTGGCAGATTTGGCGACGCTGAACGACGCGCTTGCACGCTCCGAGTTTCTCCTACCCTCCGGCCCCACCATCGCAGACCTTGCCTGCTCGGCGTATCTTTTTTGGATCTCCGAAGCCGGTCTTGCCACAGAAGACTTTCCGCACGTGGCGCGATGGCTGGATGCACTGCGCGCACTGCCCGGCTGGGTTCACCCCGACAAGGCCCTGGAACCCCTCTGATTTCTCATCCCACGCCCTCAACTTCATCGAACACCATGCAAGACACCATCACATCTGCCACCGTCCCCAGCGCAGCACGCGACTTCGACTTCCTCATGGGCCCCTGGTGCATTCGCAACACGCGCCTGGTGCGGCGCCTGGCGGGCTGCAATGACTGGGAGGTGTTCGACGCAACCGCCAGCGTGCACCCACTGCCCGCCGGCATCGGCAACTACGACAGCTTCACGCCTCAGGCGTGGAAGCCCGGCTTTGTGGGCATGGCGCTGCGCGTGTTCAGCCCCGCATCGCAGCGCTGGAGCATCTACTGGCTCGACAACCTCACCGGCGGCCTGGACCCGGCCACCGGCCAGTTGCTGCCGCCCGTGGTGGGTGGCTTCCGGGGCGGCGTAGGCATCTTCGAAGGCGAGGATCTGTTCGAGGGCCGCCCGGTGCGCGTGCGCTTCGAGTGGTCACAGATGCACACCGGCGCGCCGCGCTGGCAGCAGGCGTTTTCGGAAGACGGCGGCGCGACCTGGGAGGTGAACTGGGTGATGGAGATGGCGCGGCCGGTGTGAGCGTGGGCAGACCGCGCACAGCACCCGAGCAGCCCCCAGACCCCAAAACCTGAGCCCAAACAGCCCCTGCCGCCTGATGGCAGTGCGCCATTAGCTATAAAAAGAGGAGCTAATGCTCACGCCACCTGCAGCGCGGCCAGTAGAACGGCCAGCCGCTGCTGCCCGGGGCAATTGCCGATGCGTCCGCGCAGGCACACAACGCGGGCGGCCCGCCGGTAGGGCTGCCTTATGGCTACCTGTGGTGGGTGGTACCCGGCAAGACGGCGCGGCCCACCTTCATGGCCAGCGGGTTTGGCGGGCAGTTCATCTGGGTGTACCCGCCGCTGGACCTGGTGGTGGCCACTACGTCCACCGTGTCGCCAGAGAGCAGCCAGCGCGGGCAGGCACTGCACCTTATCCGCAACCCGGTGTTTGCAGCGGTGCAGCGGCGGGTGGCGGCAGAGCCGAAATAACGCGGGGCGGGGCTGACTCCCTCTCCCCTCGCGGGAGAGGGAGTCAGCCCCGGCGCCTTGGAGCGGCTAACAAAACTCTTCTGGCGTCGTTGCCGCGTCTTGTCGTACTACGCGTACTGCCTGCAACGCAGCGCCTAGCCAGAACCGCTACGCTGAGTTTTGTTAGCCGCTCTTAGTGAACGCATGCGGAGCCCCTACGGCTTGCGCACAAACGCCACCTCCAGCCCTTTGGCCGTCACGGTGATGGGCCCGGGCTGCAGGCCCAGGCCGTCGAACACTGCCGTGTCCTGCGGGCGTAGCTGGTGCAGCGTGACTTCGCGCAGCGACTGCTCGGCCAGCACCGGGCCGTAGGCGTTGAGCAGGTCGGTCACGGCGGGCTTGAGGGTTGGGAAGTCCAGCCGCCCCAGCTTGATCTGGTGTGCGCGCAGCGTGCGGTCGCTGGCCTCGTAGCGCAGCGCAAATTCCACATCGAAGGTGCCACCATGGCTGCGCCGCAGCGCAGGGCCTGCTGCATCCACGGCCATGGTGGCGCCCAGGCGGTTCACGGCGGGCAGCAGGCGCAATTGCGGTGCCTGCAGGTTCAGATCGAACAGGCCCTGCACCGGCACGCTGCGGGGGAATTTGGTGCCCACCATCTCCTGCAGCTGGGCCAGCGGCACGGTGTAGCTGGGCTGGGCCAGTGCACCACAGCCGATGAACAGGGCCACGCAGCCCAAGGCCAGGCTGCGGGTGGTGACGGCAAGAAAACGGCGGCGGTAGGGCATGGGATGAAGTCTCCTCGGAAGCCGGTGGGACACGGGGCGAGACAAAAGGTGCCCTTGCGACAACCCGCGCGCTTCAGGTTCTGAATACTTTTAACCTTTTTTCTATTCAAAGAACAATACAACCCAATGATTTAAATAGGAATTTCCATAAATTTATCTATTCATATAATCATTCATGCCCACGCCCCACGAACTCTCCGCCAAAGCCCTGTTGGCCCTGCGCCGCCAGGGTGGCGTGCTGACCAGCGCTGAGCTGCAAGAGCTGCTGGGCGTGAGCCAGCCCACGGTGTCGCGCGCGCTGGCGCCGCTGATCCATGCAGGCCAGGTGCAAAAGGTGGGCGCGGCGCGCTCGCAGCGGTATGTGCTGCCGCGCCATGTGCCTGGTGTGGGCAGCGAGGTGCGGGTGATGCGCATCGACGCACAGGGTCGCCCTTCGCCCTTTGCACGCCTGGTGCCGCTGGAGGGCGGCGCATTCTGGGTGGACGAGGCCGACGGCGTGAGCGCGCGGCACGATGGTCTGCCCTGGTTTCTGGACGACATGCGGCCCCAGGGCTTCATGGGCCGCACCTTTGCGCATGCTCACCCCGCGCTGCAACTGGGCCACGACCCGCGCCACTGGAGCGATGACGACGTGCTGCGCGCCATGACGCTGTATGGCGACGACCTGCCCGGCAACCTCATCATGGGCGAGGCCGCGTTCCAGCGCTTTCACACGCTGCCCGCGCGCGCGTCGCGGGTGGCGTGCAGCGCCGACTATCCCCAGCTGGCCGAACAGGCCATGCAGGGTACGCACCCCGGCTCATCGGCCGGGGGTGAGCAGCCCAAGTTCTGCACCATCACCGCCGGGCGGCATGTGATCGTGAAGTTCTCGCCCGCAGGCGACTCCCCCGCCGACCAGCGCATGCGCGACCTGCTGGTGTGCGAGCACCTGGCGCTGCACGCGCTGGCGCAAGCGGGGCTGCCCGCAGCGTCCACGCAACTGTTCATGGGCGCGGGGCGGGTGTTTCTGGAGTCGGAGCGGTTCGACCGCACGCCCCTGGCGGTGGATGCGCCTCTGGGCGGGCGCATCGGCATGGTGTCGCTGCAGGTCTACAACGCCGAGTACGTGGGCGAGATCGACAACTGGGCTGCCACCGCCAACCGCATGGCGGCACGCCACCTGCTCACGCAGGCCGATGCGCGCACGCTGCGGCTGCTGGAGGCCTATGGGCAGCTCATCGCCAACACCGACCGGCACTACGGCAACATCTCGCTGGTGCTGAAGGATGACGACTGGGCGCTGTCCCCCACCTACGACATGCTGCCCATGCTGTACGCCCCGGTGAGCGGCGAGCTGGTGCCGCGCGACTTTGCCAGCCGCCCGCAGCAGCCCACGGCGGCCACGCTGGGGGAGTGGGACGAGGCGCAGCGCCTGGCGCGGGCCTTCTGGCAGGCCGCAGCGGCGGACGAGAGGGTGTCGGCGGACCTCCGGGCCATTG
>NZ_QAIH01000203.1 GCF_003060895.1 Acidovorax sp. HMWF029 | reverse complement strand
CTACTGTAAGGCACCGGCGCCCCGCCCCGACAGCGCACAGGCCCGATTGCATGCAAAAAACGCTGTTAACGCGCAATAGACAAGCGCATAAAGCTATCAAAACAAGAGCGCCAGGACTACAGCGCCTTGCCCATGCGCGCGTTGGGCAGCACCACGCCCGCGCGCTCCACGGCCTGGCGCGTTTCCACGGCAAAGCCCTGGGCCGCAAAAAAGGGCTCAGCCGCCAGGCTGACATCCGCCCACAACCGCGCCAGCCCCTGTTGCACGGCCTGCGCATGGATGTGCGCCATAAGCGCGCTGGCCACGCCCTGGCGAGCAAACGCCGGGGCCACAAAAAACATGTCGATGTAGCCACCGGGCTGCAGGTCGGCAAACCCCGCGATGGCGCCGCCATCGGCCTCGGCCACAAAGGGCTGGTTGGCCTGCATGCGCGCGGCCCAATGCGCGGCGTCGTGCTCGGCTGGGGCCCAGGCGGCACACTGCTCAGGGGTGTAGCAATGGCAGGCCAGGCCATGCACCGAGGCATGAAACACCGCGCGCAGCGCCGGTGCGTCGCCTGCGCAAAAGGGGCGGATCCGGGCGATGGGTGTCATGGCGCAGACGCCGTGGCCAGGCTGCGCAGCCGCAGGTGCGTGGGGTCGTCAGCCGCCACCGGCAGCTGGTGCTTGGACTGCAGATAGTGGTGGGTGAAGACGTCCAGGTACGCATCCAGCACCTGCGCGGCTTGTGCCTCGCCCGCCAGCTCCAGGCACAGTGCAGCGACTTCGGCGGTGCAGAAATGGTCGTCGCGGCGCGAGCGGCGCAGCTGGTAGCGCGAAATCTGCTCGGGCGCCAGGCTCAGCACTGGAAAGCGGTCGAGGTACGGGCTTTTGCGGAACATCTTGCGCGCCTCGGGCCAGGTGGCATCCAGCAGGATGAACAGCGGGCGCTTGCCAGCGGTGGCGTCGTCTGCAGGCACCACCTGCGTCACCACCCGCTCGGGCGCCACAAACTCGCCGGGGAACACCACAACCGGCTGCCACAGCGCGTCGGCCAGCAGCGCGAGCAGGCCCGGCTGCACCTCGGTGCGCGCCCAGCCAAAGGCATAGGTGTCGGCCACCACATCGGCGATCAGCCAGCCGGTGTTGCTGGGCTTGAGCGGCTCGATGTCGGCCATCAGCAGGCACATGCCCGCGCGCGTGGGCACCGCCGGGCGCAGCGCGCAGATGCAGTGGCTGGGCACCAGGCGGCAGCCTGCGCAGCGCTCGCCCTTGGGGCCGCCGCGCGCCAGAAAGGGCTTGGCGCTGCGGGCCAGCCGCTGGGCGCGCAGGCGCGAGACGGCGTGGGGCGCAGCGGCGGCGTGCTCACCCATCCACATGCTCCAGCGCAAACAGCGGCAGCTCGGCCCGGCGGCTCAGCCACACGCCGCCGCCCAGCTCGATGGCGCCCTGCTGCAGGCCGCGCCGGTACAGCTCGGCCCGGTGGCGGAACACGCGGTTGTCGGTCAGGTCTTCGTCGATGATGCCCTGCTCGTAGTCCTCGCGCGCGACGGCCTCGACATACAGCGCGCCTTTGGAGAGGCGCCCCAGGTTGTGCAGCGCGGCCTTCAGATCGGGCGGACTCAGGTAGGGCAGCACGCCCTGGCAGATCACAAAGTCAAACGGCGCATCGGCCACATAGTCCACCACCGAACCCTGTTGCCAGCCAAAGCGCTCGCACAGGTAGGGGCTGAACTCCACACCCTGGTAGCTCGCTGCGGGAAAGTGCTGCGCCACGATGTCCTTCCACAGCCCAATGCCACAGCCCACATCGAGCACGCGGTGCACCGGCACGCGCAGGTACTTGAGGTAGCTGCACACAAAGGTGCCCAGGCGCTCCATGTGCTGCGGGTCCACCACGCTGGTTTTCTTGTCGAAGTAAAAGCGCTGGTAGTAGGCCTCGTCGAAAGTGGTGGCGCTGGCGGATTTCAATGGGCGGTCCTTGAGGGCAGGGGGAGAAGACTGGGAGGGCGAGAGTATCCCGCACCTCATTCTTGTGGGGCATGCAGCCTGCCACCGCCTGCGCGCTGGCGTGGGTGCGAGCGGTCCGGAGTCCGACGGAGCGGACCGCCGCTACTGCGGCGCTGGCGGCAGCGGCAAGGTGCGTGGCTTTCTCCAAAAACCTGCAGCCGTCTCACCCCGGTTTTTCAAGCCAAAATGGCCGTCTGCGCTCAACCATCATGCCCCGATAGCTATTAAATACATAGCAACCACCCCCCATCCACAGCGCCCACCGACACGCCCCCATGC
>NZ_QAIH01000019.1 GCF_003060895.1 Acidovorax sp. HMWF029 | reverse complement strand
CTGTTGGGAGGCTGGGTGCTGGGCATCAACCCGTTGACGATTCTGGGTTTGCTCAGCGGTGGCGGGCCACCTGCCCACGTGCAGCAGCAGCCGGGGCCTGTGCAGCGCCCGCCCGCAGACGACACCATGGCCCGGTTTGTGTCCACCGTGCTGGCCGACACCGAGGACGTCTGGGGCCAGGTGTTCAGCCAAGGGGGCGGCCGCTACCAGGAGCCGCGCCTGGTGCTGTTCCGGGGCTCCACGCCCACGGCCTGCGGCACCGGCCAGGCAGCTATGGGCCCTTTCTACTGCCCCGCCGACCAGAAGGTCTACATCGACCTGGGCTTTTATGAAACCCTCAAAAACCGCCTGGGCGCTCCGGGCGACTTTGCCCAGGCCTATGTGATTGCCCACGAGGTGGGCCACCATGTGCAGAACCAACTGGGCATCAGCGGCAAGGTGGACCAGATGCGCGGCCGCGTGAGCAAGGCCGAATACAACGCACTGTCGGTGCGCCTGGAGCTGCAGGCCGACTGCTTTGCGGGCGTGTGGGCCCACCATGCGCAGAACGCGCGAAAGATCCTGGAGCAGGGCGATGTGGAAGAAGCCATGAACGCGGCGGCCAAGATTGGCGACGACGCGCTGCAGCGCGCCCAGGGCGGCGCCGTGGTGCCCGAGAGCTTTACCCACGGCACCAGCGCCCAGCGCCAGCGCTGGTTCCACAACGGGCTGCAGAATGGCAGCGTGAAGGCCTGCGACACCTTCGCTGCCCGTAGCCTGTAGGACGGTGCGGCCCGCACGGGTTTTGAAGGCCATGGTCCATGTCTTGCGCAGTGCCCTTGGCGGTGCCCACTCACCGGGCGCCTGACCCTGCAACGCAGCCCTCGGGCGCGGCGGCGGCGTGGTCTGCGGCGGCGGTCACCGTGCCCCATGCCGTGGGCCTGGGGCTGCTGGCGCTTGCGCCTCTTGCGGGCGACTATTCCTTGGCGGCGCTGGCTGTGTGGTCGGCTGCGCTGCCGGGCCTGCTGCTCACACTGCTGGCGCCCCGTGCGGGCGACACCGACCATGACCTGCTGGTGGTCAAGTCGGGCCACATCACCCTGGTGACCCTGTGGCCGCCCGACAAGGGCCTGCGTCTGGCCACAGTGGGGCCGGGCATGGCCTTTGGCGAGATGGCTTTTCTCAACGGCGCGGCCCGCAGCGCCTGCGCCGGGGCCGAACGCGGGACCGCGCACCTGGTGCGGCTGTCGCGCGCGCACTTTGATGCCTGGGCCCGGCAATACCCTGAGGCCGCGCTCATGGTGATGAATAACCTCGCGCAGGTCGGGGCGAGGCGGCTGGCGGTGAGCATGCGCCAGCTGCGGGCCGTACTGGAATGATTTTTGCGGGAAAAAATCGGCCTCTGCGCGCAATGGATAAGCTTTTTTTGCTATCAAAAGAGTAGTAAGTATGTGCTCCGTACCGTCCGTGGGCCGGTGCCGCAGGCCGCTGCGTACCGCAAAAAATCGCTTTTTGGGCCACCGGTGCGACAATACAGGGCTGCGAGCCTGTTCATGACCTCGCGCGGCCCCCGGGGCCGTGGGAGATCGTGAGCAGGTTCTAGCGCAACGCCCCAACAGTCCCCGGCGCACGGCACATTGCCCGCTGGGGCCCTCTCTGCGGCGTTGCACTCCTCGCCGGGCCACCAGCCCGGCTGCGGTTTGCGCCTTGCAGCCAGCCCCCTCCCAAGGGCGTGCCACATTGCTCAGACATAAATTCAGCGTCGCCTACAAACACGCTTTTAATGACTAGTTCTTTCTCCAATCTATCGCTGGCCGAGCCGCTGGCACGTGCCGTGGCCGAAATGGGCTACGAGTCCATGACGCCCATTCAGCAGCAGGCCATTCCGGTCGTGCTCACCGGCCAGGACGTGATGGGTGCCGCCCAGACCGGCACCGGCAAGACCGCCGCCTTCTCGCTGCCCCTGCTGCAGCGCCTGCTCAAGCACGAAAACAGCTCCACCTCGCCTGCCCGCCACCCGGTGCGCGCCCTGGTGCTGCTGCCCACGCGCGAGCTGGCCGACCAGGTGGCCCAGCAGATCGCGCTTTACGCCAAGCACACCAAGCTGCGCAGCACCGTGGTGTTTGGCGGCATGGACATGAAGCCTCAGACCATCGAGCTGAAAAAAGGCGTCGAGGTGCTGGTGGCCACGCCGGGCCGTCTGCTGGACCACATCGAGGCCAAGAACGCGGTGCTCAACCAGGTCGAATACGTGGTGCTCGACGAGGCCGACCGCATGCTGGACATCGGCTTCCTGCCCGACCTGCAGCGCATCCTGAGCTATCTGCCCAAGCAGCGCACCACGCTCCTGTTCAGCGCCACCTTCTCGCCCGAGATCAAGCGCCTGGCCAGCAGCTACCTGCAAAACCCCATCACCATCGAAGTGGCCCGTCCGAACGAAACGGCCTCCACGGTGGAGCAGCGCTTCTACAGCGCGGGCGACGACGACAAGCGCCGCGCCATCCACCAGGTGCTCAAGACGCGCGGCATCAAGCAGGCATTCATTTTTGTGAACAGCAAGCTCGGCTGCGCCCGTCTGGCACGCAGCCTGGAGCGCGAAGGGCTCAAGACGGCCGCCCTGCACGGCGACAAGAGCCAGGACGAGCGCCTGAAGGCCCTCGAAGCATTCAAGAAGGGCGAAGTGGACCTGCTGGTGTGCACCGACGTGGCCGCGCGGGGCCTGGACATCAAGGATGTGCCCGCCGTGTTCAACTTCGATGTGCCCTTCAACGCCGAAGACTATGTGCACCGCATTGGCCGCACGGGCCGCGCGGGTGCGTCCGGCCTGGCTGTCACGCTCGTGTCCGGCAGCGATGCGCGCCTAGTGGCCGACATCGAGAAGCTCATCAAGAAAAAGATCGAGCTGGAAGCCGTCGAGTACGACGAAGACCAGCCCCGGGGCCGCATCAACGATGGCCGCCGCGCTTGGCGCGAGGCGGGCGAGACGGGCGATGGCCGGGATGCCGTTGGCGCATCGGCACCCCGCCGTGAGCGCGATCGCGATCGTGACCACCGCAGTGGCCGTGAATCCCGGGAGTCCCGTGATCCGCGCGATCAGCACCGGGGCTTCCGTCCTGCGGCGATCTCGCGCGACCCGTTCTTCGAAAAACCCTACGAAGCCAGTGCGGCCTCCGACGCCGCCCCCGCCTGGGAGGCTGCCACCAAGGCTGCGCCGCGCAGCAGCATCTCGGCCAACATCAAGCCCAAGCGCAAGGTGGCCGCGTTGTTCAAGGCCTCAGCCCAGCCAGAGACGACTGCGCAGTCCTGATCGGTTTTTGGGAGTCAATATGGGCTCCACCGCGCGCTGGATAAGCGCTGCAAGCTATTAACAATATAGCTTAATGCTGCCGCTGGGCGCCGCCCGGACTTATCCCCCGGGCTGTTGCGCCTGTTCGCAATGCACCTGAATCAGTTCGCGGTCGGCCAACGTCGCGCCAAAGCGCACGGCGCTCAGGCAGCCGCCCCACACACAACCGGTGTCCAGCCCGATCAGATCGCGGCGGTCTAGCCAGCCCAGCGTGGACCAGTGCCCGAACGCCACCACGGTGCCCGCAGTCTGGCGGCCTGGCGCATCAAACCAGGGCATGAGTCCGGGCGGTGCTGCACTGGCACTTTCGGTGCTTTCAAAATCCATCACCCCGTCGGCCGAGCAAAAGCGCAGGCGGGTGAGGGCGTTCACGATCACGCGCAGTCGGTCCGTGCCGGTGAGCCGGTCGCTCCAGCGGTCGGGGATGTTGCCATACATGGCCTGCAAAAAGGCGGACAGCGCGGGACTGCGCAACACGGCGTGCACCTCATCGGCATAGGCAAGCGTGTCGGCTGCCGACCAGGTGGGCAACACACCGGCGTGCACCATCAGCAACGTCTGCCCGGCGTGCTCGTGCGTGCGGGCCAGGGGCTGCTGGCGCACCCAGTCGAGCAGGGCTTCGCGGTCGGGGGCGTCCAGCACGGTGGCCAGCGTGTCGCGCCGTGAAGGCTTGCGCACACCCTGCGCGGCGGCCAGCAGGTGCAGGTCGTGGTTGCCCAGCAGGCAGCGGATGGCGCCGCCATGGCGCATGCAGCGGCGCAGCACGGCGGCCGAATCCGGGCCGCGGTTGACCAGGTCGCCCAGCAGGTAAACAGTGTCGCGGCTGGCAGAAAAGCCGATGGTGTCCAGCAGGCGGCCCAGGGCGCTGTCGCAGCCCTGGATATCACCGATGCAATAAATGGCCATGGTGTAGTTGTGGGTTGGATGAAGGGGAGATTTTCTGCCGAGACGGTGGGGGATTACACCAGGGGCGCAGCAGAGGGCCTACAAGTCGGCGCGCGTCCCTTGTTTCCATCGTCGGTGCGGGGCCCCAGTTTGGTGCGGGGGATATTCATGAAAAGGTGCCGCAGTACCTGTCCCGGGGGCTTGAAAAAGGCAAACACCCCCCCAATGCGAGGCCTGGGTATTCGCGCTGGATGAATATAGGCCCCGGTTATTTGTGGTTTTCCCGGAGAAAATTTGCATGCCATGCTTCCGTGGCAGGGGATTATTCCTATAATCGCGTCGTCACCAACCTCACACTTCTTATTCAGACACCATGACCAGCTACAAAGAACTTTTGAAGCAGCGGGAAGCCCTTGAGCAGCAAATCAGCGAAGCACGGCGCCGCGAGTTGTCGGATGCTGTGTCACAGGTTCGCGCACTGGTCGCCGAATATGGTTTGACCGCCCAGGATGTATTCCCTGTCGGCAAGGCCGCAGGCAAAACCGGCCGTAGCTCTACGGCGGGCTCCAAGGTGGCGCCCAAGTACCGTGACCCCGCAACTGGCCAGACTTGGACCGGCCGTGGCAAGGCGCCCAAGTGGATTCAAAACGAAAACCGCGAGAAGTTCGCCATTTGAGGGTGTACAACCTCTGCCACCAAAAAAGCCCGCTGACGCGGGCTTTTTTTATTTGGCGAGCAAAGGTTTTAGGCACGGTGTGCCAGCCGTAGGCCCCAAGGTTTGCATGCTGCGGGCCTGTCTGTATCTGCAGATCTGAATCTGTGGGATTGCTGGCTTCAGCCGCCAGTATTTGGCAGTTGCGCCAGTTCGCGTAGCGCGTTGGCTGTGAAATCATCGGCGGGAAAGAACGACTCCACGGCCAACTCCTGCAAGGTGACATCCACTGGTGTTCCGAATATCGTGGTGGTGCTGATAAGCGACAGCATGCCGTGCAGACTGTCGAAACAAAAGGGCATGACCACGCCCAGCATTTCGCCCGCCAAAACCAGCGGCGGCGATTCTTCAAGGGCTGGGTATTCCTGCAACTCTGCCTGCAAGGCGATCAGGGTGGGGTCGGCGGTGGCCTGGATTTGCTGGCGCAGGCGTTCAAACAAATGTGCCCGCCATTGCGCCAGGTTGGCAATGCGGGGCGCGAGGCCCTTGGGGTGCAGGCTGAGGCGGAATACGTTGATGGGCGGGGCCAGCAGCTCGGGGCTGACATGGGCAGACAACAAAGCCAGCGCGGCGCGGTTGGTGGCCACCACGTTCCAGCAGCGGTCGAGTGCGATGGCGGGGCAGGGCTCGTGGCCCTTGAGCACCAGCTCCACTGCCTTGCGGGCGGCTGCCAGCGCCGGGTCGTCCAGCGTCCGCTCGCGGTACATGGGGGCGTAGCCTGCGGCCACCAGCAAGGCATTGCGCTCGCGCAGCGGGATGGCCAGGCGCTCGCACAGGCGCAGCACCATGTCGCGGCTGGGGTTCGTGCGGCCAGTTTCCATGAAGCTCACGTGGCGTGTGGAGATATCCGCCTCGTTGGCCAGCTCGAGCTGGCTCAGGTGGCGCTGCTGGCGCCAGGTGCGCAAGTGGTCGCCGAACGAGGCGGGCCCCGCTGGCGCCACGCGGTGCGGCAGCGGATGGCGCGGGGGGCGGTGCGGTGCGGAGTTGGTGGCGGTCATGTGCCGCATCCTAGGTGCAAACCGCGCACGGGCGATTACCTGCCAGGTCATCGACTACATGCGCCGGGGTGGGAACGATGGAGCCCTCTTTCCTCCCTTCTTTCAACCACCAAGGAGCCTTTCATGTTCGCCAAGCTGATGTCCTCTTCCCGATTCCTGCGTGCCGTGGTCTGGTTTGATGCCTCCACGGGGGTTGCGCTGGGCGCGTTGCACCTGCTGCTCACGACGCCGCTGGCCGAATGGCTGGGACTGCCTGCAGGGCTGCTGCAGGTCACGGGCGTGATGCTGCTGGGTTATGCCGCCCTGGCCGTTGCGATTGCCCGGTCCGAGCCCATGCCCCGGGGTTGGCTGTGGGTGCTGATCGTGGGCAACCTGGCCTGGGCGCTGGCCAGCCTGGCCCTGTTGCTGGGCTCCACACTCACGCCCACGCTGCTGGGTCAGGCGTATCTGCTGGTGCATGTGGTGTCGGTGGCGCTGCTGGCCGAGCTGCAGTGGTGGGGCGTGCGCCGCCTGCGTGTGTGGGCAGCGGCATGATTGTGCGCCTCTTTGTGCTATAAAATGTATAGCTAACTTTGCTTTGCTATCAGGCGCAGACGGCCATTTTTGTTTGATAGATGCCCCTCGCCCCATGGCGGTGGGCAACCGCCACACCCCGGGGCGGCAAGGCCCCACGATTGCACCGCCATGCAGGACTGCCAGAATAGGTTGCGTTGCCTTTCACAGGAGTCCGCCATGGCCGTCTCGCGCAAGTCGTCGCCCCAGCCCACCCGCCACGCGTTTGCCAACACCCTCCAGCGCTTCAAGACAGCGTCTGGCAAGGAGGGCCAGTTCTACTCGCTGCCCGCGCTAGCCAAGCGGTATCCAGAGATCCGGCGCCTTCCCGTGTCGATCCGCATCGTGCTCGAATCGGTGCTGCGCAACTGTGACGGCCGCAAGGTGACGCCTGAGCATGTGGAGCAGTTGGCCCGCTGGGCACCGAATGCCGAGCGCAAGGACGAGATCCCCTTCGTCGTCTCGCGCGTGGTGCTGCAGGACTTCACGGGCGTGCCGCTTCTGGCGGACCTGGCCGCTATGCGCAGCGTGGCCGTGAAACTGGGCAAGAACCCCAAGAAGATTGAGCCGCTGGTGCCGGTGGACTTGGTGGTGGATCACTCCATCATGATCGACCACTACGGCAAGAAGAACTCTCTCGACCTGAACATGAAGCTCGAATTCCAGCGCAACCGCGAGCGCTACGAGTTCATGAAATGGGGCATGCAGGCCTTTGACACCTTTGGCGTGGTGCCCCCAGGTTTTGGCATCGTGCACCAGGTCAACCTCGAATACCTGGCGCGTGGCGTGCACAAGCGCAAAGATGGCGTCTACTACCCCGACACCCTGGTGGGCACCGACAGCCACACCACCATGATCAACGGCATTGGCGTGGTGGGCTGGGGCGTGGGCGGCATCGAGGCCGAAGCCGCCATGCTGGGCCAGCCCGTGTACTTCCTCACACCCGACGTGGTGGGCTTTGAGATGACGGGCCAGCTGCGCGAGGGTGTGACGGCCACCGACCTGGTGCTCACGGTGACCGAGCTGCTGCGCCAGCACAAGGTGGTGGGCAAGTTTGTCGAGTTCTTTGGCGAAGGCACGCGCACCCTGGCACTGCCCGACCGCGCCACCATCGGCAACATGGCGCCAGAGTACGGCGCGACCATGGGTTTCTTCCCGGTCGATGAAAAGACGATTGACTACTTCAAAGGCACGGGCCGCACAAAGGGCGAGATCGAAGCGTTTGAGGCCTACTTCAAGGCGCAGGGGCTGTTTGGCGTGCCGCTGGCGGGTGAGGTGGACTACTCGCAGGTCGTGAAGCTCGACCTGGGCAGCGTCACCCCCAGCCTGGCCGGCCCCAAGCGCCCGCAAGACCGCATCGAGCTGGGCAAGGTCAGCAGCCAGTTTGCCGATCTGTTCAGCAAGCCCAACGCGCAGAACGGCTTCAACCGCCCGGCCGAGCTGCTGCACACGCGCCACCACATCCACCGCCATGGCGACGCTGTGGCCGAAGAGGCCACGCCCGACGGCAAGCCGACCCCGGCGGGCGCCCCGCGCTCGGTGGTGGAGATGGAGGCCAACAAGCCCGCACTGGCCACGGCGCATGCCCAGGCATCCATCGCCACGCTGCCCTCCAAGGGCGCAGACCCCACGGTGGGCAATGGCGATGTGCTGATTGCCGCCATCACCAGCTGCACCAACACCAGCAACCCCAGCGTGCTGCTGGCGGCGGGCCTCCTGGCCAAGAAGGCGGTGGAGGCGGGGCTCAAGGTGCAGCCGCACATCAAGACATCGCTGGCGCCTGGCTCGCGCATCGTGACCGAATACCTCACCGAAACCGGCCTGCTGCCGTATCTGGAAAAGCTGGGCTTCTCGGTGGCCGGTTACGGTTGCACCACCTGCATCGGCAACGCAGGCGACCTCACGCCCGAGCTGAATGAGGTCATCACCCGCAACGATTTGATTTGTGCGGCCGTGCTGTCGGGCAACCGCAATTTCGAGGCGCGCATCCACCCCAACCTCAAGGCCAACTTTTTGGCCAGCCCGCCGTTGGTGGTGGCCTATGCGATTGCAGGCACAGTGCTCAAAGACCTGATGACCGAGCCAGTGGGCCAGGGCAAGGGCGGCAAAGACGTCTACCTGGGCGACATCTGGCCGACCAGCGATGAAGTCCACGCCCTGCGGAAGTTCGCGATGAACGGCAAGGCATTCCGCGAGAACTACGCCAAGGTGGCCACCGACCCCGGCAAGCTGTGGGAGAAGATCAAGGGCGTGAGCGGCAACGCTTACACTTGGCCTGCCAGCACCTACATCGCCGAGCCGCCATTCTTTGCTCATTTTGCTCTCGAAAATGGAGCGGAGAAGATAGATGGGACGCGCGCAGAGGGCCAAAATAACGCCAAACTTCCCTCGGTGCTGGGCGCCCGCATCATGGCGCTGTTCGGCGACTCCATCACCACCGACCACATTTCGCCCGCAGGCTCCATCAAAGAGAGTTCGCCCGCAGGCCAATGGCTGCTGCAGCACGGCGTGCAAAAGGCGGACTTCAACAGCTACGGCGCGCGCCGGGGCAACCACGACGTGATGGTGCGCGGCACCTTTGCCAATGTGCGTATCAAGAACCTCATGATCCCTCCCACGGACGATGGATCGCGCGAGGAGGGCGGTGTCACGCTGTTCCAAAACGAAGGCGCGCTGCAGGGCGAGAAGATGTTCATCTTCGACGCCGCCATGCAGTACATGGCCCAGGGCACGCCCACGGTGATCTTTGCGGGCGAGGAATACGGCACCGGCTCCAGCCGCGACTGGGCGGCCAAGGGCACGCAGCTTTTGGGCATCAAGGCCGTGGTGGCGCGTAGCTTTGAGCGCATCCACCGCTCCAACCTGGTGGGCATGGGTGTGCTGCCGCTGCAGTTCAAGGCGGGGCAGTCGTGGGAGACCCTGGGCCTCACGGGCAGCGAAGTCATCGACGTGCTGCCCGATGTCGCACTCACCCCCCAAAGTGATGCCAGGCTGGTCATTCATCGTGCCGACGGCGCACTGCACGAGGTGGTGGTTACTCTGCGCATTGACACCCCCATCGAGGTGGACTACTACCGCGCCGGGGGTATCTTGCCCTTTGTGCTGCGCCAGCTGCTGGCCGATTGACACAAGCATCGCAATAACGGGGCTTCGGCCCCGTTTTTCTTGGGGTGCGCCAGAAGTGCACGGCCGGTGGCGGCAGTCTGGTTATTTCCTTACGCCTCGATACACTTGTACCGTACTTCCGGAATAGCCCCCCCGTTTCTGTCCCGTCTTTT
>NZ_QAIH01000202.1 GCF_003060895.1 Acidovorax sp. HMWF029 | reverse complement strand
GTCCCATTCCTTGGCCATGCCCGCCCCATGACTGAGCCCGATCTGTCCTTCCTGGACCCCTCAGGTCGGCGGCCCGCCCCGGCTGCAAGGCACCCGCTGTCATCCAACACCCCGGCCGAGAGCCTGGTGGCCAATCTGCGCGCCTACCAGGCCGAGCTGGAGAGCCAGAACAAGGTGCTGCGCTACAGCCAGGCCGTGGCCGAAAGCGCCTACGAACGGTTCGAAACCCTGTTCGCCAGCGTGCCGCTGGCCCTCATGGTGGTAGACGAACACGACATGGTGGTGCAAGCCAACTCGATGGCGCACCGATCCTTCCAGCCCACCGAACGTGACCGCCCCCTCATTGCGCTGATCCCCTTTGTGTGCCAGCAGGACGCACAGCGCGTGCGCGAGGCCTTCGTCCAGGCGCAGGACTTGGGGCACAGCGAGGCCAAGGAGGTGGTGTTCCTCATCAACGACACCAGCCGCATCACGGGCGACCTGCACATCGCCCACATCGAAGCACCCCAAACCAGCGGCGCGCCGCTGTCGCAGTTTTTGTGTGCAGTGATCGACCAGGGCCCGCTGCTGGCCGAACGCCAGGCGCTGCAGCACAGCGCGCTCACGCTGCAGCAGCGCAATGAACAACTGCACGCCAGCGAAAAACGGCTCGAGGCCGTCATCAACTCGGCGCTGGACGCCATCATCTGCGTGGACCAGCACCAGCGCATCACCGTGTTCAACCCCACGGCGGCCGCACTCTTCCAATGCAGCGCCAGCGACGCGCTGGGCAGCACACTCGACCGCTTTCTGCCAGATGCGGCACAGGCCCTGACGTTTGCCCAGCTCACCACCCAGGCGCTGCTGGGCGAGATGACGGCGCTGACCGCAAGCGGCAAGGAACTGGCCGTGGAAGTGAGCGTGTCGTTCGAGCGCCATGCCGAAGGCGAGACCACCACCGTGTTCGCCCGTGACCTCACCGGCCGCAAAAAGGCCGAGGCGCACCGCAGCGAGCTGGAGGCGCAGTTGCGGGAGTCACACAAAATGCAGGCCGTGGGCACGATGGCGGGCGGCATTGCGCACGACTTCAACAACATCCTGGGCGCGATACTGGGCAACGTAGAACTGGCCAAGGCCGATTGCGCAGCGGACTCTCCCGTACTCGAAAGCCTGCTGGAAATCGACAAGGCCGGCCGCCGCGCGCGCGACCTGGTGCGCCAGATCCTCACCTTCAGTCGCAACGAGCCCCCACAACGCTCGGCCGTGTCGTTGGCCGAGGTGGTGCACGACACCGAGCGCCTGCTGCGCGTAACTATGCCGCCCGCCATCGAATTGCACATGCATCTGCAAGCCGGTTTGCCACCGGTGCTCGCCGATGTCACGCAGGTGGAGCAGGCTCTGCTCAACCTGTGCACCAACGCTGTTCATGCCATCCAGGGCCAAGACAGCGAACGTGGCAGCATCCATGTGGAGGCCGCCACGGTGCAGCCCGACCAGCGCCTCTCCGAACGCCTGGGCCTGGCGCCCATCGACTACGTGGCCCTCACGGTGCGCGACAGCGGCCCCGGTATGGACGCGACCACGCTGGAGCGCATTTTCGAGCCCTTCTTCACCACCAAGCCTGTGGGCCAAGGCACCGGCCTGGGCCTGGCCGTGGTGCATGGCGTGATGCGAACGCACGAAGGCGGTGTGGACGTGCAAAGCACGCCCGGCCAGGGCAGCCGGTTCACGCTGTATTTTCCGGTCGCTGCCGGCCACGCCCCCTCCCCACCTGCCGCTTCGCCGGT
>NZ_QAIH01000201.1 GCF_003060895.1 Acidovorax sp. HMWF029 | reverse complement strand
AAAATTTGGATGTTGTGGTGCTGCGTACCCTGCAGGGCTGGCGGGCGGCAGGGCGCCGCGCGCTGCTGGCCACGGTGGTGCGCACCTGGGGCTCGTCGCCCCGGCCGGTGGGTTCCATCATGGCGCTGTGTGAGGATGGCGCGGTGGTGGGCTCGGTGTCGGGCGGGTGCATCGAGGACGACCTGATCGACCGCCACACCCGCGCCTATGCGCAGGCGGCTTCGGCGGCGCCCGATGGTGCCCACAGCATCCCCAGCGGCCCGCCGTCGTTTGTCAAGTACGGCATCAGCGCCGACGAAGCCCACCGCTTTGGCCTGCCCTGTGGCGGCACACTGGAGTTGCTGCTGGAGTACGACCCCGACCCGGCCTTGCTGGCCGAGTTGATTGCCCAGCTGGCCGCCGGGTGCCTCATGCAGCGCACGGTGCGCCTGGCCGATGGCGCCGTGACCCTGGCGTCCACCCTGGCGCCCGAGGAACTGGTGGTGGATGGGGTGCAGCTGACCAACACCTTCGGGCCCGAGTACCGCATGCTGCTCATCGGCGCCGGGCAGCTCGCCGAGTACCTCGCCACCATGGCTTTGTTCAACGGCTTTGCGGTGACGGTGTGCGACCCGCGTGAGGAATATCGGGGCAGTTGGAGCGTTGCGGGCGCCACGGTGGTGAGCGACATGCCCGACGACGTGGTGCTGGCCTTCAAGCCCGACCGCCGCAGCTGCGTGGTGGCACTCACGCATGACCCCAAGCTCGACGACCTGGCGCTGCTGGAGGCGCTGAACACCGAGGCGTTCTATGTGGGCGGCATCGGCTCGCGCCGCAACAACGAAGCCCGCCGCGCGCGCATGATCGAGCACTTTGACCAGACCGAGGCCAGCCTTGTGCGCCTGCGTGGCCCGATCGGCATCTACATCGGCAGCAAGACGCCACCCGAGATCGCGGTGAGTGTGATGGCCGAGATCCTGGCCGTGAAGAACGGCGTGACTCTGCCACGCGACATGGAGGTGGCCCAGGCCAAGAACGAGCGCGAACTTGCGCACAACGACCCGGGCGCGCGGGTGTGTGGCATGCGGTAGCGCCGGGTGTCAGTGCTGCATCGGCGGCACATGCGTCTGCAGCTGCCGCTGCACATGCCTGAGCAGCCCTTCGCAAGCGTCTTCCACCAGGTCCAGCACCTCCTCAAAGCCCTGGCTGCCGCCGTAGTACGGGTCGGGCACCACAGGACTGTCGAAGCGCAGGCAAAACTCGGTCAGGCGCCGCAGCTTGTGGGTATGTTCTGGCGGACATTGGTCTTGGGCTAATGCCAGGTTGTCCCAGTCCATCGCCAGGACCAGGTCGTGGCCTGCAAAGTCTGCGTCCCTGATCTGCCGGGCCCGCAGGTCTGACAAGTCATACCCCCGTTGCGCCGCGTGGCGCTGGGTGCGGTGATCCGGCGCTTCGCCCGGGTGGTAGTTGTGGGTGCCCGCCGAGTCCACCCGCACCTGGTTTGCCAAACCACTGTGAATCATCTTGTGCCGGAACACGGCGTGGGCCGTGGGGCTGCGGCAGATGTTGCCCATGCACAAAAAAAGCACTGAGTAGGTGGCGACGCGGTCCTGCATGTCGTTGGTCCCGGCGGTGTTCAAGCGGACATGACCACCGGGCCACCTTTGGCAATGCCGCGCTGGTAGGCAGGGCGGGCTTCCATGCGTTGCTTGTAGGCCTGCAGATGGGGGCTGGCGCTGGCGTCGTTGGCGCGAGACAGCAGGGCCTCTACCGCAAAACTCATCTGAAAATCGGCCATGGTGAGGTGCTCGCCCGCAAACCAGCGGTGGGTGGCCAGGTGTGCTTCGATGAAGGCCAGCGCGCTGTCCACGTTGGGGTCGATGAGTTTCTTTTGCACCGTGCCACACAGCTTGCGCGCAATGGGTTTCACGAAGAAGGGCATCGGCTGGGTGGGGATGGTCATGAACACCAGCTTCATCACCAGCCAGTTCATGAGAGAACCTTCGGCATAGTGCATCCAGAAGCGGCACAGGCGGTGCTCCGGCGTGCGCAGTGCGGGCTGCAGGTGGGCCAGGTCGCCGCCAGCGCGGGCTCCGTAGGTTTCCACCAAGTATTCGATGATCGCGCCTGATTCGGCAATGACTTCGCTGCCATCTGTGATCACGGGAGATTTGCCCAGCGGATGAATCTTCTTCAACGCGGGCGGTGCCAGTTTGGTGGCTTTGTCGCGTTGGTATATCTTGAGTTCGTAAGGCTCCCCGAGTTCTTCCAGAAGCCAGAGAATGCGCTGGGAGCGCGAGGTTTCGAGATGATGGACGGTTATCACGGCGTGGTCCTGAGCAAGTGGTTAGAGCTGGGTCAAGAATGCCCGAAGCTTGCTCCAATGGTCGAGACATTGGTCAACAGCGAGTTGGGCAGCTGCGTTCTCCAGCTGCCGCGCCCACATACTTTGCTTTGGGTACCCCAGTGTCAGCAGCACGGTGGCCAGGCTGTGGGCCAGGCGGCGCAGGGCAGGCAAGTCCTGCGCGGCGCAGGCGGCATCGCCCTGCCGAATATCTGCCGGGAACTGCTGCAGGCAACTGGCGCGGTAAGCCTTGAACAAGAGCTCGTCGCCTGCAAAATGGGTGGCAATGGCTTCGGCTTCGGTCTCGGTCCGGGCTGCAGCGGGGATTGTCTGGGTGGCTGGTGTTGGCGTTCCGCAAGGAGGTGCATCAGCCATTGAGGTCATGGTCAATGCGAGGGCATCGCGCACGCAGGTTTCCAGTTCCAGCACCGAGGTGGGCTTGGAAAGCATCCGCCACACTTTCATCGCGCTGAGCTGGTCACGCACGGCGGGATTGAGCCCAGCGCTGAAGACGGCCACAGGTATCGGGTGGCCTGGGCTTGGCTCGTGCAGCAGCCGCTGCACAAGGTCGATGCCGGACTCGCCGGGTAGCATGAGGTCGGTGATGATGAGCCGGGTGTGGAGGGCCTTCAGCGCTTGCATGGCGTCGCCCACATTGGTGCAGGTGACTAGCTCGATGGGAAGCTCTTCCAGTGCCAGTTGCACGAAGCGTGCAATGGAGGCGTCGTCTTCGACCAGCAGGACCCGGGGCAGGTTCATGTCGGCACCAGGCCCGGTGGCAGGCATTCCGCCAGCGCTGCAGGCAATTCGGCCACCAACCGGGGCTTGTGGATCACCTTTACACCTTGCAGGGCAAAGGCATAGGGCTCTCGCTGCGATTCGTCCAGTGAGGTGACGACAATGAGGTGGCTGCTCGCAAACTGCGCGTGTGATCGCAAGGTGGTGATCAGGGTCGCGCCGTCGATGCCCGGCAGCAGGATGTCCACGATCAGCACGCGGGGCTGGATCTGCCCATACAGCGCCAGCCCCGTGATCCCGTCGTTCGCCACTTGTAGCGTGGCCCCCGGAAAGTGCTGCTTCACGATCAGCCCCACCAAGTTCTGGAAATGGACCGAGTCCTCAATCAACAGAATCTGTGGCGCCTGTACCGAAGCCAGTGCGGTGGACTTGGCAGGAAGCACTTGGGTACGCGTGGCTGTAGCCGGTGGGGGGGCAGGTGCGTGGGAGGGGCTGCCAGTGCCCGCCAAGCCATGGGCGCTGGCCCAGCGCTCCACAGAGGTTCGCGATATTCGCCGGTGTCCACCAGGGGTCTTCCAAGCCTCGAGCTCGTTGCGGTCCACCATCAGCTGGACTGACCGGACTGCCATTCCAAGGATTCGGGCAACTTCGATCGTTGTGTAGTGGTTCGGTGCCTGGCGCTCCGGTGGAAATTTGTCAGATTGCATAGTTCACGCATTTTGGCTGAATTTTTTATCGTTGGCATCTTGTATTTGATAAAAATGATTGATATGATTTAATCAATCGAAAAAAAGCTTGGTGCTGTGATTTGCTGCTCCAATTGATTCATTTCCTGGAAAGGGGCCTGTCGTGAAAAAGATCCTGATCATTGAAGACCACATGGATATCCGCAAACTGCTCAAGATGACGCTGGAGTTTGATGATTTCGAGATCCACGAAGCCGCCACCGGGGATGCAGGCTGGGCACTGGCCCGTGAACTGCAGCCTGACATAGTGCTGCTGGATGTAATGATGCCTGGCGCCTTGAACGGCCTGGATGTGTGCAGCCGCATCAAGTCCGATCCCGGGATGCGGCACACCAAGGTTATCTTGCTCACGGCGCGGGTGCAGTCCGACGACAGGGCTGCGGGCTTTGCGGCCGGGGCGGATGACTACCTGATGAAGCCTTTTAGTACCTTGCAGGTTCTGGAAACGATTTACCGCATGGAGGCGGCGTTGTGATCATGACCGCCTTGGTACAACCGGCGACCCTGTCGGAGGAGGGGGCGCGCTGCTTCGACGAAGCCGCCGCAGCGCAGATGGAGCGTTTTGTAGACGACTTCGGCCGCATGTATCGCGAGCGCAACGAAGCCTTGCGCGAAGTCACCCGGGCTCACCATGAAGCCTTGCTGCATCTGTCTGCGGCTGCTGATCTCAAGGACGATGACACGGGCATTCACATCGTGCGCATTGGGTATCTGGCAGAAGCCCTGGCTTTGGCCATGGGACAAACAGCCGGCTTTGCCCGCATGCTGCGCAAGGCTGCGCCTATGCACGATGTCGGCAAGATTGGCACACCCGACAGCGTGCTCAAGAAACCCGGCAAGCTGACCCCCGAGGAGCGGGAGATCATGAACGGCCACGCAGCTATGGGGGCGAAGATATTGGGGCGCTCTCGTATTCCGGTGTTCCGCATGGCGGCGGAGGTGGCACTGACTCACCATGAACGCTTTGACGGCTCAGGCTATCCGGCGGGTCTCGCGGGGGATGCGATACCTTTGTCTGGACGCATCACTGCCGTCGTCGATTTTTTTGACGCGCTGACCATGGACCGCGTTTATCGCCCCGCCTTCAGCGTAGAGGAGGCGCTGCGGATGCTAGTGGCAGAGCGGGGCCGCGCCTTTGATCCGGCGGTGGTGGATGCCTTCCTGGCACACGCCGAGGACATCAATGCCCTGCGTTGCAAGATCACGCAGGAGTGCCCGTCGTTCGATTTGCTGATTGACTCGCCCTAGGGGTAAACATGTGCTGGAAAAAGCCGAATTACAAGGAGTCCATATGCTGATGTCCTGTGTGAATCAATGGAGCGTGGCCGTGGGCCTGTGCACGGCCTTGGTCGCCACAAGTGCCGCTGCGGGCCCGGTGCTGGATCGTGTGCAGGGCCAGGCCGTGGTGAAGGTCTGCATCTGGCCTGACTACTACGGCGTGACCTACCGCCACCCGCGCACGCAGGAGCTGGTGGGCCTCGACATTGAGCTGTCGGCGGAGCTGGGGCGCGACCTCAAGGCCAAAGTTGAATATGTAGAGTCCTCATTTCCCACGCTGATCGAAGACTTGCGTCAAGACCGCTGCGATGTCGCGATGTTTGCCGTCGGCATGCTGCCCCAGCGCATGGAAAAACTCGCTTTCACGCAGCCCTACATGCAAAGCGACATATATGCTGTCACCACCAAAAGCAACGTGGTAATCAAACAGTGGACCGACATCGACAAGCCGGGGGTGATGGTAGCCGTTCAGGCAGGTACGTTCATGGAGCCCATCATGGCGCAGCGCCTCAGAAGTGCCACCTTGGTGAAGATCAGTCCCCCCGCAACCCGCGAGCGTGAACTTGTCGCTGGGCGCGTGGATGTGTTTATGACTGACTATCCCTACAGCAGGCGCTTGCTGGACAACGCGGATTGGGCCCGCCTGATCGAGCCCTCTGAGCCCTTTTCCGTGCTCCCCTACGCCTACGCGGTGAAGCAGGGTGATGCTGCGTGGCTCGCTGCTGTGGATGCCTTTGTGTCTCGAATAAAGGCAGACGGCCGGTTGCTACGCGCAGCGGGCCACCACGGACTCAAATCGATTGTGGTGCGTTGATGGGCTCTTTGCTCATTCTGGAGCGTTTGTCCACGAGGGTTTTTTTGTGGATGTCGAATGCGAGTCACATGGTCCTGCTGGCAGGCGTGTTGTCTGCGCTGGCGAGTCTTCTTGCGGTGGGGGCGCTGGCCCTGAATGACTTTCGCAGCGCACGGGCCAATGATCTGTCGCACGCCACGATGCTGGCCCGCATCCTGGAGGACCAGGCCACGAGGACCTTCGAGACCGCGGAATTGGTACTGGAGGCGCTAGCCATCGCGCCGGCGCTCAATTCTGTTACGGCAGATCCCCGGCGGATGGAGGAAGCTTTGACCCAGGCTTTGACTGGGTTGTCCTTTCTGCGCAGCCTGGCCGTGCTGGACCCTGGTGGGCGCATTGTGGCCAGTACACAGAAGGGGGATGCGGAAACGTTCTTGGATATGTCTCGGCTCGGAGGCAAGGCTATCTTTGGGCGCGGCATCCTGGGCTCCTTGACCCCGGGACGTAGCTTGCAGGCACTCCGGCTTCATGGGGTCGCTCCACCGGCGCCTGCGGGGGTAGCTTTCGTGCCGATGCTGTACGGCTACAAAAACGAAGCCGGGCACGAGTTGACGTTGGTCGCTTTGGTCAACCCTGATTCGCTCTCGAATTTTCAACATTTGACATTGGAGACCGATAGTTTTGATTCGGTGGTGACTTCTTACGGCGGTCAGGTGCTTGCGACATCTGGGGCCGCGGCCGGGTTTATGGGGACGTGGGTCCATCAGCGCCTTCCTGTTTTCACACAGTACCTGCCGGGCAAAGAGCACGCAGCCTACATGGGTGCGGGTGTACTGGGCGAGAACCAGATCGTCGGATTTCGCGTGTCGGCCACCAAACCGCTGTTGGTGATTGTTGAAGAATCTTCGCGCAGCGCGGTGCAGCGCTGGTTGCGTGAGGCACGTGCCCTGCTGGGCATTGGTATCGCGCTGGTTCTGCTGGTGCTCGGGTTGACCTATGTGGTGTGGCGAAGTGTGAGAACCCGAGAGTTTGCGCGCCGTGCGGTGGATGCGGCGCATGCCCGCATAGCTCGGAATGAGCGAGAGCTTTCGGTGCTCATGCGCAGTGTTCAGGAGTTGATCTTTCGTACCGATGCCGATGGTGTCATCACATATGTCAATGCCCATTGGACGGCCTTCACCGGAGATGCAGCAACGCGTGCCAGGGGGCAGAATCTGCGGGACATAGTGGTCCCCTTGAGCCGCGCGGACGTTGCCAGGGTACTGAACCCAACTTCTCCCGAAGGGGTGCGTACCTGCCAAGTTGTGCTGAACCTGGGGGAGAGCAAGGAGATGATGTTGCAGCTTGCTGTTGTCCCGTTGCTTTCTGAAGGGCGTGTGACTGGCTTTGCAGGCAGTGCGGTGGATGTGACTGAGCGTTGGATAGCGCAGCAGCAGTTGCAAGCGCAGTTGGCGTTCCAGGACTTGTTGCTGGAGACCAATCCGCTTCCGATCTCGGTTACCGATGACCAGGGGCGGTTCGTGTTGGTCAACAAGGCCTGGGAGCACTACCAAGGGTGGCAGCGAGCAAAGGTGCTGGGTCGAGAGCTTGTCTCTTGCCTCCCCGCCGACGAGGCCAAGGTGCACCAGGCCTCGAACGTTCAGCTGCTACGTTGGGGCGGGCGGGCATTGTTAGAGATCAAGGTCCGCCATGGAGATGGATCTCGGCGCGACACCCGGATCGCCAAGGCGGCGATTGAAGATGAACATGGCCGGGTGACCGGGGTGCTAAGCATTCTGATGGACGTGAGCGAGTTTCGCGAGGCGGAGCGCGCCACCCGAGAGGCTCGCGATGCAGCCGAAGAGGCGTCGCGGGCCAAGTCGGAGTTTGTGGCCAACATGAGCCATGAACTGCGCACCCCGTTGCAGTCCATCCTTGGATTCGCCGAACTGGGCATGTTGCGTGGGCGCACTCAGCCCAAGCTGGCCGAGATGTTTGAAGACATCCATCTTGCGGGCAAGCGCATGCTGACACTGGTGAACGACTTGCTGGAGGTTTCGAAGCTGGAGAGCACGGTGGGAACTTTTCACCTGGAGCGCATCGACCTGCGCGGCGTGGTGCGTCCTGTCATTCGCGAGCTGGAGCCCCTGCTGGAACGCAGCCATCTGATGATGGACGTGGATTTGTCCGATACGCCTCTAGTGGCGAAGGCTGACCCGCTGCGCTTTCAGCAAGTGATCCGCAATGTGGTGGCCAACGCCATCAAGTTCTCGCCACCGGGCAGCACCATCACGCTGCAGGGCTTTATGGATCCGCAAGGCCAAGCTCACTTGGTGGTGCAGGACGAGGGGCCGGGCATTCCGGAGTCCGAACTCGAGACTATTTTTGAGGCGTTTGTGCAGTCGAGCAAAACCAAGGACGGCTCGGGGGGCACGGGCCTGGGGCTTGCTATCTGCCGCAAGATCGTGGAGGCGATGGGAGGGCAGATCTACGCCCGAAACGTGCCAGCCAGCGGTGCTGCCTTTCACATCATCCTGCCGGCCCGGGGACAGACGGAAACCTTGCCTGCATCCCTGGAGCTGGAATAGTCGAATTGTGGCAAGCAGTCCACTAAAGCAGGCCTTCTGCAGAGATGCAGCGTTCAGTCACACCCTCTTTGGCGCTATCTGTCGGGGCTTCACTGGTAGTGCCTACAGTAATAAGCCCGGTTGATCCTTTGAGCTTTCTCGCCGTACTGCTGAGTGATCTCGGAGGTAGCGGGCAATGGCCTGCAGTACACCGGTGAGATCACGCTGAACGGCGTTGAACTGGGCGCTGCGCTCACGGCTGGCTTCGTCCATGTAGATCGGCCGCCGGATTTCCACCTGCATGCTGTGCCGCTGGAGTCCGGGCTGGCCGATCTGGGCGATGAGCTGCACGCCCTTGTAGGGGTTGTTGCGCGCCACCGTGTACCCCCGGGTTTTTAGTTCTTGCTCTACCAGGTCCACGAAGGCTGGCTCGCAGGTGGTGCCGTCGCGGTCGCCCAGCACGAAGTCGGCCAGGGGGTGTGCGCTTTGGATCTGCAGCCGCTCGTAGGCGTTGTTGGGCATCGAGTGCAGGTTCAGGTGCCAGACGGCGCCGAATTGCGCATGGGTGCGCTCGATGGCGCTGGCAAGAGCCTCGTGGTAGGGCTGGTAGCAGCGTGTGATGCGGCCCTGTACCTCGGCCACCGGGAGTTTTCGGGAGTAGATGGGGGTGGTGGCGTTCACGTTGCGCCAGATGAGGCCATAACCCAGGCGGGTCTTTTCGCTGGGGGCCAGCGGCGTAGGCCAGGGCGCTTCGAGCAATTCCGGGTCCAGGTCGTCAAGCGTGCGGTTGGCATCGATATAGCTGCGCGGGAAATGCGCCGCCAGCAAGGTGGCGCCCACGTCCGGTGCCGCCTGCCAAAGGGCTTCCACATGGGTGTCTTCAGCGGCGCGCAGCAGTGCGCGGGGGATCGCGTGGCCGAAATCTTCCGGGTAGATGGTGCCACTGTGCGGGGAGTCGCAGACGAGCGGGATGGCAGACGCCACCGGGGTGCGCAGGGTAAATGCAGGTTGCCCGTTGTACATGTGCAGTGCGCTCATTCTGCCGTCAGCTTGGCGACCTTTGCCACGCGCGCATAGCGCTCCAGCGCCTGCTGGATCTGCATGCCGAACTGCGCCGGCGTGCCGGGAATCAGGGTGGCGCCTGCGTCGTCCATCTTCTTGATGAAGTCGGGTTTTCTCATGGCCGCGTGGATCGCCTGGTTGAGTCGGTTGACTACCGGGGCAGGTGTGCCCGCTGGGGCCACCACACCGAACCAGCCCCCTGAGCCCATTTCCTTGAAGCCCAGCTCGCTGTAGGTCGGCACGTCGGGCAGCAGGGCCGAGCGGCTGTCCGACAGCACTGCGAGAGCGCGCAGACGGCCTGACTTGATATGGGGCAGCGCTGAAGGCAGATTGTCGGTGATGCCATCGACCTGTCCGGCGACGGCGTCGTTGAGTGCCATGCCCGCGCCTTTGTAAGGGACATGCAGCAGCTGGATTTTGGCCAAACTTGAGAAATGCTCGACGTTTGCATGCCCCAGTGAGCCTGTACCCGGAGAGCCGAAGGTGTACCTGTTGGGGTTGGCACGGGCCAGCGCGATGAACTCCTGCATGGTCTTGGCGGGGAAGTTCGCGTGCACCGCGAATACGCTGGGGACGGTGGCCACGTTAGAGATGGGGGCAAAGTCCCGCAAGGCATCGTATTTCATACGGCTGCCATACGCGGCTGCGTTGGAGCCATGCGTGCTCATCGTGGCCATGCCCAGGGTGTAGCCGTCCGCGCGTGACTTGGCCACTTGCTCCATGCCCAGTGACCCGCCAGCACCCGCTTTGTTCTCCACCACGATGGGCTGGCCCAGCTCACGGCTTGCAAATTCGGCAATCAGCCGGGCCGCCAGGTCGGTGGAGCCGCTGGGCGCAAAGGGCACGATCAGCTTGATGGGCCGGTCTGGGTAGCTTGCCTGCGCGTGGACCATGCCGCTCCATGGTGCAACGGCCAGCATCAGCAGCGCGGCCCGGCGGACGGGTGAAAAAGGGGAGTGGATGGTTGCCATGGTGGTGGGTTGTCGCGGTGGTCAAAGGGTGCCGACAAGTCTCCTGCGAACAGCGAGTGCCCGCAAACGACAGTCTTGCATTGCCGCATTACCATTGGTCATACAACCGTCATCGCGCCATTGCTTTAGCTTTCGCCTCTTTTCACGCTTCTGTGCCCTATGCGTCTTCATTCCGCATCCATGTCTGAGCTGCATGCCTTTGTCACGGTGGTGCGCACGGGCAGCTTTTCGCGGGCGGCTGAGGAACTGTGTGTGACGCAGGGTGCCATCAGCCGGGCGGTGGCGCGGCTGGAGACCCATTACGGCAAGGTGCTGCTGCGGCGCAGTGCGCACCAGATGGTTCTCACCCAGTCTGGCGAACAATTGCTAGAGGCCGTGAGGGAGCCTTTGGCCGCGATTGAAGCGGCAAGTGAGGTGCTGCGCGTCGGTCCCTCGCAGACCATGGAGCTGGTTCTTTCGGTGGTGCCCACATTGGCCAGTGTGTGGCTGGTGCCGCGCCTGCCGGATTTCCAGGCCCGGCACCCCGAGGTACGCGTGCGTTTCGTCCCTTATCGGAAGGACGAGGATTTTTCTGGTCCCACACCGCATGCCGCCATCCTGACCGGCTTGGGGCCGTCGCAATGGCCCACCTGGGAGTGCGACTACCTCATCGGCCGCGAAGTGGTGCCCGTGTGCCACCCTGCACGTGCAGCCAGGCAATGCTGGCGGCGCCCCGCAGATCTGGTTGCCGAACCCTTGCTAGCCCATTCCACCTCGCCTGGAAACTGGGCCCAGTGGCTGCGTGCCGCCGGGGTCGAAGGGGTGGAGCCCGAACTATCGACGGTGTTCGATCAGGTTTCCATCCTGATCCAGGCGGCCTTGGCCGACATGGGGGTGGCGTTGGTGCAGCGCTGCCTGGTGCGTGCGGAGCTAGAGGCGGGCCGGCTTGTCACGCCGTTTGACCTGCCGATCAGCCTGCAGCGTGGCTACTTTTTGTGCCGCCTGCCCGGCCGCCACACGGCGGCCAGCTTGCCAGTGTTTCGTCAGTGGCTGCTGGAGATGGCGCGCAGGGACATTGGGTCGATGCCTGTGTAGGGCCTGGTTGGCAAAGCGTGCACATAAAGCAAAAAGCCCTCTTGCGAGGGCTTTTTGCAAAGTACCGGTGTTGCACCGGCCCATGGCGATCTGGCGATCAGCCGCCCTTCTTGGAGCGCTTGCCAGGGTTCTTCTTGCTGCGGGTTGCCACACCGCGCTCCAGGCTCACGCGCTGGCCGCGGCCGGGGGTGGCCAGTGTGTAGCCGGGCAGGGGCGTTG
>NZ_QAIH01000200.1:2533-14178 GCF_003060895.1 Acidovorax sp. HMWF029 | reverse complement strand
GGCCCCAGCGCATGTCGCCCTTGACCTCAAAGCCATTGAGCTTGACGCGGCCGATGTTGACCGACTGGAACACCAGCGGGTTGCCCGGTGCTCCCGTGCCGCTGACCTGGCGCAGGTCTTCGATGAAGTCCTTGTAGCGGCCGGTAAACACTGCGGCTTCGATGGACAAGCGCTCCATGCGTCCGCGCACGCCCAGCTCGAAGTTCTGGCTTTTCTCGGGCTTGAGGTTGGCGTTGGGCACGGTCTTGTAGTTGCCCACCGTGTTCTCGAAGAAGGCATTGACCTGCCCCGCATTGGGCGCCCGAAAGCCCGCCGCGTAGTTGCCGAACACGCTCCACTGCTCGCTGGCGCGGTACAGCACGCCGAGCTTGGGTGAGGTCGCATTGCCCGACAGCGACACGGCCTGCGCGCCAAAGCCCGCCTGGTCGGCCTTGATGCGGAAGGTGTCAAAGCGCACGCCGGGCGTGATGCTCCACGGGCCGTTCACGAACTCGTCCTGCACATACAGGGCGGTGCTGGTCTCGGTGGTGTCCGGAAAGCGCTTGAGCGGGAAGGTTTCGCCCGCAGGTGGCGTCACGCCCGTCTGCAGGTTTTCGACCTGGGCAGAGGCGTAGTCCAGCCCGTAGGTGATCTTCTGCACCCATGGGCCGCCATTGCGCAGCACCTTGCTGCCCTGCAGGTTGGCCTGCCAGGTGCGCTCGTCATAGGTTACGTCGCGCACCCGGTCGGCGGCGGTGTTGCGGTCTTCGGTGATGTACTCGCGCGAATGGGCGTCCTGGTAGCTCAGCGTGGCCTTCACATCGTCGGCAAACGCGGTGTTCACACGCCACGAGCCTTCCCACGTGGCCCGGCTGCGCTGCATGTCGGTGAACGATGTGGAGCCGAGCACCGATGTGGCGGCCAGCGGCGGCTTGGAGCGCGCGCTGAGCAGTTCGTAGTCGGAGGTCTTGTCCACATGCTCCAGCGTGAACACATGGCGCTGGCCGCCGCCCGGCGTCAGGATCACCTTGCCCAGCAGCGCACCGCTCTGGTCCTTTTGCGGGTTGGGGCGGGTGCGGTCGGCGTTGGCCGCATTGTTGGTGCCCATGTTGTCGAGCTCACTGGCGCGGGTGACGTTGCCGCCCAGCAGCCACTGCACCGTGTCGCCCGCCTTGCCCGCCACCGTGGCGCCCACGCGCTTGCCATGCTCGTCGCCGTCATAACCCAGGCTGACCCGGCCGCCAATGCGCTTGTCGCCTTCGAGAAAGGCCGAGGGCTCGGCGGTGATGAAGTTGACCAGGCCTGCCATGCCGTCAGAGCCATACAGCGCCGACGTGGCGCCGCGCACGACCTCGATGCGCTGCAGCAGCCCGATGTCCAGGTAGTCTCGCCCAAAGGCGTTGGCGCTGAAGACATAGCTGCGAGGCAAACGAATGCCGTCCACCATCATCAGCACGCGGTTGCCATCCAGCCCCCGGATGTTGAAGCCCGCATTCTGCTCACGGCCGGTGGAGCCACTGGCCAGCGTGAAGCGGGCGGGCGAACGGGTCACCGACACATTGGGCAGCTCGCGCGCCACATCGCGGATGTCGCGCACCTGGCCTTCTTCGATGGCCTGCGCGTTGATCACGTCGATGCTCATGGGCAACTCGTCGCGATCCTGCTCGCTGCGCGAGCCGCTGATGACAACTTCCTTGAGCGCCGGGCCAGCGGCCATGAGCTGGGACTCTCCGAACGGCTGAGGAGTGCCCTGCGCATGGGCGTTCCATGCGGCGCCCAAGGCGCAGGCCACCAGCCAAGCAACGGGGCGGAGGGGAAAACGGCGGGAATGGAGTGCGGATGGTGTGTGCGCCACGGAGGAGCCCTTCTTCTCTGGTCGATATCCAATGACAGGAAGCTGGCTCTGCAAACACCGACACCGCTGGGGCATCCGCTGCGTGCGCTGGCAAAAGAGCGTCTATTTTACATGAGAATGGTTATCAATGCTATTTATCGAGATTGTTCTGCAGCGCCTGGGCATGGCAAACGCCCAACAGGTTTTCACACCCGCTGCCGCGCCTGGCGCGGCGTGATGCCAAAGCGGCGCCGGAACGCGGTAGCGAAGTTGGCGGCGCTGGTGTAGCCCGCCAGGTGGGCGGCGGCGGCCACATCGACCTCGCCCCGCTCCAGCGCATCCCGTGCGCGCAGCAGCCGGCGCTGGCGCAGATAGTCAATCACCGAGGTGCCCGCCACCTGCGGAAAGTGGCGCTGTAGATGCGCGGCACTCATGCCCACCTGGCGACCAATCGCAGAGAGCGTGAGGCCATCGGCAGCGCCACTATCCAGAAAATCCCGCAACGCGCGCAGGCGCCGGTGGTTGCGCGCATCCAGGCCCTGGGTCGCAACCGGAGAAACCAAGGGCTGCGGCGCCACGCTGCCCAGCGCTTCCACCACGATGTCCAGGCACCGGCTCTCCAACCACAGGCGCTGCAGGCCCGGCGCAAGCGGCGGCGGGCTAGTGAGCTGATCGGCCAGCGCAAGGGCTCGGGCCGAGGGGCGCCAGGGCGCCACCGCGAGGTGCTGGCGGCAAAAGCGCTGCACCGCCGCGTCGTGGATGCCTGCGGCCGCCAGCCATTCCGGCCGCAGCGTGAGGGTGACCTTGCGCTCGCTGCGGCCCCGCCGCCACTCCCGCACAAAACGGTCGGGCTCGGCCAGACTGACAAGCACCGCCTCGCCCTGTGCGGCCCCCGGACCCAATTCGAGGTGCCGGCTGCCATAGGCCAGTTCGGTGCGACCGTTGAGCAGCATGCACAGCTTGAGCCCCGGGTGCAGCAGGTTGGAGGTGCGCATGGTGCACAAGTCCTGGACCAGCGTGCGGTACAGCACGAGTCCCGGGCGCAACTCCTGGGTGTCCACGCTGCCGCGCAACACGGGCGCCCCAGCCGCCGGGCTGCGCGCCGCCACCACCACGCGGTAGTCCGCTCCCAGCAGGTGCAGGTTGCGCGTCAGGTCACTCAGGCCCAACTCGGCACCGGCTGGGGCGCCATCTGGGTGCAGCGCAAAGGATTCCGGGGAGTTCGCAAACATGAAAAGGCCCTCAACATGTGACACTCCCAATGTTAAACAAGTTTCATTCTCATTTAAATACCATCAAGGGATCCGTTCCATGTGTGCCCATGTCTCCTCGCGCGCCCCCCGGCGCGCAGCCGTCGCTCTCCCCTCCTGGCGCTTGAGCGTCCTGTGCCTGGCCCTGGCAGCGGCTCAGGGGCATGTACAGGCCCAGAGCGGCCCGGCCAACGAGCCCGCCGCCCTGTCCACCGTGGTGGTCACCGCCTCGGGCAATGCGCAGGAGCTGCGCGAAGCGCCCGCCAGCATTTCGGTCATCACCCGCGAAGACCTGCAAATGCGCCCCGTGCAGGAACTGGCAGAACTGCTGGGCACGGTGGAGGGCGTGACGCTGAGCCGCAGTGGCAACCAGGTGCCCGGCGTACAACTGCGCGGCCTGGGGTCTGCCTACACGCTGATGCTGATCGACGGCAAACGCGTGAACGCCACCAGCGCCATGTTTCGCGGCAACGACTACGACACCGGCTGGGTACCCACCGACGAAATCGAGCGCATCGAGATCGTGCGCGGCCCCATGTCCTCGCTCTACGGCTCGGACGCCATTGGCGGCGTGGTCAACATCATCACGCGCCCCATCGGCAAAAAATGGCGCGGCTCTGCCCGCATCGAGACTGTAGTGCAGCAGGACAAGGACGCGGGCGACAGCCGCCTGGCGGGCTTCTCGCTTGCCGGCCCAGTGGTGGCAGACACGCTGGGCGTCAAGCTCACCGGCGCGTACGACCAACGCGATGCCGATGGCAACATCAACTCGCCCGCCGCCAACGGCACGCGTCAAGCCGGGCTGCAGCACATCCGCAACCGCCTGTTCGGGGCGCAGCTGGCCTTCACGCCTGATGCCCGCCAGAGCATCACCGCAGACGTGGACACGAGCCGGCGCGACCACGCGGGTTTTCTGATGGAGCGCGATGCCGTGTCGCTGCGCCATAAGGGCCAATGGGGCTTTGGCAACAGCGAGCTGACCTTCGCGGCCGACGAGATCCGCAACCTCACCGGCATGGTCACGGGCCAGGTCAACCCGAACAAAGCCAGCACCACCAGCCTGGGCGGCAAGGTCAACATCCCCGTGCGCTGGGGCAACCAGTTCATCACGGCGGGCTTCGACATTCGCCACGAAAAACTGCGCGATCCAGCCAACCTGCGCGGCCTGCCGGGCACCGCCGACTTCAATGCCAGCCCCGAGACCTCCATCGGCCAGTGGGCGCTGTTCATTGAGGACGAGATCCGCATCACCGACAAGCTTGCCATCACGCTGGGCAACCGCTTCGACCACCACGAGAACTTCGGCGGCCACAACAGCCCACGCGCCTATGCGGTGTACCACCTGAACGATGCCGTCACCCTGAAGGGCGGTGTGTCCCGCGCCTTCCGCGCACCCACGCTGCTGCAGGGCAGCCCGAACTGGGGGTCGGTGTCATGTGGCAGCGCCACGGTGGGCTGCTACATCGTGGGCAGCAACGCCATCAAGCCCGAAACGGGCACCAGCCAGGAGCTGGGCCTGCAGTTCGCCCGGGGCATCCACAGCGGCGGGCTGATGTTCTTCAACACCGACCTGAAGAACATGATCGACATCACCAACCGCACGGCCGACCGGGCGCTCGCACCCAGCTACGACAACTTCGTAGGCTACCTGCCGGACGGCCGCCCGATCTTCCGCTACCAGAACATCGCCAGCGTGCGCTCACGCGGGCTGGAGGCCAGCTGGGCCGCCCGCCCCTCGGCTGCGTGGAACCTGCGCGCCAACTACACCTACACCGATGCCAAAAACACCAGCGGCGCCATCGCACTGCCGCTGACCTACCGCCCGCGCCACGTGGCCAATCTGGGCGCCGACTGGAGCGCCACATCCACACTCACCGTGAGCGGCGCCCTGCGCTACCACAGCGCGCAGTTCATCAGTGTGCCTTCGAGTGGCCAGAACAAGGTGAAGAAGGCGGGCTACGCGATCGCCGACCTCACCATGGGCTGGCGCGTCACCGAGGCCCTGACGCTGCGTGGCGGCATCCTGAACCTGACCAACAAGACCTTCGACCGCACCACCTCGGCCGACTTCAACGAAGACGGCCGCCGCTACTACCTTGCATTGCATGCGAAGTTCTGACCCCACCCCACAACCCGCAGCCCGGTGGCTTCTGCTGATGGTGGCCCTGGCCACCCTAGGCCCGGTGGCCGCCCAGGCGCAAAGCACCGCTCCGGCCCCCGCCACCGTGGCGGCCCCGTCAGCCACTCCCGGGCCCGTGCTGGAAAGCCCGCGCATGGAGCGCTTGCGCGCCGCACTGGCCGCGGGCGGCAACACCGAAAACTTTTGGCGTGAAGTGACAACCAGCGGCAGCCCGCTGGTAGAACCAGGCGCCAACGCGCAAGAGGCACTTGTCACCTTCCTCTGGCGCGGCACACCCACCACGCGCAGCGTGAAGGTGTCATGGGCCATGCGCGCAGAAAACGGCTTTGTACTGGCCCGGCTGGCGCACAGCGATGTGTGGTTCCTTACGCTGCGGCTGCCAGCGGGCCTGCGCGCTGCATACCAGATCGTGCCCGACGCCACCATCCCGCCAGGCGCCGACCGCATGGCACGCGCTCAGGCCGAAGATGCTGTGGCCCAGCCCGACCCGCTCAACACAACCCCCCTGTGGCCCCCACCGCCCACACACCTGGCCGTGTCGACCGACCGCACTGCGGCTCGCTCGGTGCTGCGCCTTCCCGGCGCACTTCAGGAGCCCTGGTTGGCAGCCAGTGCTTCGCCCGCAACCCCGCGCGGCACACTGGAGCACACCCGGCTTGCCAGCAGGCTGCTCGCCAACGAGCGGGACATCAGCATCTACTTGCCTTCCTCGGCCAACCGCAGCTCCAGCGCTGCCCTGCCCCTGCTGGTGTTGTTCGACCGCGAGGCCTACCTGGACCGTGTGGACATGCCCGCTTTGCTGGATGCGCTCATCGCCCAGCGCCGCATTCCGCCAGTGGCTGCCGTGTTTGTCAGCAACCCCACGCGCGCACTGCGCGCCAGCGAACTGCCCGCCAACCCCGCATTTGCCGACTTTCTGGCCCTGGAACTCATGCCCTGGCTGCGCATACGGCATCCGCAACTCTCGCCGCATGCGCGCGATGTGGTGGTGGCCGGATCAAGCTACGGTGGCCTGGCCTCGGCCTGGGCGGGGTTCCGCCACCCACAGACCTTTGGCAACGTGCTGGCGCTATCGGGCTCGTTCTGGTGGGGGCCGGGCAACGTGCCGCACCAACCGGACTTCAACCGTTTTGGCGAGGGCGAATGGCTCACCCGCGAATTTGCCAAGCGTGACCGCCTACCGCTGCGTTTCTTCATGACGGCGGGGTTGATGGAGCATGCACTCACGGGCGACGGCGGCGGCATCCTCGAAACCAGCCGCCACCTGCGCACAGTGCTGCAGGCCAAGGGCTACCCGGTGCACTACCAGGAGTTTGCAGGCGGGCACGACTACTACGCCTGGAGCGGCGAACTGGCGCAGGGCCTGGTGGTGTTGCTGGGAGAACACGCCGAGGCCCAGAAATGACAAAGGGGCCCATGGCCCCTTTGTATTGAGAACAGCTTCAGCGCAATAAAGCTATCAAATTAATAGCTATCAGCGCTTTACCATAGCGCGGAAGCGGCCTTTTTTCTTTCAAATCACGCGGCCCCAGCCACCACCGGCATGCGGATCAGGTGATCGAACGCGCTCAGCGCGGCCTTCGATCCTTCGCCCGCTGCGATCACGATCTGCTTGAACGGCACCGTAGTGCAGTCGCCCGCCGCAAACACGCCGGGCAGGTTGGTGCGGCCGTGCGCATCGACAATGATTTCACCGAAGCGCGACAACTCCACCGTGCCCTTGAGCCATTCGGTGTTGGGCACCAGACCGATTTGCACGAACACGCCTTCGAGCGGCACCAGGTGCTCCACGTTGGTGACGCGGTCCTTGTACTTGAGGCCGTTAACCTTGCCGTCGGCGCCGGTGATCTCTGTCGTCTGCGCATTGGTGTGGATGGTCACGTTGGGCAGGCTCTTGAGCTTGTTGACCAGCACGGCATCGGCCTTGAGCTGGTCGGCGAACTCGATAAGCGTGACGTGGGCCACGATGCCAGCCAGGTCGATGGCGGCCTCGACGCCCGAGTTGCCGCCGCCGATCACCGCAGTGCGCTTACCCTTGAACAGCGGGCCGTCGCAGTGCGGGCAGTAGGCCACGCCCTTGTTCTTGTACTCGGCTTCGCCGGGCACGTTCACATTGCGCCAGCGGGCGCCAGTGGACAGGATCACCGTCTTGGCCTTGAGCGAGCCGCCGTTGGCCAGTTGCACCTCAATCAGGTCACCGGGCTGCGCAGCGGGCACAAGCTTGTCGGCGCGCTGCAGGTTCATGATGTCCACGTCGTAGGCACGGGTGTGGGCTTCGAGCGCGGCAGCGAACTTGGGGCCGTCGGTTTCAAGCACCGAGATGTAGTTTTCAATCGCCAGCGTGTCGTTGACCTGGCCGCCAAAACGTTCGGCGGCCACGCCGGTGCGGATGCCCTTGCGGGCAGCGTACACAGCCGCTGCAGCGCCAGCGGGGCCACCGCCCACGATGAGCACGTCATACGGCGCCTTGGCGCTGAGCTTGGCCGCGTCACGGGCAGCGGCGCCGGTGTCGAGCTTGGCCACGATTTCTTCGACCGACATGCGGCCCGAGCCAAAGACCTTGCCGTTGAGGAACACCATGGGCACAGCCATGATTTCGCGCTCGGTCACTTCCTGCTGGAAGGCGCCGCCTTCGATCACGGTGGTCTTGACCTGGGGGTTGACGATGGCCATGAGCGACAGCGCCTGCACCACATCCGGGCAGTTGTGGCAGGTCAGGCTCATGTAGACCTCGAAGTTGAAGTCCCCTTCGAGCGCAGCGATCTGCTCGATCACCTCAGGCTCGACCTTGGGCGGGTGGCCGCCCGTCCACAAAAGGGCCAGCACCAGCGAGGTGAATTCATGGCCCAGGGGCAGGCCCGCAAAGCGCAGGCTGTTGGCGGCACCCACGCGCTGCAGGCTGAACGAGGGCTTGCGCGCGTCGTTGCCGTCTGTGCGCAGCGTGATCTTGTCGCTGCGCAGCGATTGAATGGTCGTCAGCAGCTCGCGCATGTCGCGCGCAGTCTCGCTGTCGTCCAGGGATGCCACCAGCTCAAACGGCTGCTGCACGCGCTCCAGGTAGGCGGAAAGCTGGGTCTTGAGTTGTTCGTCGAGCATGGTGGTGTCCTTTGAATTTCGATTTATAGGTTGGGGGCTGGGGCCGCTTTTGGCAACCCTGAAGCCGCAACGGAGCCTGAGAAAAGGCGGAATACGGCGAAGTACAGGCGTAAAAAAGCCGGACGGCATGGCGCACAGGCACCATGACGCTGTCCGGCTGGGGAGCCCCACGCAAGGGGCTCTGCCGAATCGGTGGCAGCTTAGATCTTGCCGACCAGGTCCAGCGAGGGGGCCAGGGTCTTGGCGCCTTCGTTCCACTTGGCGGGGCACACTTGGCCGGGGTTGGCGGCGGTGTACTGGGCAGCCTTGAGCTTCCGCACGGTTTCCTTCACGTCGCGGGCGATTTCGTTGGAGTGGATTTCGGCCGTCTTGATGATGCCGTCGGGGTTGATCACGAACGTGCCGCGCAGTGCAAGACCTTCTTCAGGGATGTGCACGCCAAAAGCATTGGTCAGCTGGTGCGTTGGGTCGCCAACCAGAGGGAACTTGGCCTTGCCCACGGCGGGGCTGGTTTCGTGCCAGACCTTGTGCGAGAAATGCGTGTCGGTCGTGACGATGTAGACCTCGGTACCGGCCTTCTGGAATTCTGCGTAGTGCTCAGCAGCGTCTTCGATTTCGGTGGGGCAGTTGAAGGTGAAGGCGGCAGGCATGAAGATCAGCACGGACCACTTGCCCTTCAGGTCGGCTTCGGTCAGATCGATGAATTCACCCTTGCCATTGCGGTTGACGAAAGCGGTTGTCTTGAAAGGCTGAACGGGAGTGTTGATCAGGGACATTGCTGTTTCCTTTAGGTTGGTTGGTTAACTGAACAGGGCTGAAGTCTAGGCCCTTTGAGACCATGAATCCAATCAATTGATTTAATTAAATCAATTGTCATGAACTATAAATGGACGCTTCCGCACCGCAGCGGAGGCAGTAAGCAGTAGGCAAGTGCATCAGTGCTTCCCTCTGTGGACATCAAATACTCAAATAAAACAGATTCTCGACCGTGCACCTGCACCTGCACCTGCACCTGCACCTGCACCTGCTGATGCCACTGCGTACGGGCGTGGCGACGACTGCCCTGCTCCCGCTCGTACTGGAGCGGCGCGGTTGTGCGGGTGCCGATGCGCATAGAGCCGCTGGCGTCAACACTGTGGGATAGCCACGCGTTCGGGCCAGACCACACGGGTTAGTTATTGCTGGACAGCCCAGCCATCGCCTTGGTTACATCCACGCTCAGGATGCGTGGGTCCCGTTGGGCAAACAACTTTTCAAGCTGGGGCCTGGTGATGACAAGGTGCACCAGCCCCATGTGGGCATCGACCTCTGATAGCACGGGCAACGCCCCCACACCGGCGGCTTTGAGAATCTCGCCTAGCGCGCGCGTGTTGGCATCCATCTGGTAAATGCGTGCCTTGGGACTTTGGCGAGGCAAGTGCGTGTAAGTCACGCCACCTCGCAAGAGGATATGGATTTCCGCACGACCTTCACGCGCCGCGACCCGCAAAGCGTCCTCATGCCAGATGGCCGACGGCTGGCGCACAAAGCCACGCGGCCGCACCGCCCGCACATGCACGCTTTCCACCAATCCAAAAAACGCCACCCGATCAATTTTGGCCTGCACCACGGGCGCGAGTTGGGGGTTTTGGCTTCGATCGATGCCCTGGATGTGCTGCGCAAACGGCTCGGCAAGCAGGCGGTCCAGCACTTCGTTCACTTCCGAGGGGCCATCAAAGCGGGTGCTGCCATCGGGTAGCAGGGTATACGGCGGCTCGTCAGTGGCCAGCACCAAATCCACCTCCACGGTGGGTGAGGCAATGAGCGCATCGTCGATAGCCTCAAAGCTACCATCCCCCGCCCGTTCACGCCCCCAGCTTCTGGTCGTCGAATCCATGGAAAACTTCTCGGCCAACGCGGTGCGAGAAAGCATGGCGATGCCCGCTGAGTCGGTGAAAAACCCAATCCACCCAAATCCGCGGTTCGTGCGGCCCGTGGGAAAAGCGGAATCGCCTAGTTCCGCATACAGCCGGTCGGCCAGGGCCTGCAGCCGCAATGTCTGTTCTTCCGACCGAGTGCGCCAGGCGTTGCGATCCAAAGTCACCAAGACCCTAACCCAACCCGTACGCTGAACTTGCTGCTGCAGCGTTGCGAGTTCATGGGGATGAATCTCCGCGGAATTGGATTGAAAAGCCACTGCGGCCAAGGCCAATAACAGGCTTGCGCCGCGCACCCACATGCGGGTCACGCCAACTGGAGGTAAATGGAGGAAGGGGATTGGCTGTGCCATGGTGTGCTCTGAAGTTGCGCCGCGCGCTCAGCGCCGCATACGTTGAATGACGTTGCAGCTTGCAAATGGGCCACGTTTACCCCGCCGCGACAACCATTTTTTGGCCATTGGGTGCGGGCATACAGGTGGACACCATGAGTCTGCCTGAACGCGAACACAACTCAACATCAAACGCAGCCAGTGCGCGAAAACATGGGATTGCGTTGCACGGGTTGACGGGGGTCACGACAATCGGGGCGGCATCAGCACTACACAACACAACAAGGAGTCCCCATGAAAGGCGACGCACAAGTCATCGGCCATCTGCAGGCGCAGCTCAAGAACGAACTCACAGCCATCAACCAGTACTTCCTCCACTACCGCATGCTCAAGCACTGGGGCTTCGACAAGCTGGCCAAGAAAGAGTATTCGGAATCCATCGGCGAGATGAAGCACGCCGACTGGCTCATGGACCGCATCTTCACGCTGGACGGCCTGCCCAACCTGCAGGACCTGGCCAAGCTGCAAGTGGGCGAGGATGTGCCCGAGATCCTGGCCTGTGATCTGCGCTCCGAACAAGGCGCGCAGGCCACCATCAAGGAAGGCATTGCCCACTGCGAATCCGTGCGCGACTATGTTTCGCGCGACCTGCTGCAAAAGATCCTGGACGACACCGAAGAGCACATCGACTTCCTCGAAACCCAGATTGACCTGATCGACAAGGTCGGCCTGCAGAATTACCTGCAGTCGCAGATGGGCGACGCGGACTGATCCTCAAAGATTTCCAGAGCGCTCCACGAAAAAAGCAAAGAAGAAATCAAAAAAACGGGCCAAGGCCCGTTTTTTTGTGCCCGCGCACAACCCTCACGCATACCCACCCCGAGGCCACCACGCCCCCAGTCGTCACGGGTTGTTGCAAGTGCACATCAAAGGCAGAAAATTCCCGCATCCACAAATGCGAATGCTTCTCAACAAAAGTAGAATGCATGCCTACGACCCGCGGCCGGGTTCTGTGACCACCTGATTCCCGCGCCCGCCAGCAAGCCAGTCAGCCCCGGCCCCGCCGCCAGCTGCAGCCAGCGTTTGTGCGTTTTTTGC
>NZ_QAIH01000200.1:0-2523 GCF_003060895.1 Acidovorax sp. HMWF029 | reverse complement strand
CACACACACCTGCCTGGAGCCTCTTTGCTGATGCTGCGCCACACCGCCCGCCCCTGCCTTGCAGGGACGCTGCCCCTTTCCTCTCGGCCTTCCACGCCCGGCGCCACCCGGGCTCGGCCATGAAAACCGCCCGCGCCGATTGGCGCTACCGGCTGGCAGTCACCTCGCGCGCCGTGGCGGCAGTGGGGGGCGGCTATGCGCTGGCAGCAGGCTTCACGGCGGCGATGTCGCTGCTGCTTGCGCAGTGCATGCCACGTGTGGAGGCCGTGATCACCGCCACCATGCTCGCCTGGTTGGTGTATGCCGCTGCCGCAGGCTGGGCTTTTTATGCGCGCACCGCCTGGGGGGCGTGGGGTGGCACGCTGCTGCCCGCACTGGTACTGGGCGCCTGCGCCATGGCACCGCAATGGATGAAGGCGGCGGCATGAGCACCACCACACTGACACCCGACGCCGCGCCAGAGCGCGCCCCTGACAACGCGGCCACCGACACCCCCAGCAAGGCCAGAGTCCCCAAGGCCCCCAACGACCGCGAAGGTTTTCGCCAGGCCATGTCGTGGCTGCATACCTGGGCCGGGCTCATCCTGGGCTGGCTGCTGTTTGCGATCTTCCTCACCGGCACGCTCTCCTTCTTCAAGAACGAGTTCAACCTGTGGATGCGCCCCGAGATGCATGGCCTGCAGCCGGTGGATGCCACCGACCCGCAGGTGGCGCAAAAGGCCCTGGACGCACTGGTGCGCAAGCTGCCCAACGTCACGCAGTGGATCATGCACCTGCCCGACGACCGCGATCCCGCCGTCAACATCCTGTGGCGCGACACTGGTAACGGCCGCTTCGAGACGATGCGCATGAACCCGCAGACCGGCGAGGCCATCGACACCCGCCAGACCATGGGTGGCGACTTCTTCTACCGCTTCCACTTCGAGCTGCGCACGGCGCAGAAAGGGCGCTGGACACTCGAAGGCCGCTGGGTGGTGGGCGTGGCCACCATGCTGATGTTTGTGGCGCTGATCACTGGCGTGATCACGCACCGCCGTATCTTCAAGGACTTCTTCACCTTCCGCCCCAACAAGGGCGGACAGCGCGCCTGGCTGGACGCACACAACGTCACCGGCGTGCTGGTGTTGCCGTTCTATTTGATGATCACCTTCAGCGGACTGATGATCTTCCACTCGCTGTACATGCCTTCCGGCATTGCCACGGCCTACAAGGGCGAGAAGGGCGTGGACTCCAACGCGTACTTTGCCGACCTGCAGGGCGACAAAGCCGAAAACCGCGCCCGCCGTGGCGCCGCCGACAAGGTAGAACCCCTTCCCGCCATCACGCTCGCGCCCATCCTGAACGAGGCCCGCACCCGCTGGGACGGCGGGCGCATCGGCAGCGTGCAGGCACGCCGCGACGCCAAGGGCCGCGCCGTGGTCGAGGTCACCCGCCACGAAGGCGACCGCCTGCAATACCGCCCGCCGCGCTTGCTGTTTGACGCCACCACCGGCCAGTGGCTGGACCAGGCCGACGCCACCGGCCCCGCGGTCAAGACCTATGGCGTGCTGGTGGGCCTACATGTGGCGCGGTTTGCCGACACCGGCCTGCGCTGGGCGCTGTTTGGCTTTGGCCTTCTGGGCTGCCTGATGATCGCCACGGGCATGGTGCTGTGGTCGGTCAAGCGCAGCGCCAAGTCGCTGACACAGGCCAGCCGCAAAGGCGCCACAAACGCAGCGGATGCAGCCACGCCCAAGGCACCCTTTGGCGAGCGCCTGGTGGCTGCCATCAACATCGCAACCCTGGCGGGCCTGCCGCTGGCCTGCGGCGTGTACATCGCATCAAACCGACTGATCCCGCTGGGCACCGAAGGCCGGGCCGATGTGGAACTGGCGTGGTTCTTCAGCGCCTGGGGCCTGGCACTGCTGTGGGCGCTGGGTTGCGCCGTGGTGCGGCCCAGCCGCGTGGGCTGGTCGGTGCCACTGGGCGTGGCAGGGCTGGTGTGGGCGCTGCTCCCGGTCGTCAATGCGCTGACCACACACACCCACCTGGGCATCACGCTGCCTGCGGGTGAATGGGTGTGGGCCAGCATGGACCTGGCCTTCCTGACCACCGGGCTGCTGCTGGGCTGGCTGTCATGGCGGCTGCGCCCGGGCCGAGTAACCAACGGCAAAGCGGCTGCGGCCAAGGCACCACGCACGCCCCCTGCTGCCGCATCGCCTGCGACACCCGACGTGTCCGTTTCGACCTCGGGAGCCTGAGCACCATGTCCGCTTTTCTGCTGTGTTTTGCGGCCTGGTCGGCCATTGCGCTGGGCATGGATCGCCACCACGAAGACGCCACAGGCCGCGAAGGTGCGGCCCGCCACCTGCAACAGCTGCGCCGGGCCGGGTGGCTGCTGCTGCTGCTGTCGCTGTGGCTGGCAGCCCTCCCGACAGGTAGTACGCCTGCCTCGCTGGGCGTAGCGGCCTGGGCGGTGGCCTTGTCGGTGGCTGCCGTGGCCGTGACGGCCACCGTGACCTGGCAGCCCCGGCGCGCGCCGCTG
>NZ_QAIH01000199.1:4972-6317 GCF_003060895.1 Acidovorax sp. HMWF029 | reverse complement strand
CCCTTGCCCTGCCCCCGAGCTTTTCCACGCGCGAGTTCCGCAATGCGCTGGGCATGTTCGCCACTGGCGTGACCATCGTCACCGCCCGCAATGCTTCGGGCGAGCTGGTGGGGCTCACGGCCAGCTCGTTCAATTCAGTGTCGCTGGAGCCCCCACTGGTACTTTGGAGCCTGTCGCATGGCGCCAGCTCCATGCCCGCGTTTGCCGATGGCTCGCACTACGCTATCCATGTGCTTGCCGCAGACCAGAAAGCGCTGGCCGAACGGTTTGCCACTCGCGGCATCGACCGCTGGGCTGGGCTGGAGCACCGCCCCGGCATCAGCGGAGCCCCTTTGCTTGCCGGTGCCGCCGCCACCTTCGAGTGCTTCAACCGAAGTCAGTACAAAGAGGGTGACCACACCATCTTTGTAGGCGAGGTGGAGCGCTGCGAGCACCGCGAAGGCGCATCGCCCCTGCTGTACCACGGCGGCAAGTTCTACACCGAGCACCCGCTGTGACAGCCACTACGGTGGTCGTGCGCCACGTGAACATCGGAACAGCCCGGCGCCTGAAGATGGGCGAGCGTTCCATCCTCAGCGCCATCGGCAAAACACCGGTCCCTGGCCCCGTGGCCGTGGGCCCGCTGGGCCTGGCAGGCGACGAGCAGGCCGACCTGAGCGTGCATGGCGGTCTGGCCAAGGCGGTGTATGCCTACCCTGCCGCGCACTACGCGTTCTGGCAGGCCCAGCGCCGCGAGCGTGGGGTGAGTCTGTTTGACGAGGCACTGCCGCCGGGCTTCCTCGGTGAGAACCTCACCATCGACGGCCCGCTGGAACACGAAGTGTTTGTCGGCGATGAATGGCATTTCCCCGACTGCGTGCTGCGCGTGACAGCACCGCGCGAGCCCTGTTTCAAGTTCACAACCATCATGGGCTTTGCCCAGGCAGGCCGTGCCATGGCAGTGGCAGGCTGCTGTGGCTACTACCTGGCGGTGGAGCGGCCCGGCACCATCGCCGCCGGGCAGACCGCCACGCTGGTCCCCGGACAGCGCGGGCTGAGCATTGCGCAGGCGTTTGCGGGCAAATTCGCCAAACACGCACGCTGACAACAGCTGCCGGGCAGGCTCAAGCGTCGCCGTGGCAACAGACGCAGAGCTTGTTGCCCTCGGGGTCGCGAAAGTACGCCCCGTAGTAGTTCGCGTGGTACTCGGGCCGCAGGCCTGGCAGGCCTTCGCAACGGCCGCCGTGCTGCAGGGCCAGCGCGTGCACCGCATCGACCGTGGCGCGGTCGGCAGCCAGCAGCGCATTCATCACGCCATTGCCGGGCGCGGCGGGCTGGCCGTCAAAGGGCCGTCCGATGAGGAACA
>NZ_QAIH01000199.1:0-4945 GCF_003060895.1 Acidovorax sp. HMWF029 | reverse complement strand
CCCAGGGGCGGGCGGGCTCGGTAAAACGCAAGACCAGGCCCAGGCGCTCCAGCACGGGGCTGTAGAACGCCATCGCCCGGTCAAAGTCGTTCACGCCGAGGAACACATGGGACAGCATGGCAGGGCCTTTCGCACGGCGCTTGACGCGCCGCGCTTCAACGCACCGTATCAGGCAGCTCGATCTTGACTTCGAGCACTTCCAGGTTGTCCTGGCGCTCCAGGTGCACCTTGAGGTCTTCGGGATTGATCTTCACGTACTTCGAGATCACCGCCACCAGTTCGCGCTGCAGCGCGGGCAGGTAGTCGGGCTCGGAGGCGTTGCGTCCGTTGCGTTCGTGCGCCAGGATGATCTGCAGGCGTTCCTTGGCCACGCTGGCCGTTTTCTTCTTTTCGCCGAGAAGGAAGGAGAGGAAAGAAGCCATGGCTTATTTGCTCCCGAACAGGCGTTTGAAGAAACCGGGCTTTTCAGCCTCGATGAAGCGCAGCGGCTTGTCGGTGGCACCCAGAAAACGGTCGATCACATCCTTGTAGGCCTCGCTCACATCGCTGCCCTGCGAGTGAATCGCGGGCGTGCCCTGGTTGGACGACTGCAGCACCACTTCCGACTCGGGGATCACGCCAATGAGCTTGATGCGCAGGATGTCCTGGATGTCCTCCAGGCTCAGCATCTGGCCGTCTTCCACGCGGCTGGGGTTGTAGCGCGTGATGAGCAGGTGCTCCTTGATGGGCTCGCCACCATCGATGGCACGCTTGGTCTTGCTGCCCAGCATGCCCAGGATGCGGTCGGAGTCGCGCACGCTGGACACCTCGGGGTTGGTCACCAGCAGCGCCTCGTCGGCAAAGTGCATGGCCATGAGCGCGCCGCTTTCGATGCCGGCGGGCGAGTCGCACACGATGTACTCGAAACCCATCTCGGCCAGGTCTTTGAGGATCTTCTCCACGCCGTCCTGGGTCAGGGCGTCCTTGTCGCGCGTCTGGCTGGCGGCCAGCACGAACAGGTTGTCGCACTGCTTGTCCTTGATGAGCGCCTGGTTCAGGTTGGCCTCGCCCTGGATCACGTTGATCAGGTCATACACCACGCGGCGTTCGCAGCCCATGATGAGGTCCAGGTTGCGCAGGCCGACGTCAAAGTCGATCACGGCGGTCTTGTGGCCGCGCAGGGCGAGGCCGGATGCGAAGCTGGCGCTGGTGGTGGTCTTGCCCACGCCACCCTTGCCGGAGGTCACGACGACGATTTTGGCCATGTGTTGCTGATTCTCTGTGGGTTGATACGAATGGGGAATGAAGGGCTCAGGCCAGCGGCTCGATCAGGAGCTTCTCGCCTTCCAGCCGCACCTGGGCGGGCTTGCCACGCACATCAGCGGGCAGCTCGGTCTCGGTGGTGCGGTAGATGCCTGCGATGGAGACCAGTTGGGGCTCCAGGCAGGTCGAAAAAATACGGGCTTCGGTATTGCCCCGTGCACCGGCAATCGCGCGGCCACGCAGCGGGGCGTAGACATGGATGTTGCCGTCGGCAATCACCTCGGCGCCAAAGCTCACCACGGCCATCACCACCAGGTCGGCGCCGCGCGCATACACCTGCTGGCCGGAGCGCAAGGGCTTGTCCACCACCACGGTGCCGGGGCCGGGCATGGGCACCTGCACCGGGACTTCACGCACCACTTCCACCTCAACCTCACGGATCACCTCGCGCACCACTTCCTGCACCGGCGCGGGTGCCTCGGCACGCGCGGGGGGCGCATCGGGCGAAGCCGCCAGGCCCACGGCGCGCGCAGCCTCCATCTGGGCGGGGCTGCCGCCACGCACGGCCACGGGCAGGGTGCTGTGGCGGCGCAGTTCGGCCACGATGGAGGCGAAATCGATGGGCGCTTCGGCCTCGCGCACGGGGGCCAGATCGATCAGAACCGGGTCGTTGTCGAAAAAGCCCGGGGCATCGGCCACGCGCTCGGCCAGGTCGGCCGCAAACTGTGCGGCGTCGGTGGTCTTGAGCAGCACGGCCACCACGGGCAGCGAGGCGCTCTTGAGGTCAAAGCTGTTGCGGGCCTGGGCCGCAGTCGTGAGGGCCATGAATGAAGGGCGTGGAAAGGAGCGCGGGAAGCTGTTTCAGAAGGCGCAAAGTGTACCGTGGGCCCATGTAAGCGCCTGTTCCAGCGCTATAGGCGCACAGAAGCGGGGGCCACCCGGCCGCGCCACACAAGCGACCGCCCGCGCGCAACACCCCTTTGATAATCCCCCGATGCCTTCCACCCGCAAAACCCACCTCGACGCCCTCGCCATCTCTGTGCTGCTCGCCTGCTGCATGTTCTGGGGCTTCCAGCAGGTGCTGGTCAAGGCCACGGTGGCCGAGGTGGCGCCGGTGTTCCAGGCCTTTGTGCGCTTTGCGCTGGCCACGGTTGCGGTGGCCGCCTGGTGCCTGTGGCGTGGCGTGCGGCTGTCGGCAGCGGGCGAGCCCGCCGGGGCCACGCGGGCCGGGCTGCTGGCGGGGGCGCTGTTTGCGGGCGAGTTTGCGTGCATTTACCTGGGCCTGCAGTACACCACCGCCTCGCGGCTTACCGTCTTCCTCTATGCCTCACCTTTCTGGGTGGCGCTGCTGCTTCCGCGCTTCATCCCCGGCGAGCGGTTGCAAGGCTGGCAATGGCTGGGCCTGGCTGCCGCGTTTGTGGGCGTGGGGCTGGCGCTGGGCGACGGGCTGCTGGGCCCCGCCAATGCCGCCCTGCCCCGCGCCTGGCTGGGCGACCTGATGGGGCTGGCGGCGGGGCTGATGTGGGCGCTGACCACGGTGGTCATCCGCACCACCCCGCTGGCGCGCGTGGCGCCAGCAAAGCAACTTTTCTATCAAGTGGCGGTAAGCACGGCCGTGTTGCCGGTGCTGTCGCTGGGCCTGGGCGAGGCGTGGGTCTGGCAGTTCAGCGCGTTTGCCTGGGGCTCGCTGCTGGTGCAGGCACTGGTGGGCGCGTTTGTGAGCTACCTGGCCTGGATGTGGATGCTGGCGCACTACCCGGCCACCAAGATCTCAGTGTTTGTGTTTCTCACGCCCGTGTTTGCGCTGCTGTTTGGCGCGCTCTGGCTGGGCGAACCGGTCACGCCCGGGCTGGTGGCGGCACTGGTGCTGGTGGCAGCGGGCATTGTGCTGGTGAACCGGCGGCCAGCTGCACCTTGAAATATGAACAAAAATGGCTGCCTGCGCGCAACCACATTAATTTAGCAGCTATTGTTTTTGTAGCAATCAGAGTTTCGGAATTCGAATCCGGCTGATCATCAGCGACCCCGACACCGCAAACACCAGCACCAGCGGGTGCAGCGTGAAGCCGCCGATCAGGACCTTGCCGAACCACAGGTGTTCGCGCACCGCGCCCATCGCGCCGGCCAGGGCCAGCAGGCCCACCAGCACGATGGATGTGGGGATGGGCGTGCCCTCGAAATACTTCACCTTGCCCGTGCCTTCGGACAGCGTTTCGGCCGTGACGTTGTAGCGCGCCAGGCGCGACACGCCGCAGGCCACGAAGTAGGCCAGCACGATGCGGTCGTACAGGCCCTGCATGCCGCAGCCATAAGCAATGATGGCCGGGGCGACGCCGAACGAGATCACGTCGGCCAGCGAATCCAGCTCGCGGCCCATGGCCGAGCTTTTCTGGCGCCAGCGGGCGATGCGGCCGTCGAGCACGTCAAACACCAGCGCGGCCAGCACAAGGGCGCAGGCGAAGTAGATGTGCACGATGTCGCCCGTCTCCAGGTACGACATCACAGAGAACAGGGCCCCCACGCCGCAGAACGCGTTGCCCAGCGTGAACCAGTCCGCCAGGTGGAATTCACGGATCATCGAAAAACGCTTGGGGGGGTTGGGTGTGTTCATGAAAAGGGCGCTGGGGTGCGCGCAGTGGACATCAGCGGCATTATGGGCGCGCCGCCGGGGTGTGCCGCGTGGCCTTCACCCACCTTGGCCAGGATGAAATCGATCAGCGTGCGCACCGAGCTGGTCTGGTAGCGGTTGGGCATGTAGAGCAAGAACATCTGCGTGCCGAACACGCTCAGGCGGTAGTCGTCGAGCGCAGTCACGAGGTGGCCCTGGTCCACAAGGCCCTGCACCACGTAGTCGGGCATCAGGCCCACGCCCAGGCCCTCCAGCACCGCGTCGCGCAGGAACAGCATGTTTTCGGACAGCAGCGTGGGCCGGGGCAGCACCTCTTCGCGCTGGCCGTTGCGGTAGGCGGCCACGCGCAGCTCGCGGCCAATGAACCCTGCGGAGATGAGAGGCACCGCCCCCAGGTCGCTGAGCTGCCGGGGCAGGCCCTGTGCCTGGGCATAGCCGCTGGAAGCACACACCACATACCGCACGGCCCCCAGCGGGCGGGCCACCAGCGTGGGCGGGGGCTCGGTCATGATGCGGATGGCGATGTCCACGTCCTCGCGCACCAGGTCGCTCACGCGGTTCTCGAACATCACCTCCAGCAGGATGCCGGGGTACAGGCGCTTGAACTCGATCAGCCACCCGGCCATGACCACCTGGCCATAACCCACGGGCATGCTCAGCCCCACGCGGCCCTGCAGGCTCTTGCCCAGGGTGGCGATGGTCTCCTGCGCCGCCAGGATCTCGTTGACGATGCTGCGGCCATGTTCATACAGGCGCAGCCCCACCTCGGTGGGCTCCACGCGCCGGGTGGTGCGGCGCACCAGCTGCACGCCCACCGACTTTTCGAGCTGGGCGAGGTGGTAGCTCACGTTGGCGCGGCTCATCTTGAGCTTGCGCGCCGCCAGGCTGAGGTTGCCCGCGTCCAGGATCTCCACCAGCAAGGTCAGGGCCGAGAGGTCCAGGCGGTCGGCAGCCGGCGGATTGTCAAAATTTTTCATACAGAGTGTCAATGCTTCATGGGATTGTCAAGAAATCCTGTCGCAACAACAATGGTTGTTCTGCCCCCCTTGATGCGTCCATGGCCACGACCCCTGC